>JAJRXW010000230.1 GCA_024276095.1 Gammaproteobacteria bacterium
CCTTCCTTTTTGCGCTCCTATGCTGTCCAGCGTCTACCGATAAAGAGGATCTCCGTTATGAAAAACTACCTGATCACTGCTACCGCCATCGTTTTCACGCTTGCAATGGGTATTCCGGGCACCGGCATGGCCGAGCCCGACCCACACTCCGGCAAAAAAGGGCTGATCTTTACCGGTGCTACGGTAGCCGGCGGGCTCCTGGGGGGGCCCATCGGCTTTCTCGCCGGTGCATTTACCGGCGTCTGGCTCGGTGAAAATGTCGCCAGGGGCTATGAATACGACGGCCTCGAACAGGAACTTGCGGATACAAAAAACAGCAGCCGGGTCCTGGAGCGGCAGCTGGAACAGCGACTGCTCGCCGCAAACGAAGCAACAGCGCAGTACCAGCGCCTGGCCTCGGAAACCCTCAGATTCCAGGTCCTGTTCCATACCGGTGAAAGCGCTTTGCTCGCGGAAAGCGAAAACCGTGTCGCGCAGCTGGCACGATTTCTCGCAGAACAGCCCGACATCAATGTGCTGCTGAGCGGCTATGCCGATCCGCGTGGCGACGATACCTACAACGAACAGCTCTCCAGCCAGAGGGTTGAAAGCATTACCGAGCTGCTCACGGCCTGGGGTGTCGCCGGCAACCGCATCACGACCAGAAGCTTTGGCGCCAGCCAGTCACAGGCAGCCGATAAAGACTATGACGCCTACGCGCTGGAACGACGCGTAACGATCGAGCTGCAGCCCGCGATCGACCAGGACAGCGTGGACCAAAGCAGTGTTGCCCAGGTGGCCACACCATAGAGTTTCGTTGTCGCTATCTCCCTGGTATTGGGGGCAGTTCTGCTGCCCCCTTTTTTTCAGTGTTAATATCAGTCGGTGTCAAAACTGGTCGCCATAGTCGAAGACGAGGCAGCGCTGGCTGCCAACTACCAGGATGCCCTGAAGCAACAGGGGTACCGGGTCAGTCACTATTACGACCGCGCGTCGGCTGTTACCGCTTTCGGACAGCGGCTGCCCGACCTGGTCATTATCGATATCGGACTCGGTGACGAGCCCGAAGGCGGGTTTGAACTGTGCAAGTTCCTGCGCCGGCGTTCCGCCCGGCTGCCGATCATTTTTCTCTCGGCCCGCGACAGCGATGCGGACAAGATCTCCGGTCTGCGCCTGGAGGCCGACGATTATCTGACCAAGGATATTTCCCTGGTTCACCTGATGGCACGGGTGAATGCGCTGTTTCGGAGAATCGCTGCCCGGGGCACGGATACGGACGAATCGGGGACCATCAGGCAAGGTCCGTTACTGGTCAATACCGATTGCGCGACAGCCACCTGGCGGGACGAGAAAATCGACCTGACCGTTACCGAGTGCTGGGTCGTCGCAGCACTCGCCCGTCACCCCGGCCACCTTAAAAGCCGGGAACAATTGATGCAGGCAGGCAAACTGGTGGTTGAGGAAAACACCATTACCTCGATGATCAAACGCATCCGCAGGAAAATCAGTGAAGTCGACGCGCAAGCCGACCCCATCCAGACAGAATACGGAATGGGCTACCGCTGGCGGCCCGATACTGAATGAAGCTGCGCCTTCAGCTTGTCCTGGTCAGCCTGCTCGCCTTGTGTCTGCCGTGGGCCGGCTGCACTTATATTAGGGACATGGAAACTGCGCTGCGACAGGGACAGCAGCAGGCACTGTTGTCCACCGCACGGGCAGTCGCAATGACGATCAACGGCAGGCCGGCGCTGGTGAACGAGCTGGCCGATACCGGCCCGCAGGAACGCGCCACATCCACGCTGTACCTTCATACCACCGCCAGGCATGCCATTGCAGACGGCTATCCTGATGAATGGCGCGATGTCCGGGACGATTTTCAGAACTTCGATTTTCCCGGTTCCTCCGGCCGGGTGAACTTCCTTGCAGCCACCAACGGCACCACGGCCTGGCTGTACTTCGATGTCACCGATGACACCGTCCGTTATCACAACCCGTCACAACCCGGCATCGCGAACGGCGACCATATCATCCTGTCGCTGATCGGCGACGGTACCGTACAACGCTACTGGCTGACACCCGAAGCGCCCGGCGAACTCAGTGCACGCAGCCTGCTCGGCGACCAGATCGTCACCGACTCTCGCATCCGCGGTGCCTGGCGGGATACCGACCAGGGTTATCAGCTGGAGCTCAGCCTGCCGGCAACCATGATCGGCGATTATCTCGGGTTTGCCGTCATCGACAGCAGCACCCCTGAGCGCTGGGCCGGCAGTACTTCCCCGACCGGCCGGCCCGGAAGGATCATCCGCGACAGCGCTGCACTTGCTTCGGTGCTGGACCTGTTTACCCAGGACAACCTGCAACTGTCGGTCGTAGACAACCAGCACTGGCTGCGCGCGTCCTCCGGCAGTCTCGTCCGGCACGCCCCGGCGCCGGATTCCGCACCACCGGGCACCTGGTTGCTGGAAGCGCTGTACCGATGGATCATGGATGACCCGGAAAGGACCGCACGCTACGACACGCCCCGCAAGGGAAAACTCGCGCGGCCGGAAATAACCGATGCATTGAACGGCAGGATTCGGACCGCCTGGTATGCCGGTGACGGGCAGACCGGAAGCGCGATCGTCAGCGCAGCGTTTCCGCTGACCGGGACGGAGACAACGGGCAGCACTGTCATCGGTGCTGTCGTGGCCGAACAAACCAGCAACCAGGTTCTGTCGCTGACCAATGCCGCAATGCGCAGGCTGCTGCTGATCACTATCGTGGCAACCCTGATCATTGGTTTCGGGCTGGTCGCCTACGCAAGCTGGCTGTCATTTCGTATTCGCCGCCTCGGCCGGAATGTCAGGGCCGTCATGGCCCCTGACGGGCATCTGTCGGGCGATTTCCCGGAACAGTGGGGCAGTGACGAACTCGGCGACCTGGGCCGCAATTTCTCCGAACTGCTCGGCCGCATCGAGGAATACACGGAATATTTGCGCACGCTTTCCGCCAAGCTGTCGCACGAATTGCGTACTCCGCTGGCCGTTGTACGCAGCTCCCTCGACAACCTCGAGCAGCAAAACTCCCCGAAGCAGCCACATGAACAGTCGCATGAGCAGATGCACAGCTATCTCGAACGGGCCAGGCAGGGCAGCGTGCGCCTGGGCCATATCCTCAATGCCATGAGTGCTGCGAGCAGGGTTGAGGAAAGCATCACGACGGCAGACACCGAACCCGTGCTGCTCAATGACTTTCTGCAGGGTAACGTGGCGGGCTACCGGAGCGCATACCCCGATCAGGCAATCGACCTGGAACTCCCTGCAACAGCACTCACCATCGAGGGCTGCCCGGAACTACTGGCGCAGATGCTCGACAAGCTCATGGATAATGCAGCCGATTTTTGTGCCGATAACGGCAGAATCACGTTCCGGCTGGCAGCACAGGGCAACGACGCACGGATCACCGTCAGCAACGATGGTCCTGCTTTGCCCGAATCGATGAGCGCGCAACTGTTCGACTCCATGGTCTCCATCAGGAAAGCCAGGGACGATCGGCCACACCTGGGACTCGGCCTGACCATCGTAAAACTGGTTGTCGATTTTCATCGTGGCACGGTGTCCGCACACAATTTCGAGAATGGCGGCGGGGTGTCATTTGTCATCAGGCTGCCGATGAGCGGTGCTATGATCGCCCCATGACTGAATTCGGTATCGTCATGGAAGCCTCACCGGGCTACACGGCCAGACTGGCAACAGAAATCGAAGCCATGGGATTCGACTATCTGCTGTGCCCGGATACCCAGAACCTCAGCCCGGACCCCTACGGGCAGCTCAACCTCGCGGCAGCGGCCACCTCTTCGCTGCACCTGGGCACCGGGGTCACCAATCCCGTCACCCGGGATGCGGCCGTCACCGCGACCGCCATCGCCAGCCTGCAGCAGGAATCCGGCAACCGTGCGATCTGCGTGATTGGCAGGGGCGACTCCTCGGCAGCACACATCGGGAAAAGAACGCCACGACGGCACAGCTCAGGACCTATGTAGAAAACATTCGCGCCTACCTGCGGGGTGAGGAAGTCATGCTGGGGGATAAACGCACCGGGCTGCGCTGGCTGGACCCCGCCATCGTTCCCCCCGTGCCGGTCGATATCGCCTGCACCGGCCCGAAAACCATCTGCATGGCTGCCGATACGGCTGACCGGATCAGCTTTGCGGTTGGCAGTGCCCCGGAACGCCTGCGCTGGGCATTCGACACGCTGAATGCCCGCCTCAAGGAAACCGGTCGCGATCGCCGCTCACTCAGCGTGGGTGCTTTTCTCAATATCGTTTGCGATCCGGATGAGCAGCGTGCCCTTCAACTTGGAAAAATGATCGCCGGTATGGTGGCGCATTTTGCCGGTATCAAAAACGCGCCGGTCGATCACCTGCCGCCGCAGCTCAAGGGCCTGGCGATCAAGATGCAGCGTCAATACGATATGCAACACCACGCCCAGGAAGAAGGCTCGCACCTTGAACTGGTAGACGATGACTTCGTCGACTGGTTTTCGATTTGCGGACCGCCGGAAAAATGTCTCGACCGCCTGCAACCCCTCATCGAGATGGGGCTGGACCACGTTTACGTTCTGGGCGGCTCACCGGTTCCCCACCCGCACGGCGAACGCCAGGCCGCCATGGTAGAACAAACGAAATTACTGGCAACAGCTGTGCTGCCGAAGCTAAGCTAGGACTGCACCCACGGCAGACCCGCGGCACGCCAGCCGTTGATACTGCAGCGGTGCTTGTACTCATCGAGGTCGCCGTCAAAACCCTCGGCAATATTGAAACACCGGCTGTACCCCAGCGCGGCGCACTGCCCGGCGGCAATTTTCGAACGGCCGCCTGACTGGCACAGGAACATCAGCACGGTATCGGCCGCCGCCCCGCGCTCGTCCAGGGCTGCCTTGAGATCGGTAATGAAATCCGGGTTCGGCCCATCGCGGGTCACCCACTGCAGGAATACCGGCTAGGCATTAAGGGTACGCAGATCGGGCCGCCCGACCAGCCGCCATTCAACTTCGGTGCGCACATCGACGAGAATCGCTGTGGCGTCACTCTGCAGCCTGTCCCAGGCTTCCCGAACCGGGATGTCCCCCGCATATTCCGCCTGCGGGACCGTCTTCCAGTACATGCGCTATTCCAGCCCCTTTTCCTGCCGGATGGCCTGAAGATTCAGGCTCGCCGTCGCCACGCCATCGACTGCCTTGCCAACGCTGATCATCGCGGTGTGCACGCTCTGCAGCTTATCGCAGCCATAGTCCTCGCAGGTCGCGCAGTTTTCCAGGCCGCGATCGATCGCGCAGGCGCGAACTTCGCAACGGGCGCAAAACCCGGACTTCGGTCGCACATCGCGACAGCCATGACAATTCAGAGTCGAAGGATCGATCTCGATCTTGAACTGGGAAAAAACCTTGTCTGCATAGTTCTGGAGTAACTGACCATCTTCCAGTTTCGTGCCCCGGTAAATATCGCACCCCGAACAGTCGAGACCGCAATAGGCAATATGCGGATCCAGTGCTTCTACTGCTGACATGGCATTCCCCTGACTGGTGTCACTTCATTATGCGTATCTGGATCGATTCACTCAATATACCGCCCAGATATAGCGCGGCGCGCTACCAGCCGCCGCCACCCCCACCGCCGCCACCACCGCCGGAAAACCCGCCCCCGCCGCCGCCGGAAGACGACCCCGGCGCAGTCGCCGCAGAGGAAATCGCCGAATTCAGCGAGCTGCCGACACTGGAAGCAAAATTGCCCAGCCGCATGGAATTGAAACTGCCACGGTACCAGCGCGGCTGGTAATCCTCGCCCTGCGCACTGAGCGCGGCAAACACGCCGGCGAACTGGGCTGCCCAGGCCTGCTCGACACCCAGTGCCAGCGCGAAGGGTAGGTAACGCTCGAACAGCTCGGGCGTTTTCTCCGGCGGGTTACGCAAATTGAGCGCCTCTTTTTCCGCTACATCCAGGTACAGCCTGAAACCCTCGAGCTTGTCGAGCAACCTGCGTCCTTTTTGCGTCGGCGCACGCATCAGGTAGTAAAAAACACCATGAAGCAGAAAATTGACTACGAACACGGCAATTACCACCGGCACACCGAGATCAGCAACCGCGATGCCTATTGCGACCACTACAGACAACAGAAAAGACGGCAGCAGCAGCGGCGTATTGGTCAGGAAATAGATCTTCTCATAATTTCTTCTCAAAGCTGCATTGTGGTGCGCTTTCGCCAGAAGAATCTCCTTGTGGTTCTTGTTGTCCAGTTCCAGCACCGGCCCGCCGGCAAACAGTTTTGCGTACAGCACCTTTTCACCGGGCGCGAGCGGTTCGTCAGATGACTTTTGCGTCAGGACATAGTCTTCCCCGGTCTTGTCGATCTCGATAAACCCCTTGACCGCCAGGTTGATCACGGCGGCGGTCAGCGTCTTGGCGTCGTAGGACATTCTGGAGATAAATCGCGCCGAAGCCGGCGAAAAACCCTTCGGTGGTTCGTAGTGTGGAAACACCACGCCCGCCTCGGGATCCCGGCCGAACTTCGACCAGACAAAGTACAGATACCAGGCGGACAGCGCCAGTGCCGACAACGCGAGAAGTAACCCGAGATTATCCTTGAGCAGGTAACCCAGGCGATCCAGCGGGCCGGGCTCATCGACAAAACCCTTCGGCCAGCCGGCAACCAGCGTGAGACCCTCGCCTCCGGCCAACCCGCGGGTGGTCTCGACTATCGCCCGGCCATTGACTACCCTGCTGACAACGTCCTGGCTGGTGCGGCCATAAACCCCCGTATATCCTTCCATGGAAATCGAAGCGTCGGGGATGCCTTCAGGCAGGATGACCGTAGCACTGGCGCGCTCGATCGGAAACACCCAGCCATTGCCGGTAACGTTCCAGTACAGTTCGTCATGGTCGTCGAAAAAACCGAGCTGACGATCGGTGCGATACCGGATCCGGTAGGTGTATTCTCCGGGCTGCAGAATCACATCGCTGCGGCCAGCATAGACCCGCACGCCGTTGGAACGCCTTTCTGTACGGAATGACTCGCTGCCACCGTCGCGGCTGACACCCAGCACATCGAACATGACCTTGTAATGGTTGCCGTACTGGTCCTTGTAGTCGGTCGGAAAATCACGATAAATGCCGCGGCGGATATTGCGCCCCTCGGCCCGTACCCGAATGGTTTCGACAACCGTCATCGAGCCGTCCGCGGCAACGGTGATCTCGCTGTCGTAGGAAAGAATGCGCTCTTCGGCCAGGACACTGACCGCTGCCGCCGATATCCACAGCAGGCCGAAAAGCACCGGCAGAAATCGTTTCATTCAGTTCAACCCGATTCGCGGTGCCGATCGAACTTCAGCACCCGCGGCCTCAAAAAATTCCGCCTGCCGAAACCCGAAAAACCCGGCGATCAGCAAATGTGGAAAAGACTCGATACGCGTATTCAGGATCCGCACGGCACCGTTGTAAAAACGCCGGGCATACTGCAGGTAATCTTCCACCTCGGTGAGCTGCTTCTGCAGTTCGAGAAAATTCTCGCTGGCCTTGAGATCCGGATAGTCTTCGGCAAGGGCGATCAGGCGATGCAGACCCTGCTCCATCTCGTCCTCGATCGCTGCCTTGTCCGCCAGGCGCGTCGCCGCGCTGCTGCGCATGCGCAGCTCGGTCACAGCGGTCAGCGTTGCCTTCTCATAGGCTGCGTAGGCTTTCACCGCTTCGACCAGCTGCGGGACGAGATCATGGCGCCGCGTCAGCTGTACATCGATATCGCCCCATCCCGAGCGCACATGATTGCGGTCCTTCACCAGACGGTTGTAGATGTAGATCGCCGCCAGGACCAGGCCAATGACGGCGATGAGCAGTACCGTGCTCAACTAGGATGCGCCCATGGCCCAGGGATCGGCAAGAATAGTGCCGATCGGCTTTTTGGTTGCACCGTCGAGCACCAGTGTAAAGGCATGCGTCTTCCAGTTGCCCGGCAGATACAGCAGCCGGTTCTTGTCCGGGTACCGGCGCGACAGCTCGGCGATTCTGTGCCTGATACGCTCATCCTCCACTTTCAGCTCGACCAGCGGTTTGGCGCGTTCCATCACCAGATCGACGCTTTCCTCATACGGGCTCCAGTACTCCGGACGCCGCTCGATATCCGGCTTCCCTTCAAGAATTTCCATCAACAGCTGCTGCTGCTCCTCGAGATCTTCCGGAAGCCGGGCCACGGCAAGAATCGGCGCGGCCCAGGGCTTGGTTTTCAACGGCTCGGATTCGATCAACGAGGTATCGACATCCTTTTGCGGCACCACTTCAAAGCGATCCACACTGAAGACCAGGTAGTAAGGCCGCTCTTCGTAAATCGACGCCGCCCCGTAGACCAGCGCAGCCAGCTGGACGACCGCAATCACCGACAGGTCGAACACCAGTCCCGGCTTTTTCGGCTTGAACAGCATCAGTGTCAGCGACGGCCCCAGGATCAGGTCGACGCCAATCAGCATGCCGATGACCTTTGCAGCGCCGGAAATCCGCAGGTATGGATCCGGATACCAGAGAAAATAGATGACAGCCAGAACAGTACCGACCACCAGGGTACTGATGGAAAGATGAATAAGAAATGCTCTCAGTTTGGTCATAACCGCACCCTGACAAAAATTTCGCACTCAATTGTCAAACCAAAATACTCAAATCCCCAGGCATACGAAGTGAATTCGTTCTCAAAACTGAACTGTCAACCGGACCGAGGCGTCCTATTTCGGTCCCGGCCTTTTGACCTGTGACTCAACGATGCCTTTCATCTGCGACATCCGGTCACGCCAGGCAGTCAGATTCGGGTGTCCCGAATAATCCAGCTTCCGGCCCAGCTTGGTCAACAGGTATACGGAAATGGCAAAATCCACCACGCTCAGCTCATCGAGAATAAACTCCCGGCCCGCGAGTTGCTGATCGAGCACCGCCAGCAACGGCTGCAGCGACTCGAGATCGGTTTCCTCCCCGGCCTTCAGCGCCCCCATGGCCGGCATCAGGTGGGAGCTTTGCCAGTGCAGCCAGCGGTCGATATCCGCCCTGCCCTTGGGGTCCGTCGGTACACCGCAGGTTTCTGGAAATATTGCGGCCAGGTAAGTCAGAATGGCATTCGACTCCCAGAGATTGAAATCACCGTCCACCAGCGCCGGCACCTTGCCCATCGGATGAATCTTCAGGTATTCCGGCTGCTTGGTTTCCTGTTTGGCGAAATTGACCTGGTGAATCTCGACATCCAGATCGTAGTGCTTGATAAAAGCGACGACCTTCCTGTTATTCGGTGTCACCGCAAAGGTATAAAGCCGCATGGCAATCCTCCTGCTGTTGTTGTTTTCTATGCTGCGTTGACGGTGATGCTGTCCATCGTATCGCCCTGCTGGATGGCATCGACGACATCCTGCCCGCTGACGACCTTGCCGAATACCGTGTGCCGGCCATTGAGATGCGGTGTCGGCCCGTGGGTAATAAAGAACTGGCTGCCGTTGGTCCCCGGCCCTGCATTGGCCATCGAAAGCGCACCTGTCTCATGCGTCAGGGGATTGCCGTCGAACTCATCCTCGAACTTGTAGCCCGGCCCGCCCATACCGCTGCCGGTAGGGTCGCCTCCCTGAATCATGAAATCGGCGATCACGCGGTGGAAGCTCACGCCGTCGTAAAACCCTTCTTCGGCCAGGAACACGAAATTGTTCACTGTCTTTGGTGCATGCTCGGGAAAAAGCTCCAGTTCGATCGTGCCGCGGCTGGTTTCGATGTTGACGTGATAAACCTTGCTCACATCGATCTGCATCTCTGGCGGCTGATCCCATTGCTTGTCGGTCATTCGGTGACTCCTGATATTCAAGGTGTTTGAAACTGGCTGCCACTGTACTGGCTTCGGCGGAGGCGTTCAATACGTCGGCCCAGCCATATGAACCCCAGCAGACCGAGCGCGATGTTGGAAACAGCGGAAGCCATGAATATACCCGTTAAGCCGAACCATAGCTTGAGCAGCAGGGCCAGCGGCAACAACAGTATCAGCGTTCGCACAGCGGATATCACCACTCCCGGCAGCGGGTAACCCATCCCGTTGAACGATGCATTGGTCGTCATCACCATGCCGTAGGCGCCGTAGCTGATGGCCATGATCCACAGATAATGTACGGCGACCGGGCGAATCAGCTCGTTGTCGCTGAACAGCGACACCAGCGGGTAAGCCACAAGCGCCAGCAATGCCGCCAGGCACAGGCCAAACCAGAGACTGAACTTCGCGATGGTGATCCGCGCCTCGGCCACCCGGTCGAGTTGCCCGGCCGCATAGTTCTGCCCCATGAACGGACTGGTCACCGCCGACAGCGCAAAGAAGACGATCAGCACCAGCGGCTCGATGCGCATCGCCACGCCGAACCCGGCCACTGCGTCGATGCCGTAGGTTGCCACCATCGCAACGATGATGCCGTTGGAAACCGGCACGATTGCGTTGGTGGCAATCGCCGGCAAACCGATGCGCAGCATCTCCCGCCATGAAACCAGAATATTCCGGATTGCCGTAAAGGGGGTCGCAAACACCCGCAGACGCACATGAAGATAGACCAGTGTGCCCGCCAGCATGACCAGGTTGGCCACCAGCGTGGCCAGTGCTGCACCGGCAATTTCCATGCGCGGGAAGCCCAACCAGCCGAATATGAAGATCGGATCCAGTATCGCGTTGATCACCGCCGCCATGGTGATGATCTTTCCTTCCAGCAGGGAATTGCCGCGCGCCCGCACCGCCGCCAGGCAGGTCCACATCACCGCGGCCGCCGGCTCGGCAAAAAACCAGATCCCCATATAGTCGCCGATCAGCGGCAGCAACTCATCCGTCGCCCCCAGCAAGCGAAACAGCGGGCCGATACTCATCAGCCCGACCAGGCACAGTACCAGGCTGGTCAACCCGGAAAGCATCACCGTATCCGTCGTCTGCCGGCGTGCCATCGGCATATCGTTCCTGCCGATTGCCCGGGAGATACAGGAAGCCGCTCCGGCCTCAAAACCGATGATGATACTGCTGAGCAGCCACACCACCGGAAAGGTAAAGCTGATCGCCGCCAGTGGCCCCTCACCCAAAAGCGAGACGAAAAAAAGATCCACCGCATCGAAGGAGATAATCGCCAGCAGCCCGAAAGCCATCGGCGTCGCCTGACGGCGCAAGTGGCCGCCTACCGGCCCTGTGGTGAGATCTACAGACACGCTGGGTTCTTCTTATGACCCCGAAAGGAATCATTATCGGATAATATCCACCCGAAGCTAAACACAGGAAATACCCGGGAGCAACCAATGAACAGCACCGTTCGGGCCGAAGTCGAGGCCATCATCCACGCCACCGCCGAGCGCTGGAACTCGCAGGACTTCGCCACCGTGCTGGAACTGTGGGATGCCGATGAGCCGATGCCTTTTTATCTTGCCGAAGAGCAGGACGGGTGGTTCATCGGCCAGGAGGCTCTGCGAGCCTACCTGGCGCCGGCGAAACGCGCACCCATGCTGATCGCAATCCGGGAAGAGATGCACGGCATCCACGTGAACCAGATCGGCCCCGGCCTGGCAATGGCGGCATGGGTAATGCATTTCGAGATGAGCATCGGGCACGGCAAGCCGATTGGTGAAGACGTTCGTGTCAGCGCAGTACTGCGCCATACCAATGAGGGCTGGCGCTATATCCAGTGGGCCGAATCCCCCATGACAGCGACCTTGTATCTCAGGAAGCTGCTGGAGGGAAACGTGGATAAAGAAAAGTTCGAGACAGTCTATCAGCGGGCACAGGCCCGCCGGAGCAAGAGCGCCTAGCGCAGGCCGCTGGCAGGGAGAACGCATGGGTTACGATATGGCGCTTTCATCTTTACACCACCGAACGGCGGGATTACATGTCGGGTAAACTGCTGGAAGCCTACCGGGCCACCCGTTACGAGGTGGATGGCGGCGATGATTCCTTTGTATTGCGCATCGATCAGCCATGCGAGGCGCTGGACCGGCTGCATGCCGAACACGATGTGAACAGCTCGGCGTTTATTACGGCATGGAATCCGGGCAGCCGGTTATGTTCTGCCGGGCAGAACCGGCGGGCGCAACAGGAGCTGGTTGCGCTGGTCGATGCGGACGAAATGACATGGCTGCCGGGAAGAGGTGTCGATCCGCAGGGTGAATGGCCGGACGAAGCCGGCCTGCTGGTGCTGGGGATGGATCGTTCGAGCGCGCTGGAACTCGCCCGGCGGTTTGACCAAAATGCAGTGGTATGGACCGGGGAAGACGCGATTCCCCGACTGCTTTTCACGAGTGAACCGTGACGCTGCCCCGATACACCATTCGCAGATCTGCACGGGCCCGGCATGTCAGCCTGAAGGTCACGCCTGCCCGGGGTGTCGAGGTGATCGTTCCGCGTCGTTTCGATGTGGCCGGTATTCCGCAGCTGGTGATGGAAAGACGTGGCTGGATCGAGAAGCAGCTGGACAGGCAGCGTGTACATGCTTCGCGGTGGCGCCAGGCCGCTGCCATACGGCCCGACGAGATCCTGCTGCCGGCCACCGGGGAGGCCTGGCAGATCGAGTATCGCCAAAGCGATGCGCCGTCAGTTCGGGTCACCAGCCGGAGCGATTTTCGCTTGATGGTTCGCGGCAATGTATCGGATCTTGACCGCGTTCGTGCAGCACTGCGCAGATGGCTGGCGCGTCATGCACGAAAGCACCTGGTGGCCCGGCTTCAACACCTCAGTGATCTGCATGGCCTGCCGTTTGTGAAAGCTACCGTGCGGGGGCAAAAGACCCGCTGGGGGAGCTGTTCGTCGCGCAGGACCATCAGCATCAATTACCAGCTACTGTTCCTGGAAAAAAAACTCGTGGATTGCGTGTTGCTGCACGAGTTGTGCCATACGCGGTTTCTGAATCACGGGCCCGGGTTCTGGGCACTGCTCGGTTCGCTTGAGCCGGATTGCCGGGCGCTGCACCGGGAACTGCGGGACGGGTGGCAAAAACTGCCGGCGTGGCCGAGCTGCTGAATACCCCGTTTACGAGCCGGCCAGAACCGCGGCCAGCCGCACCATTGCCAGCGTATCCAGCCTGCAGTAATCCAGTAATGCCCTGCGGATGGCCTCCTGCCGTTCGGCCGGGATCGTACCGGCGACCAGCGCCTTGAAAGCAGCGTCGGCTGCACCGCCCTCGGTGATTTCTCCGACATCGGCATAACTCAGGTCCGGGGCAATGGTGGGCAGGACTGCCTTGATGGACCACGAGCCGTGCATGTCGGGATGGTAGTAGTGTTTTTTGGTCAGCGGATACAGGTCGTACAGGCGCCCGACAATCGCCCGCAAAGGCTGTCTGTATTGCGGGAAGCGTTTGGCCATGCGCTCGATAATGGCTTGTTCGTAGTGGGTGTAGACAAAAATCGGGCCCTGCTCACCGACGGCATCGATGAGCGATTCGGTAAAGGCCTGCATCGGTGGCGGACCATCGTGTGCCGCGAGAAATTCCTGGTGGTCGATCCCGCCTCCCGATGACTGGACATGACAGGACCACTGGAAGGGATAGGCGCGATAGGGCCGCGTCCCCTTCCATACCGGGACGGCGAAGCTGACGGTTTCGAAATCCAGGTAATAGCGGGGATATGGCAGCGCTTCGAGAGCCCTGGCGGCCGCGGGGTCGAGGTACGGCTCGCCTGACAGGGTCACCTCCCGGACCCATTCCTGCTGTTCGTTGTCGAGCCTGCCCGGGGGAATGTCTCGAATGTCTTCGTAGCCTTCGCTGATGAGCTGTTGCTTGACCTTGCTGCTGCCGGGCAGCCACGAGACGGGATAGTCGGTCGTCTGCGGCGCGCAATGGCCGATGAACGGGCAGTCATAGGGGTCCTTGCACTGGCGGCCCGGTGCGATGGGCGGCTCGTCCCCGGCGAGCGTGGCGCGCATCTTTTCGATCAGGCGCGGCACCTGCGGCAACAGCGTCCGGACATGACCGGTCAGGTCCTCGAAAGCAAACAGGCCCCGGTAGTCTCCTGCACCG
>JAJRXW010000231.1 GCA_024276095.1 Gammaproteobacteria bacterium
ACCGAACAGAAACAGGCCGAGCAGCAGGAAATAGCCATGCACTCGTGCATCGAAACGCAATGACAAGCCACGTAACCGGCACCATGCAAACAGCACGGCGGACGCCAGCAAAAACCGGTACACCAGCGATACCTCGACAGATACGACGCCAAGCTGAAAATCAATCGCCAGCCATGTCGAGCCCCAGATCAGAACCGACAAAAAATACAGCCACCAGTTTGTAATTGCGCTCTCCCGGACCATCGCCTGTACCGCCAGACGCTGCAATAGAGCACACAACGCCTTGATCTGGCAAACGAGTATTGGGGCGACAAGCCTAGCCGCCAGTCGCATCGAGACCGGGTAAGCAGCTAGTCCAGCAAGCGCATGGAAAACGGTACGGCCAGCGCCACCAGCGCCGCCAGTAGCACCTCTTTATACTCGTTCAGCCAGCGGGGATCGTTCCAGTGCAGCGCGAGGTCCATCAGGACGCCCGAGAGCCCGACCGAAAAATAGAGCAGGGGCAGAAACGCGAAAGCGCCGCCAATGACAGCCACGGAAACCAGGATTGCCCTGCGCCACCACATGCGACGTCCAACGCGGCGCACGACCAGCTCCGTAAAGCCATCGTCAGGGAGCGGTGTATCCAGGTTCTGAAACAGCGCGGCAAGATTGCGGTCGTTTGTGCGGGACTGCTGGTTACTCATGCTGCACCCTCCAGAATGTCGAACCGGTCGCGAACCCGAATCGTGCCCCGGCGAATATGGGACTTGACAGTCCCGACCGGAATACCCATCACATCGCTCGCTTCACGGTGACTGTAACCGTATGCATAACACAGTACCATTGCATGCCGCTCTTCATCGGACAATACCGCCAGCATTCTGTTCAGATCGACAACGCCGGGGTTCCCGGTGACAGTACCCTCATCGGTCATGACGGTCGGATCGTCTTTCATCGCCGTGACCAGTCTTCTCTGGCGTTTTTTGCTGCGACAGGACTGCAGAAAAATGGTGTAGGCGATTTTCATAACCCACGACTGGAACTTTCCCTTGCCGGTAAATGTGTGCAGTTTGTCCCACACCCGGACAAAGGTATCCTGGGCAAGTTCGTCTGCCAGATCCGGATCCCGGGCGAGCTGCTGCAGCCAGTTTCGAACACGACTCTGATATCTTCGCACCAGCGTACCGAAGGCGTGCTGATCCCGGCTTGCCAGAACTCTCGAGACAAGCACTTCATCTGATATGTCCATCGACAGGAAACACTATACCTGTATGAGGAGGACGGCGGTTCCTGCCGTACTGCTAGTTTCTCTCTTTGCCACCGAAATACCACAGGCCCATAAAGGCCAGCCCCAATATGAACGGAAACAGTCCGAATGCAAGAAGGGGCCGGACCGCATCGGGTTCCCCGATAGTCAGCCCAAATACCCCGATCGCGAGCCCCGTAGCCATCAATGTCACACCGCGGCGCAGATCCGATTTTGCCGGCTTGGCCGGCTGGCCCAGCCGCTCCAGCAGCTCCGGCGTCAGCTCCTGGCCTTTCTCGACGACAGTCTGCACGGTGGCCTGCAGATCCTTCCGGGTTTTGTACCGGAAGTAGTAATACAGCCCGAACACTGTCGCCAGTGCGATAAACAGCGTAACGGGCACCAGCAGTCCGACCAGTTGCCCGCCATCCATCATCGGCAACATCACCTGCTGCATGACCTGATCATCTGTAAGTGATTGATTCATTTAACTTATACTCCTGATACCCGACAGCAAAAGACACGCTTCCCTTTGATGATGCATCCAGACAGCTGTCTGGATGCATCATTGCGGGAGTCTTTTTCAGCTGTCAAACTATTGGCATGATGAACGTCTGCAGACACAGGGCGTAGCCCAGAAAAATCACCAGCACTACCGAAGCCAGAGCCGTGCGCTCATAGATTTTATTCAGCATGTCATATCTCCTGAACAAGTGGTCACCCGTTACGGGGCATTTGTCGAATATGATGCCTGCCCGGCATGGTTTGGATGCACTCCCGGAGTAACCAGATACCATGAGAACTATTGCAGGAATAACGATGGTTGTTCTGCTGACCGCCACAGGGTGTCAGCAGGCGAGCACAACTCAACAAAGCAGCCGGAACGAGGAACCCAGTAACGTGAACACCGCCGATAACCCCCTGCTGGCAAACTGGGCCACGCCCTATGGCGTTCCGCCTTTCGATCTGATCGAAGACGACGACTACCTCCCGGCCCTTCGACAGGGAATCGTCGAGCAAAAAGCCGAAATCAAGGCCATCGTCAACTCTCCTGAACCGGCGAGTTTCGAAAATACCATCGAGGCTTTCGAGCGAACCGGCGCAACGCTGGAGAAAGTCGACAACGTATTTTCGGCGGTCAATGCCGCCAACAGCAACGATGTCATACGCGCCACGGCGCTGGAGTTCGCGCCGGAGCTGGCAGCGCACAGTATTGGCATATTACTCAACCAGGATCTCTTCGAACGCGTTCGGTCCGTGTACGACCGGCGTGACGCACTTGGCCTGAACCCCGAGCAAATGCGGTTACTCGAAGAGACCTATAAGGATTTCGTACGTGCCGGCGCCACGCTGGACGATAATTCAAAACAGCGTTTGCGTGAAATCAAGGGTGAACTGGCCACCTTGTCAGAGCAGTTCGGGCAAAACCTGCTGGCAGAAACCAATGCGTTCGAATTACTGGTTACGGATCCCGCCGATCTGGGGGACCTGCCCGCCAGCCTGGTGGCACTGGCGGCGGATGAAGCCAGGAAACGGGGCCACGAATGTGACTGCTGGGTATTCACGCTGCAACGGCCGAGCATCAACCCCTTCCTTGAATATTCTCCCAACCGGGAATTTCGCCGCCGGATTTTTCAGGGTTATGCGATGCGCGGCAACAACGACAACGACCATGACAACAAGGACATCGTTACCAGGATGGTGGCCCTCCGGGCTGAAAGAGCTCATTTGCTCGGGTTTAAAAGCTACGCGGAGTATTCGCTGTCCAACCAGATGGCAGAAACCCCTGAAAACGTCTATCAACTGCTCGATGAAGTCTGGGCGCCCGCGCTTCGAACCGCCCGGACGGAACGCGACGCACTGCAGGCAATGCTTGAAGCGGACGGCATCGACGACCGGCTGGAAGCATGGGACTGGCGGTACTACACAGAGAAACTGCGTAAAGCGAAATATGACTTCGACCAGGATGCCGTGCGGCCCTATTTTGAGTATACCGCCGTCCGGGACGGCGCCTTTGTGCTGGCAAACAAGCTGTTCGGCCTGACATTCTGGCCCAGGAACGACCTGCCAAAATGGCATGAGGATCAGCAGGTATTCGAGGTACTCGATGCCGATGGCAGTCATCTTGCAATTTTGTACATGGATTTTTTTATCCGGGAAAGCAAGTCCGGCGGCGCATGGATGAGTACGCTGCGCTCGCAGTCGCGTCTGGATGGCGACATCACACCGATTGTGACGAACAACTTCAATTTCCCGCCGCCCTCGGGTGATTCACCCGCTCTTTTGGGTTTCCGGGAAGCTGAAACGGTATTTCATGAATTCGGCCACGCCCTGCATGCGATGCTGTCTGACGTTACCTACCGCTCGCTGTCAGGCACAAGAACGCCACGGGATTTTGTCGAGTTTCCATCCCAGGTCATGGAAAACTGGATGGCCGAGCCGGAAGTGCTTCCACTGTTTGCAAAGCACTACGAGACAGGCGAAGTTATCCCTGACGAGATGATCGAAAAAATCACGGCATCGGGACAGTTCAACCAGGGATTCAAAACCGTCGAGTACATGGCCGCCGCTTACCTGGACATGGCATACCACACACGAACCACCACCGACGACGTCGATCCACGCAGCTTTGAAAAACAGGCAATGGACCATATCCACCTCATCAGGGAGATTATCCCGCGTTACAAAAGCACCTACTTTTCGCACATTTTTTCCGGTGGATACTCTGCCGGGTACTACAGTTACCTGTGGTCGGAGGTGCTCGATGCCGATGCTTTTCAGGCGTTCAAGGAAACCAGTCTTTTTGACCAGGAGACTGCCCGCAGGTATCGCAAATATATCCTGAGCAAGGGCAACACCCGGCCCGGAATGGAGTTGTACGAGGCTTTCCGCGGGCGCCCCCCAACCATTGAACCACTGCTGAGGAACCGGGGCCTGCTTGAGAATGTCGAGTAAGGGCTCCGGGGCCGGAACACCGGAGGCACCGGGGGCACTGAACCAAGGTGCCCGCAGCCTGTCCTATCCCCATGGGCGGGGTCGGATGGAATGTGTTGATCAGAGAGTCGGAACAGCTGAAGGCAGGGACACCGGCAGGCGATCCGGAGCAGGAGGCATCGTGAACAAAGGGTACGGACTTCTTTTTTCAGGGCTGTGGGCACTGCTGGCCGGGCTGTTCATGCTGCCGGGTGTCACGCTGGCGGACGAATCGGCAGCGAGCCCGGTGGATGGCACAAAGTTATGCGTCAATCTTCGCAACATCCGGCGCACCGAGATTATTGACGAAAGCAATATTCTGTTTTACATGAATGGTCGAGTCG
>JAJRXW010000232.1 GCA_024276095.1 Gammaproteobacteria bacterium
TAGCTCACTGAACGGCCGGACTTGTTGCCGAATGTATCGTCGTTCAGGTCATAGACGGCATCGTAGGTGCCGCGCAATGTACCGCTGATCGAAAGTTCGGAAAACAGGCCGGTCGGCTGCCATGCCTTGGAAAACTCGAGTTGCAATGTGCTCCGTGATTTCGACAGACCGACACCGTGGTCGCGGAAGTACGTTGCGTTCTCGGCGAATCCCCTGAATTCTATGTCTTGCGCATAGGCTTGGGGTGCGAGCAGCAGTATCGTGACAAGGCATGCAAGAACGAATTGCATGGCAGTGACATGACTTTTGCTTTGAATGTTCATTGTTATCCCCCCTGTTGGGCTTGTGTTGTAATGAACTTGGGTGTGAACTTGAGTAACCAGGCCGGCACCAGAAAGATGGAGGCCATTGCATTCAGCGCCAGCATGACGATCAACAGCATTGCGGCGTCTGCCTGAAATTTGAGGTCGGATACGAATACCCACATCATCACGCTGCCGATCAGTGTGGCCGCGGTAAATCCGATCGCCTTGCCGGTCGTGGACAGTGCTACTTCGATGGCCCTGTCGAGGCTCAGGCCACCGCGGTATTCCAGGCGAATGCGGTCCATGAGATAAATCGAGTAATCGATGCCTACGCCGATGCCGACCGCAATGATCGGCACCGTATTGACGTTGATGCCGATGCCGGCGAGCCCCATGTAGGCGTAGGTCAGCACGGTTGCAAACGACATGGCGACCAGCATGACCAGGCCGGCGTGAAACGATGAGTAGAACGCCGCAACGGAGAGGAAAATCAGGCTGAACACCAGCGGGATGATAATCAGGTTGGTGTGAAACGCAGCATCGTTGATTGCGGCATTGACACCGATGGTTCCGCCGGCCAGTTTCAGTGTAAAGTCATCTATTCCCGGCTCTACGCGATTTTTCCACTCGGTGACCATCTCGATCGCCCGGCGTATCGTCGTCCCCTGATGATCCTTGTAGTAGAAAACAATGTTGGCATTGGTTTCATCGGTATCGAGATATTCGAGCAGCGCCCCCTGGATCGGGCTGGACATCATGTAGAGAAACATCAGGCCGCCGACCAGGCGCGGGTCGTCGGGGATGCTGCTCCAGCGGGGATCGTTGTAATGAGTGAGGCGGTTTACGGCACGGATCAGATCCGGTAACCCCTTGGTGCCGCCCAGTTCCGGGTCGGTGAGCATGTGTGCCTGCAGGTCTGCCAGTGCCTTGACGACCTCGGGGCGCTTGAGGCCGCCAGGCTTATCGGTGTGGCCGATGACGTAGAGTTCCTCGGACCCGGGAAAGGCCTCGTTTATCATCTTCGACGACACGTTGTAATCGTGGTCTTCATACAGCAGCGGCGATCCGGGTTCGGTCTCGCCGATCGTTACCTGCGTACTGGCAAGCAGCGATGCGATAAAAAGTAACGCGCAGATGGACAGCGATATGGCCGGTGCTGCGGGTCTGGTGACCTTTTCTGCAATATTCCTGAACAGATTGGAGATTGCATTACTGCCGGAGGGGCGCACCACCGGCGTTGGCAGCAGCTGCAGGATGCAGGGGATGGCGATAATCACCGTAACGATAACGGACAACGCCCACAGGCAGGCATAGACCGCCAGCATGTCGTTGATGGGTACCGAGCCGACGGCGATCAACAGCAGGCCGATGGCGTCCGAGATCACGCCCAGCGAGCCCGGCCTGAACAGGTTGGAAAATGCCAGGTGGGCGGCAAACCGCCCATCGTGACCGGCGGCAATTTCCTGGTAATAACGTTCAACGAGCTGGATGCCATGCGACATGGCCCGGGCCGATATCAGAAACGGCACAACCAGCATCAGCGGGTCTAGGTTGTAACCCAGCATCGACAGAATGCCGAGCCCCCATATCGAAGTGACGATAATGCCGCTGATGGGCAGCAAAATGCCGTACAGGCTGCGGAAATGCAGGATCAGCACGCCCAGCATAATGACAATGGTCAGCAGAAAAATAGTGATGATCTGATTCGCGTAGCTCGATACCCAGCCGACCAGCACGGGCTGCCCGGTAGCGTAAATTTCGGTGCCTGGGGCAGCTTCCTGCTGACGCAGCGACTGTAACTGCAGAAATACTTTTTCGTAGTCCAGGGCGCCTTCGTTCAGGGTGCCGCGCACCAGCGCAGACTTCAGATCCGGGGAGATCAGTACGCCATAGACACGGGCATCAGCCAGAACGTCAGATTTCAGTTCACCGAGTTCGGCATCGCTGTACCCGCCTTTCAGGGGGTCGTAATAGGGCGCGGACTTCACCGTTCCTTCACCGCTTAACCAGACCTTGCGTACGTTACGATGTGTCAGGCTGGTGACGAGGTTGTGGTTAATGCCTTCCAGTGTATCGACTGCCAGCGTGATTCGATGGATCCTGTCCAGCGTTTCATTGGTGAAAATTGTCCCTTCATCGACGGTAATTGCGACGATTATGTTGTTGGCGCCGCCGAAGGTATCCCTGATCTCGTTGTGCAGCTGGATGTACGGATGTTCCTGGGGCAGCAGGTCGGCAAAGTCCGATACGATGCGAACGGAAGGTACGCGCAGGGCAAATACGACAGTGACAACGGCAATGACAGTCAGCGTACCCCGCGGGAATCTCCAGATCAGCTCGATGAATCGATTGAGCATGTTGCTGAAGCTACTCATTGAGTGTTTCCAGGCGTGCAGGTACGCCGCTGTCCGGGATCGCAATGGTGACGATGGCGCCACCGCCAACGGCAATGAACTGACTGTCGCTCAGCCCGGTAATACCACGCAGGTAGGTTCGTGAGTTCGCGATTCCACTGAGTTGACTCCATGATGCGTCGCCGGTGTGGTGGTACAGAATCGTGGCGTTGTCTCCGACTGCGACCAGTGTGCCGCCGAAACCGGTCACGCCGTACAGCGGCTTGTTGCTTCCGCTGGGTATCAGCTGCCAGCTTGCGCCGCTGTCGGTTGTTTTCCAGATGGTTCCGCTCAGCCCCACGACCCATCCTGTCGTCGGGTTACTGAAGTATGCGCTTTGTGGATAAAAACTGTCGGGCAGGTCGGTGGCGCGATTCCATGTCAGGCCGCTGTCGGCGGTCATCAGCACCGTACCGAATTCACCGGTAGCGATACCGTGCTGCCGGTCAATGAACTGTATGGTGGTGAGGTAAAGATCGTCGTCGAGAGACCATGTTTCCCAGCTGGCTCCGGCATCGGCTGAGTGCAAAATCGTGCCGAACCCGCCGACTACCCAGATGACATTTTCCGAGCCGCAGGCCATGGCCTGCGGCTCGGTCATTTCAGGGAGAGCCTGTCGGGCCCAGCTGCCGTCAGGCCGGATGGACCAGAGTCCGTCAGTCGGGTCTATGGCGTAAAATTTCCCGTCCGGACAGGCGGCGACATCCACCAGGAAGGGCTTGTCGGCCAGCACCGAGCGTTGCCAGCTGCTGCCGCCGTCCGTCGATATGACCACGGTGCCCATTCCGCCGACCGCCATTACAGTGTCGTTGTATTTTGCGGCGGCCTGGAACAGGTCGGCTCGCTGGGTCGGCCGGGCCAGCTGCGCATTGACCCCCGAAAGGTCGAGCGGGGCCTCACATCCTGCCAGAACCAGGCCCAGAAGCGCCCAGACCAGCCGGGCCGGCATGCCATGGCGCCGGGGACGCGGCTTGGCTGTTCCTGGTGTTTCTGTGTGATGCCCCATGCCCATACTCGTTCGGGATGATTGTATGCATTTGAAATCTAGCGTAGATGGGAGTTCAAGGCATTACCGTTCGAGCAACAATCTGTACAAATTAGTCCGGCAGCCCCGATTTGTGTTGGCTGGTGGAAATCCTATCAGTATATATACGTATCTACGGGGCCCGTATACGTACTCAAATGGCTGCTGTTGCAATTCGGCAACATGTTTCGGCGGTGGGCATATCGCTGGTTGTGCGCGCCTCAGCGTTTGGCGATGACCGTGTTTGCGGGTGTCAGCAGCTTGTAGACTTCCGCGAGTATCGACAAAGCGATGGATTCCGCACAATCCGCCCCGATATCAAGCCCGATCGGGCCTTTGATCCGGTCCAGGCCTGCGATGCCGTCATGGGACAGGCCCTCGATCAGCCGGTCCCGCCGGGCCCGCGGGCCGAGCACACCGACATAGGGAATGCTGCTTGGCGCCAGTTGCCTGAGGTAGATGCGGTCTGTGGCCAGATGATGACTCATGACAATAGCGGCAGAAAATTGCGAAAGATCCGTTTCCTCCGTGAGCTTTTCCGGTTCGATGTGAAAGGCATTCGGCAGTGTGTCGAAGCCCGCCTTTTCGAGATAGGCCTCCCGGTGGTCCATGATGGTGATCTGCCAGCCGAGCTGACCGGCGATATTGACGACCGGCATGGCATCCAGGCCTGCGCCCAGCACCAGCATTCTCGGTACGGGCAGCACCCGGGAGTACAGGACGGTCAGCCTGCCACCGTCGATATCATGTGTGATGAGGCGGGTAGTGCCTTGCTGTGCCGTTTCTGCGCTGTGACGGATGAGCACCGACTGGCAAGGATCCTGTGCCTGGGTATACAGCGGCCGCTCATCTGCTGCGCCCCAGACAAGCGTGGTTCCGGCCGGGGACCTGTCGTCGCTGCTTTCGATGACAGTCGCACAGACAACCGGTGAGCGGCCCTGGATGCAGCCTGACAGCGTAGTGTAGGGCTCGTAGCCGGATGCCTCATCCAGCCGCTGCAGCAGCACCTGGATGAGGCCGTTACAGCCGATACCCAGACCCCAGAGTTCGTCTGCATCGTCCCGCATGTCATAGGTCAGCAGCCTGGCCTCGCCGCTGCTGATGACTTCGCCTGCATGTGCGGCCAGGTCGCCTTCGAGACAACCGCCGCTGACCAGCCCCTGGTAGTCGCCATTGTCCGCAATCAGGATGCGGTGGCCGGCCTTGCTGTAGGTGGAACCCTCGGTGTGACAGACGGTCGCCAGTACCAGGCTGCGTTGCTCATTGCGCCACTGGTCGAAAGCATCGATGATTTGTCGGATACTCATTGTTTCAGGATTGATTGTCGGGGGTTCGATGACGGTTGACGATAATACCCAGTCCGTTCGGCACTGTCAGCGAATCGGCATGGATGTTTCTGCTGATCTGGAACTTCCTTTGATGAAAACAGTGCCGCATGCCGCAAACAGGAAATAGAGAAGCTGCCCTGTCGCTGGCCGGAATTATTCTTGCGGCGGGAGCATCTACACGCTTTGGCAGTCCAAAGCAGGCGGCCAGGATTGGCGGTGAGACCATGCTTGCGCTTGCCGTGCGGCGTGCGCTGGTCCAGTGTGCGGGCGGGGTCATCGTGGTGACGGGGGCGAACCACGAAGAGGTCGCGCCGCTGCTCGATGAACTGCCGGTGCAGATCATCCGGAACCGGCGCTGGCGGGAAGGCATGGGCTCATCGATTCGCGCCGGCATGGAGGGGGTTGCGCGGCACAGCGCCGGTGTGCTGTTGATGCTCGGCGACCAGCCCGCTGTTACCGTTGCAGACCTGGGCCGTTTGATCAAAAGCTGGCAGGCCAGACCCGCGGCAATAGCTGCTTCCCGGTACGCAGGCAGTCTGGGTGTCCCGGCGATCTTTCCGCGGCAATACTGGCGGCAGTTGCACGATCTGCAGGGGGAGGGAGGTGCGAAACAGGTCATCCGCGCAGCGCAGGCGGTATCAGCCGTGAATATGCAGTCCGCAGCACTCGACATTGACACCAAGGAACAGTTAAAACTATTAAATTAAAAACAGATATTTATAACTATAATCTAGAAATAACCGCATATTAAACCCGGGCCGATTGAATGCGGGTCGAAGCTACGGTAACCTGCAGCGCCGCCGGCACCGGGTTCCGGCGCGCCGGGCGGAATTTCGGAGAGGTGGCCGAGTGGTCGAAGGCGCTTGCTTGGAAAGCAAGTGTACGGGTCACACCGTACCGTGGGTTCGAATCCCACTCTCTCCGCCATAAAAGGATAGGAAATTCTATCCCACAGGTCGAATGCGACCGGCAGATGACCATCGTAGTCTTCGGGTCATAGGTCATCCTGGCCTGCGCAAACGGGTTGCGGAGCGCATCAGGTTGTCTGCTGCCCTTTATCCAGGCGCAGCGAACAAAGCAGACAGGAGCAGCTCAGTCTACCAGATCGGTGACAGAATCCATCGGCAGGAACAACTTCAAAGGCCGGCTGGGCAAGGGCATGAAGCCGAATTGTCGATAGAACTCAGCCGCCTGGTCGTTCAGTGCATCGACGACCACAGCGTAAACCGCCATTGCCTGGCTGGCCTGGGCGATACGCTGGAGGGCATCGGCGAGCAGGATCGAGCCAAGCCCCTGTCCCTGATGAGATTTCGCTATGGCAAGTCGTCCCAGCAAGGCCGCGGGTACCGGGTATCTGGGCAGTTGGCGTTGATGGTCTTCTGGAAGGTCTACGGCATCCAGACTGCAGGCGCTGAGACTGTAGTAGCCGGCCACTTGTTCCGGGCGGGCGGAAGGTGAGGCGATCAGCACGCGGCTGACCCGCCTTCTGATGTCCTGACCGGCGTATCGGTGCAGATACTGATTGAGAGAAGGTTCGCCGCAATCGAAGGGTTCACGATCATGCTGTTTGTTCAGCAGCGTGATAATCAGGTCCAAACGGACAGCCCCTTACTGTTTCACGCGTTGTTTATGTTTGGCCAGGGCGTGTTTGAGTCTGGCATTGGGCTTTGGTGGAATCTCCAAGGCGTTCAGGAATACGTCCCAATCTGCCTGTTCCAGGGTGAGAGTTTCGTGCTCGTGGAGTACCTCGTTGGCCGCATCCAGAGCTTGCCCGAGAACGAATTCCGACAGGCTCTTTTGATTGTAGGCTGCTGCCCGTTCCAGCTTCTGCTTGGACCGAGCGTCAAGGCGGATATGCATACGCTCTTGCTTGATATTTTCAGGAGTTGCCATGTGAGTATTTCCGATTACAGCGCAGAGTGTACGCCAAACGTACGCACGGATCAAGTTAATGGTCAATCAAGCATGCAAATCAACACGTTGCAGGGGCTGCGGAATGGGATAACGCCGGTCAAAATCTGGAACCAATTTGAAGCTTTCCAGCTGCCCGCGGGGATACTTTTGCAGAGTGAACGGAATTGGCCTGAAATGACCGCTGAGTCAGGTATTTACCATAATCCCGGAGTATTGCAGAACTTGCGAATCGGCCTGAATTTCAGTATAAAGATGATTGGTGTTCGGCCCGACCGTCAGTGCATAAACAGACACATAATTCGGGCCAACCAACGGAGGAATCAGTATTTTTTACGTCGTACGGCGCGTCCCCAGGGACGCAGGCTGTGCTTCGGGGGCAGAAGGTCTCAAATTATTATGAAACCACTCAGGACTGTTTTGGCTGGACTGCTGGCCGGGCTCTTTTTGGCCGTGCCTGCCCAGGCAGCTATCGTGATCGCTCCGGCAGTGACGGGTACCGTTGACGTTGTCGGTATGGTATCCAAGAATTTGATTTTACGATGATGTCCAGTGTCACGGTCAATGGCACCGTGGCCAGTTATATGGGCAGTGACCTGACACCGGTCTGGGATTTCAGCTGGAACATGACTGCCGATGCCGACCCTTTTATCGATGGCATTTTCAGTTTTACCAACCTGACCGGTGCCACCCAGACCTTCAATGTGAGCCTTAATTTACCGGTATCACCGGCTTTCAGTCCCGGCCTCAAAAGCGGTGATCTGAGCTTTAGCTTCTCTGATTCCAATCTCAGTGGTGCGGCCAGTGTATCGAATATCGGCTGGACCGGGCTGATCGACGGCTTGCCGGCGATGACGCTGTTTGCCAGCAGTGCCAACTGCACCGGCAGTGGGTGCAGTTTTGGTATTGGGCCTATCACCGATGGTCCTCTGTTGCATCCGGCGGGCGTTGCCAGCACGCTGGGCATCCTGCTCAACTTTGATCTCAGCGCCGGTGATACGGCAACATTCGATACTCGATTCGAGGTGACCGTGGTGCCTGTTCCGGCAGCATTCTGGTTGTTCGGTTCAGCGTTAGGAATGCTTGGCTGGATGCGTCGAAAGATACACTAAGACGTTTGCCTTACAGCAGTTTTCAAAAACCCGGCCCGGTGCCGGGTTTTTCCTGTCCGTTGAAGTATCCACGTAGCAATCAGGTGCCCGGTTTCCGGGCGGGGCCAACTTCGGGCTATTTCATGTTACGGTTTCGGCTGAACTTTATTCGTCAGCATACGTTCGACCGGAACGGCAAGCCGTCATGACGGGCGTTCGGCTGCGACAGATTGGGCCTGGCGTCATGAACAGAACCGTTTCGCTCATTTGCCTTGCAATGGCGGGATTGCTGTTCCTGGCCGGCTGTGGCCAGCAAAATGCACGCGGTTCCATTACTCGTGCACCGGATATCGATGTGCAGCTGCACGCGCTGATCGATCAGCATGCGCTGACCGGCGACCCGAGTACCGGCCGCGACCTGCCGTCGATCCATGAGCCGCTGGCGCAACTCGGCAAACAGTTGTTTTTCACCAAAGCGCTGGGCGGTGATCGCGATGTCGCTTGTGTTTCATGCCATCACCCGCTGCTCGGTGGCGGTGACGGCCTGTCCCTGTCAGTGGGAGTCGGTGCGGAAGACCCCGATGTTCTGGGTCCGGGGCGTCGCCATGACTACCGGGGGCGCGGAGCTGCCGATCCGGATGCCGACGGCGGGCCGAACGTGCCGCGCAATGCACCGACCACGTTCAATGTAGCGTTCTACGATGCGGTGCTGTTTCATGACGGACGTATCGAAAGTATCGGCCGGCTGCCGGGCCGCAATGGCGCCGGTTCCGGAATTATTACGCCGGACAGCCTGTTTCGCAGTGCGGACCCGGCTGCCGGTGCGAACCTCGTCGAAGCCCAGGCGCGGTTTCCGTTGATTTCCGAAAACGAGATGCTCGGCTTCGGATTTCCGCAGCGCCGCCGCGGGGATGCCCTGCGCGCGCATCTGTCCGGCAGGCTCGGTAATTACGGCGCGGGCCGTGGTGAACTGGCGCATACCGGGTGGCTAACGGAGTTCCGCCGGGTCTTCGGCCGGCCGGAGGCGGATGCCGAGTCTTTGATTACATTCGTGACGATCAACCGGGCGATTGCCGCGTATCAACGTTCCCAGGTTTTTGTCGATACGCCGTGGAAAAAATATGTCGAAGGCGATACCACTGCGCTGAGCGATCCGCAAAAACGCGGCGCGCTGCTGTTTCTCCGGACCCCGGAGCAGGGCGGCGCCGATTGCGCCCGTTGCCATGCAGGTGACTTTTTCACGGATGAGCGGTTTCATGTGCTGGCCATGCCGCAGATCGGCGCCGGCAAGACAAACGGCCCCTACCGGGATCACGACAACGGCCGCTTCAAGGTTTCGCAGCGGGCCAGGGACAAGTATGCATTTCGTACCCCGAGTTTGCTCAACGTCGCGGTGACCGGACCTTACTCGCACAGCGGCGCCTACGATTCGCTTCGCGACGTCGTACGGCATCATCTGGATCCGGCGGCAGCGGTTGCGGGCTATGATTATTCGCTGCAGAGTCTGCGGCAGTTTTCCGGCACCGGTTTCAACTATCCGCACGCGCGCGAGAATACCGAGCGGGCGCTGGCGAAGCTGCTGGCGGATCGCGAGTCGGGGGCAGATAAAGGCACTGTCGTGGTATTGTCGGACGATCAGTTCGACGATCTGATGGCCTTTCTGGATGCCCTGACGGATCCGTGTGTGACCGATCCGGCGTGCCTGGCGCCGTGGCTTCCGGATCCGGGCGACACCGGGCCCGACGGTCTGCGACTCGATGCGATCATTGCACGATACACGGAGGATGGACATTGAACGACCGGCAAGGGGTTCCGGCTTCGGTGGACGCGGCCCGGATTCCACCTGACCATATAATCCGCCGCCGGTGGCTGCCGGTGGTTATCGCCGCCGCCATCCTGCTGGCGGGCCACCGGGTGGCTGCGGGCGAACAACCGTTGTTCGTCGATGTCACGGCCGATGCCGGCCTTGACTACACGCACGGCGTCGATTTGCCGGAGAATCCGGAAACGGCGCAGCAGTTCTTCACGATGCAGTACAAGGTCATGGCAGGCGGCGTTGCGGCCGGCGACTATGACCGCGACGGGCGCATCGACCTGTACGTCGTGCGTGGTGCTGCGGGGCCGAACATGCTGTACCGCAACCTCGGCAACGGTCGGTTCGAGGACGTAGCAGCCGTTGCCGGCATTGCATTGGCCGGTGACTACAATGGCCCGGTGTTTGCCGATTATGACGGTGACGGGTATGTCGATCTGTTCATCGGCGGCGTCGCCGGCACGGCTCCGGTTCTGGCCCGCAACCTCGGCAACGGCCGTTTTGAAAATGTGACCGAACGGTCCGGAATTCGCATCGACCGTAATACCTTCTCTTCCTCGTTCGGCGATTATGACCTGGACGGCGACCTCGACCTGTTCGCCGCCCACTGGGACCTGCAAATCAAGGCTCCCGCCGGCCAGCACCTGTGGCGCAACGCCGGCGACGGAAGTTTCGAGGACGTTACTCTTTCAGCCGGGCTTCAGAGCCTCGTGCAACACAAGGGCCTGCCAAAGCCGACCGGGGATATATACACGTTCGGCGGCATATTTGCCGATCTCAACGATGACCGGTGGCCCGATCTGCTTGTTGCCGGCGATTTCAATACGTCGCGCGTTTTTGTCAATCAGGGCAACGGATCGTTCGTTGACGAGTCGGTTGCGGCTGTGTTGACGGATGAGAATGCGATGGGCATGGCCGCCGCGGACTACGATAATGACGGCGATATCGACTGGTTCGTCAGCAGCGTATTCCATGGTGATGATATTCCGTACAATCCGACCCGTTATCGGTTCGGTTATACCGGGAACCGTTTATACCGTAACGACGGCAACGGGAAATTCACGGACGTGACCGATGCTGCGGGTGTGCGCAACGGCCTGTGGGGCTGGGGCGCCTGCTTTGCCGATTTCAACAACGACGGGCATGTCGACCTGTTCCACGTGACCGGCATGGGCAATCCGGGTTCGGACTGGTGGCGCGAGGAATTTTTCTGGTTCCTGGACAACTCGTCGCGCCTGTTCATGGCGAATGGTGACGGAACGTTCACCGAGCAGGCCGTCAGCCTCGGTATCGCGGACAACGGCCAGGGTCGCGGTGTCGTTTGCTTTGACTACGATCGCGACGGTGATGTGGATATCCTGATTGCCAATAATGGTCAGCCGCCGAAGCTGTATCGCAACCGGCTGGTCGAGCGGGATTCGAAGCAGGCGAACTACCTGGTGGTTCAGCTGCACGGCCGGTCTCCGAACACACAGGCGATCGGCGCGCGGGTCACGGTTCGCACCGGGGCGGTAGTACAGACCCGCGAGATTCGCGCCGGGACGAATTACCTGTCACAGGATCCGGCCGAGGCGCACTTCGGGCTTGGCGCCGCCGGGCAAGTCGATGAAATCCGTATTGACTGGCCCGCTGCGGATACGGAACCGACATTGCTCAATGACGTTGCTGCCAACCAGGTGCTGACGGCAGGCCCCCCGGCGAAGTAACGACGGCATGGAGGCCGGTCATGGCCCGATGGGTGCGTGCGGCGAAATATGGCGACTGGGTCATGACCCGCCGCCGGGCGGTGCATGTATACTCCGGCCATCCGTCCGCCGAGCCCGATGCAATGATCGACAACCGCTGTAGCCGAGTATGTTTTGTATTGTTAATGCTCTTCATCCTGTCAGCCTGTGACAGTGGCACGTTGTTCGATGCCAGGCCGCAGCCGGGAGCGGCCCCGGGGCAGCGGGTCGGTACCGGACCCGATTTTGCCGGCCTGATCGATCGGCTCAAGCCAACCGTCCTGAATATTCGGGCCGGCGGAGTGACCCGGGGCAGCGCTTTTGTCGTTCATCGTGACGGATACCTTTTGACGGCTTTGCACGTCGTGAACGCTCAACAGGCGCTGGAAGTAACGTTCGATTCCACCCGCTTTGAAGAGGTTGTCGTGGTTTCCCGGGATGAAGCGAGCGATCTTGCCCTGTTGAAGGTCAATGCCGGCCAGGACTGGCAGGTCCTGGATATCGATGCCGGCCGCGATGTCCGGCTGGGTGAATGGCTGGTCGTTCTCGGTAACCCCTTCGGCCAGGGGCTGACCGCGAGTGTCGGTGTGGTGGGATCGGCCGGCAATGCACTGGGCGGGATGAACGAAGCCGGCTGGATACAAACCGATGCCTCCGTGAACCCCGGTAACTCGGGCGGGCCTGTCGTCGACAGCCGCGGACAGGTTATCGGGGTTGCCACCGCCCGCATATCGCTTGGTCCCGGCGTCGGTTTTATTGTGCCGATCGAATCCGGCCGCCGTTTGCTGAACGATGTGTTGACCGGGCAGTAAGCGCGAACCTTGTTTTCATCGCGGCGGTGCCCCGGCCGCTGCAGCTCACGCAGTATCGAAATGCTGGACCCCGAAGCAGGCCGGGAAGCCATGCGGCTTCCCGGCCATTGCCGGTTACGGCGTGAAGTTGAAAAGATCGAATGCCCAGGTTCCGGTATCCAGGTTATGTACCAGGATCAGCACCGGTTGCGGGAAGCAGACAAAGCCGCTGCACGTAATCACCGAATTGAAGCCGGCCGGATAGACCAGTTCGACGCATGTCGAGCTTGAACTGAGTATGCAGCTCGGGAATACGCTTGACGGTAACTGGTTGGCCGTTTCGGCGGCTTCACCGGCGGCTTCCATTGCATCGACAACGCCCTCGAAAAACTCCCAGACATCGTCCAGGTCCTCGATGCTGCTCGGATCCAGTGCGCTGAACACGCCCTCTACGGCCGCGATGGCCGCCGAACCCACAAGGAAGACATCGCTGCGTTCCGGCAGGGTTCGATTCGCACCGTTGACCTCGATGACGCTTCCGCCTGCATTGAATACATGGAACGAAAGGCTGGCGCCGGTAATGATGCCGGGCAGGTTCATGTTATTGACGAACTGGTTCAGCAGGCCGTCGATAGCCAGGATGGCTGCCACCCTGGCCAGATCGTGCAGGATCGGGCCGTAGACATCCGTGACGATTCTCATCTGGATCTGTACGGCGACGGACATGCCGGCCAGCGAGAAGAATGCCGGTTGCCGGTTCGCATAATACGCACCGGGCACCATCGGCTGGCCTGCCATGAGCTGTTGCGGGTCTGCCAACTGCCGGTAAAAGTCCGCTGGCGTCTGCGCATCCGCTACCCCGATGCCCGAGCCGACGAGTTCGGCCTCGAAGCGGTCAACCACTGCGTACAGGTGCTGCGGGAACACCACTGCGTACAGGTAATTCACCAGCCCGGCTGCCTCTACCCAGCCATTGGGCGACGGGTTCAGGGCGTTGAGCTGATCGAGCAGGGCCTGCAGCTCCGCGTTGAGCTGGTTCATCCTGGCTTCATCGTCAATGGGGCCGGTCGCATTCAACGAAGCATAGAATGCGCTGGTCTCCTGCAGTTTTACGACGATGTTGTTCAGGACGATCTGCAACGTTGCATCATCGGCCGTCTGCGGGTAGCCGTTGGCCGCCAGTTGCGCGGTTGTCGGCAGGAAGCCGCCTTCCGGCGCAAAGACCGTCGAACGTCTCATGGCAGTCCTGTTCACCGCGTTGCGTGCGCTGCGCATGGCGTCCAGGGCTGACTGTACGCCGGCAATGTCACCTGTGGCCAGTGATTCCGCCAGTGCTTCAGCGCTGGCGGCGATGCCGTTCATCGAAGTCGACAGCCCGCCGTACAGCGCTTTTTGTCCGGACGTTGCAGCCGGCCGATAGATGAGGAAGTCGGCGCTTGCAGTGGCCGTGTCGCCATCGACGGTGACGGTGACGGTATAGACGCCGCGGGTATCGGCACTCGTCAAGATCACACCGCCCGACTCGGTCGGCAGGGTACCGCTGGCTTCACCGGCAGCGAACGTGATCGAATAGGTGACCGGCGGCATGGGTGTCATTGGCACGCCGTCGCCGTCGATGACCTCCGGTATCAGCGTAATCGGATCGCCTGCGGTGATCGCTGAAGTGCTCAGCGCCAGCGTGACCGACAGACCGGCTGCCGGGCCGGTCGAGACCTCCATGTCTACGCCACTGCCCTCGGACACGATCGTGCCTGCCACCGGGTTCTGACTGATGACGTCACCTGCCGGCACCGTGTCGGAGCTGGCTGTACTGACCGTACCAACGGTCAGGCCGGCACCGGTGATGGCTGCTTCCGCCGCGACCTGGGTAAGACCGACGACGCCAGGTACCGGAACCTGTACCGGGCCCAGTGAAACTACGATATTGACGGCGCTGTTACTCGCGGCCAGCACACCCGCAACCGGATCCTGGCTGATGACATCGCCTGCCGGAACCGTGCTGGAATTGCTGGTGCTGACTGTGCCGACCGTCAGCCCGGCACCGAGGATATTCGCGGAAGCATTCGCCTGGGACAGGCCCACGACGTTGGGCACCGCGATATCCGGCGCGCCCAGCGATACGGTCAGGTTGACCGCACTGCCTTCATCGACCGTTGTGCCGCCAACCGGATTCTGGCTGATGACTTCACCGGCCGGAATCGTATCGCTGTTGATGGTCGTCACCGTGCCGACCGTCAGGTTTGCACCGACGATGGCAGCTTCGGCCGTTGCCTGCGTCATGCCGACGACATCGGGCACACTGACCTGTACAGGACCGAGCGATACGACGAACGATACGGCCGACTGTTCGTCGACAGTCGTGCCGCCGATCGGATTCTGGCTGATCACGTCGCCGGCGGGCACGGTCGGGTTGTTCTGTTGCGTGATCGCACCGACCGTCAGGCTCGCACCGGTGATAGCAGCTTCGGCTGTCGCCTGAGCCAGGCCGACGATATTGGGCACACTAACCTGTACGGGACCGAGCGATACGACGAACGATACGGCCGACTGTTCGTCGACAGTCGTACCGCCAGCCGGGTTCTGGCTGATCACGTCGCCGGCCGGCACGGTCAGGCTGTTTTGTTGTGTAACAGCTCCAACCGTCAGATTAGCGGCGGTTATCGCCGCTTGTGCATTTGCCTGCGACTGACCGACGACATCGGGCACGCTGACCTGCACCGGGCCAAGCGACACGACGAGATTGACCGGTGACGCGCTGTTGACGGTGGTACCGCCGGCCGGGTCCTGGCTGATCACTTCGCCGGCCGGCACCACCAGGCTGTTCTGCGTGGTGATGACCCCGACGGCGAGTTCTGCCGCGCTGATAGCCGCTTCGGCCTGTAGCTGCTGCAACCCGACGACGTCAGGTACCGTGACCTGCGGAGGCCCAAGCGATACAACCAGGCTGATCGTTGCTCCGGACAGCAGCAGGCTGCCGGCGCCGGGGCTCTGGTTGATCACCGTGCCCTGCGGCACCGTGCTGCTCAACTGCTCCGTGATCGTGCCGACCACGAATCCGGCACTGACGATCGCTGCTTCGGCATCCGCCTGACTCTGGCCGATGACATTCGGCGCCGGGAAGGTCACCGGGCCGAGCGATATGACGATGTCGACCGGCGTGCCGAGCACGACAACCGTACCGCCGACCGGGCTCTGGCCGATCACGGCGCCGGCCGGAACGGTGTTGCTGTTCTGGGTGCCGACTGTGCCAACCGTCAGGGCTGCTGCGATGATTGCCGCCTCGGCATCCGCCTGGGTCTGGCCAAGCACGTCAGGTACCGCCGTGGTTTGCGGACCGAGTGAAACCACCAGGTCGATTGCGCTGCCCAGTGTGACGAGCAGGCCGCCAATCGGGTCCTGGCCGATCACATTGCCGGCGGGTACCGCGTTGCTGTTCTGTGTCGTGACCGTGCCGATTGCCAGGCCGGCGCCGATAATCGCCGCCTCGGCATCCGCCTGCGTCTGGCCGATGACGTCTGGTGCCTCGATCCGCACCGGGCCTGTCGAGACGACGATGTTGACAATCGAACCTTCCCTGACCCGCGAACCGGCCGGCGGATTCTGGCTGATCACCAGGCCTTCAGGCACTGCGTCGCTCGGTACGAGGCTGGTCTGGCCCAGGGTCAGCAGTTCGTCTGCCAGCGCATTCGCTGCTTCGCTTGCGGTGATGTTGGTGACATCCGGTACCGTCGCCAGGCTCGCACGTGCGCGCCGGCTGGTTTGCGGCGTTCCGAACGCCGCCAGGCTCGAGTCGCAAATTGCCATACCGTCCGCATCGAGCGGCGTTACCCGGTACCAGTATGTCTGGCCGTTGGTCAGACCCTTGTCGAGGAAGGTCGCATAACTGGTGACGACATTGCTCCGCAGGATCGACAGGCCGCGTGCTGCGCCGTCTGTGCTGCGATAGATGTCGTAGCTCGCAGCGCCCGGGACCGGGCTCCAGACCAGCTGGTTCTTGCCCGGCTTGGAGCGTACTTTGATCGGCCCCATGCAGCCACAGTCGGCTACATCGACGCGCGTGAAGTCCGTGTTGGTCAGGTTTGGCGACTGCGCGATCGGGAAAGCCAGCGCCGTGTTGTCAGACACGCGCAAACCGATATCGCGTTCGCCCGGCACCGGGAAGCTGATCGTTGGTGTGGCACCGCTCGCCTCGCCGAAGTCGAACGGGCTGACGCCGTCGAGTTCCCACTCATAGCCGGTGATGGTGTCAAACGGCGGTGCGCCGGATTCACTCGTGCCTTCATCGACATCGAATGAGTCTGAGCCGTCTGCCTGGAAGTCCTCGTTGGCGCAGACCAGGTACGGTCCACCGGCCACCGCTGTCGGCGGCCGCGGTGGCACGGTGATCTCGATGAGCACGATATCATCGTCGAACCGCGCCGGTACGTTGTCGTCGGTCACGCGCAGCGTGACCGGGAATGAACAGGGGATCGGCAGCGTTGCGCACGGGAAGTTGTGGGTCGCAAACACACCGCTGGCGTCAAAGGTGCCGTCGTTGTCGAAGTCCCACTGGTAGTTCACCAGTGAGCGTGCCGGGTCCTGGTGGAACGAGGCCGAGGCATCGAAGCCGATCGGCACATCTGCTGCGCCCGGGTTCGGGTTGGCGGCCGCGCGTGCGACCGGACCGGCCTGGAACAGCGTGCGGGTCAGGATCTGTGTTGCCCACGATGTGTTGTGTTCGTCCTGGTTGCTGCCCTGCGAATTGCCGGGCCTGTCCGTGAACATGCCGATGTTGACGCCGGTCGTGGTCTGAAAGTCCACCACGGTCCGGGCCAGGCCGATGGCCGGGTCCGAGTACCAGTCCAGTGGCGCCAGCGCAGGCCCGCAGCCCGTGGTGCCGCCGTTCGGCCCGCAGCCGACCGAATTGTTGTCGCCGATGATCACCACCTCGGAAGGCACCGCCGTGCGCATCGCCTTGGCGAAGTTGAACATCGCGTAGTAGTAATTGCGGAAGTTGTTGCCGGCGATCGGCTGGCCGAAATGCCGCCGGAAGTAATTCTCGGTACGCACCCAGCGTTCGTCAGGCGTCGTTGAGGTGGTTGCCTCGATGTCGTCCATCGCCATCTGCACCATTGCGGCACCGGTCACGCCGAAGGGGCCCCAGACCGGGTTCGGTGAGTTCGTATAGCCATGCCGGCCATCGTTGTTGCTGGTGTCGCTTTCCGTATCGGTCAGTTCCAGACCGCCCGGGTTGCGGTCCTTGACCCATTGGGGCACCGTTGCGCCGAATACTTCCTCGGCTGCCAGCAGCCCGATCGCTGCCCAGCCGGATACCGAGTTGTCGATGTTGCCGGTCGTGTTGTTCCACGGGCTGTAATGCCAGCCGGAGCGGCTGAAGTTGTCGCCCTGTCCCCACGCGTAGTAATCCACCATGTCCTGGATGATTTCGCCATAGGTCCGCCCGACCACGTTCGCCGGCCCGGTGACCGCTACCGCGTCCGGGGTGCCCGAGGCGATGATCGCATCCATGACCATGCCGCCCTGGTAGTTCGGCTGCGTGCCGTTGACGTACACGCCAATGCCGTTGCCGTTGGCGTCCGGGTCGTCCGGCAAGCCGGCCGGCCGGCCGAAAGTTTGCGGGCCGATTGCCCGGGTTGCCAGGCTCGCGATAGCGTACTTCAGGCCCCGCGCCACGGTCTCTGTGTAAGGACTGCTTGCCGGGCCCGTCTCCAGGTAGCCGTTTGCCTCGAAAGCGTTGATGACCGCCGAGGTCGATGAGTTCTGTGCCGTGCCGCCGGTCTGCGGGAAATTCCAGCGCGTCATCGGGATCGCCCCGGCCGTTGTCGAACCGTTACCCTGTGTGGCCCGGCCGTCGAAGCGGAACTGGTTGCGATGCATGAACCACAGCGCTTCATCGATTGCCGCGTTGACTTCGACCGGTAGCGTCTTGTCGCGGATCTCGGTGCGGTATACCGCCGAGACCGGCGCATCGATGCCGTTGTCGACTGTCAGTGTCGCCAAAATGATATCGCCGTCCTGACCGATATAGGTGTGCTCGATCCAGATGGCATGAGGCGGCGTAAACCCGACATCGTCGGTTTGAAAAAAGGAGGTGGGGAGTGGATCGACCGTGCCGGATACGGACGGTGAGCCGTCACCCGGGTCCCATGTCCACGTTGCGCCGACGGAACCGACGTCGACCGCACCTTTCAGTGTTGTCGGCTGCCCGGAGATAACGTCATGTGGCAGAATCGGGTCGTTCGGATCCACCGGTACCGTCGACACGATCGGTGGCGCAGCGAGCGCGATTGCGGTAATACAATAAAGAATTAATGCGATGCCGAGTCGCATCCCCAGATCCAGACCACGTTTTCGAACCGCCATGAGTTGATTCCCCTCGTATCAACATTGGTGACTGCCGTGTCGTATTTGCAAATTGGAGGTGTCGCATCTTCCCTTATGCGACACAGAGTATTGTTCCAAACCGTTATTTTTATTTTTTCCGGTGAGTCGATTTGTGCACCGATCATCGAAACTGGAAACAACGCTCCACGCGTCATTATGTACCTCAAATCAGGATACGGCAATCCTGATTTGAGGATTATGTAAAGTGGGTGCCGGCAACCATATCAACTGCTAATCTCATTTGTCCGGCCCGGCCTGACAGTACGCGCTGATCTGTTTTCTGCCGGTCGACGAAGAGCCGAGGCATTGTCGGCTTTCTTTACATGATTGGGCGCATCCGGTTTCGCGCCGGACGTTGTTGAAACGGAAAAATAATGATGGCAGGACTCTACCGGTCACTGCCGTATGGGCACATGGCGCTATTGTGCCGACCAGCCGCCGTCAATCGGCAGCACGGCACCGGTGATCGATGACGATTGCTCGGTGCATAAAAACAGCGTCAGCCCGGCAACCTGTTCTATCGTCACAAACTGTTTCGTGGGTTGTGCGGCGAGCAGTACGTTGGCAACGACTTCCTGCTCGGTGATGCCCCTGGCTTTTGCCGTGTTCGCAACCTGGTTGGCTACCAGCGGAGTTGCGACGTATCCCGGTGCAATGGCATTGACGGTAACGTTTTTTTCCGCCAGTTCCAGTGCCACGGTTTTCGTCAGGCCCGCAATGCCGTGTTTTGCAGCGACATAGGCTGCCTTGAAAGGCGATGCGACCAGGGCATGCGATGAGGCAATATTGATGATGCGCCCCCAGCCGGCTGCAACCATCAGCGGTGTTGCGATCCGGATGGAATGAAAGGCGGATGACAGATTGATGGCGATGATGTCATTCCATTTATCGACCGGAAAATTCTCGATCGGCGAAACGTACTGGATTCCGGCATTGTTGACCAGAATGTCGACCGAGCCGAACCGATCGACCGCCTGATGAATCATTTGCTCTATTTCCGCCGGTATCAGCATATTGGCAGGTGAATAGGCGATGTCGCCCGATGCCTGTTTGCGGACTTCCTGCTGTGCATTTTCGATGGCATTTTTATCGCCCAGACCGTTGAGCAGCACATTCGCACCACTGGCTGCCAGCGCTTTGGCAATCCTCAGGCCAATGCCGCTGGTCGATCCCGTAACTACAGCCGTTTTGCCGTCAAGGTATTCTGGCTCATTCATGATCATGACCCGCCGGACTTCGCGTCCCCCCGTCCTGATTCTCCCAGTCCTGGTTCAGGTACCTGGCGCTGATCAGAAAGAGAATCGTGGCAGCGATGTAAAAACCGGTTCCCGCAAGAATAGCGTAGCGCAGCGACTCATCGCCGAACCGGGCCTGCAGATTATCGGAAAGTATACCGAGCGCGACGGTCCCGGCGCCAATACCGATCAGGTTGTTGATGAACAGGAAAATGGCCGATGCCGTGGCCCGCATGTTGGGCGGCACCACATGCTGGATTGCAGACAGGACGGGCCCCAGCCACGCCAGCCCGAGTGCGGTAGGGATAAGCATGGCAAAAAAGGTTGTGGTCAGGTTCGGTGACAGCACGGCGACAATGTAAAACGGCACGGTGGCAAGAAATGCGATGGCAGGGACCAGGACATAGGCAGTTCGTCGCCTGGCGCCGAAACGGTCGGCCAATGACCCGCCCAGCCAGGTCCCTGCGATACCGCCGACGAGCAGTATCGCGGCGTAAAAAAGGGATGCATCCAGTAATTCGAGGCCGAAGCTGCGGACCAGAAATGACGGCAGCCAGAAGAACAGGCCATACCCCATCATCGAGGAACAGGCGGCGCCCAGCGACATGATCCAGAAGCTGGGCTTGCCCATAAGTGTCCGCACGATTTCAGACAGCGGGGCAGCGGCGATGTTCGTCTGGTTCTGATCGAACTGCCCGCGTACCGGCTCTGCAACAGTCAGCTTGAATATCGGTACGAGGACCAGCCCGGCAAGGCCGACCGCAAAGAAGGCAAATCGCCAGTCGACTTTTGTCGCAATGATTCCTCCGAACAGGATGCCCAGGGCACTGCCGATCGGTATTCCGAACGAATAGACGCTGAGTGCCCGTGCCCGCTGTTTTGACGGGAAATAATCCGAGATCAGCGAGTATGCCGGCGCGACGCCGCCGGCTTCGCCGACCCCGACCCCGAGTCGTGCGAGAAACAGCTGCCAGAAGTTCTGTGCCAGCCCGCAGACAGCAGTCATGGCGCTCCATAACGCCAGTGCGACAGTCATGATCCATATTCGGTTTTTTCGGTCGGCCAGTAACGCAATGGGAATGCCCAGGCCGGTATAAAAAAGGGCGAATGCCAAACCGCCCATCAGGCCGAGTTGCGTGTCGGTAAGCCCCAGGTCTGCTTTGATCGGAACGGCAAGGATGCCGACGATCTGCCGATCGATGAAGTTGAACGTGTAAACCAGCACCAGGATAAACATGACATAGGCGCGATAACGCGCGGTGGGCGGGTTATTCTGCATGGTGAATCCGGGTCAGGGTGTCGGAACGGGCAATGCCGCGACGGGCTTCTTCGCCCGCCGCGGCTGAAATACCTAGAACCGGTATTCCAGTGTGCCGGTAACCGTTCGCGGGTTGCCGTAGAACGCCGTTACATTTCCTTCCAGGCCAAGTGTCGGGAAATCGTATCCGGCCACTTTGTATTCTTCATCGCCCAGGTTTCTGCCGTGTATTCCCGCCCGCATATGGCCGTCGTCATGCTCCCATACCAGGCTGAGATCCCACAGCGTGAAGCTTGGTTGATCGAGGAGAACATTCGGGAATTCGAACTGACTTGCCTTGTCGCGATAGGACAGCGATGTGATTGTCGCGAAACTGCCGGGTGCGCCAAACACTGACAGCGGTATTTCGAAGGTAATGGATCCGTTCGCGGTCCATTCGGGGGTGTTCTGGAATACCGCCTGGTCGGAAACATCGTTGCCGGACGCATCGATGAATTCCTTGTATTCCGCATCGAGATAGCCTACTGCCCAGCCGAATGACCAGTTGTCATTGGCGCGGAACATTCCCTCGAACTCGAAGCCGGGCAGTTCCGCTTTACCGGCATTCGTCGTGACGCCGGTAAAGGTATCGTTGATACCGTCGCCATCTGTATCGACGCCTATGGAACCGGGGATCTGCACGTTTTTGTAGTCAGCGAAAAATACCGCCAGACTGGTTTTTATGCGGCTGTCCAGCCAACTCGACTTCCAGCCGACTTCGTAGGAGCTGACCGTCTCGGGCCGAAAGCGCATGAATTCGAAAATCTCCGCGTCGCTGACGTTGCCGTCACCGTCGATATCGGGTGCGGCCGTTGTTTGCGCTCGCGGGTCGAAGCCGCCGCCCTTGAATCCCTCGCTATAGGAAACATACAGGTGCTGCTCATCATTGGGCTTCCAGCTTAGCGATACCCGCGGCGAAAAATCGGTGAATTCTTCGCTTCCGTCGAAGTCGGATGTCGTTGCTATCGGAGTAGCACTGCCGCCGAATGTCGGTGACAGGCCGCCAATAAACGTGCGGCGCAACACCCGCGCGGTACGCTCGTCTGACGTGTAGCGGCCTCCCAGTGACAGGCTCATGGTATCGCTGAAATCGTAGGTGAAATCCGCAAATATCGACCAGGTTTTCGTATCGACGTCTCCCAGCGTATTGGCGTTGAGCCCCGGTAATCCGATCACGGTTCCCAGCGGGCCGAGAATGACATCGAACTCGTTGAATGCATTGGCGTCAAGATAGTAAACGCCGAGGATACCGTTCAATCGGTCGCTGCTGTACAGCAGTTGCAGTTCCTCGGAAAACTGTTCGTTCTTGTAGACGACCGGAACATCGAGATCGTCGACCGGAAGGCTGTCGAAATCGATGGGTGACCATGTTTCATCCCGTCTGAATGCAAGTATGTTCTTCAGTGTAAAGCGCTCATTGAGCGTCCATTCCGCGAGCAGCGAAATACCCTTTGACTCTACGCTTTGCTCCGGAATATTAAGGCCTGCGCGCGTATCGAATACATCCGGCAAAATAGGCGCGCCGGAGACCCCTCCCACCATCAGCCGATGTCCTGCTTTGGGGTCCGAGTCATCCTGCGTATAGTCGACGGACAGGCGGAAGAACAGGTTTTCGGTGGCATCCCACTCGGCACTCAGTCTGCCGCCCAGGATATCCTTGTTGTAGTTTTCAACGCCGTCCAGGTTGAGGTTGTCGCCGAAACCATCGCGCGAATAGCGAACGATTGTGCCGCCGATCCTGAGCGAATCCGAAATCGGCGCGGATGCCGTAACAAGGCCATCCAGCTGACTGTATGAGCCGGCGGACAGCTTGATTTTGACTTCCGGCTCATCAGACAGGCGCCTGGTTACATATTTGATGGCGCCGCCGATCGTGTTGCGGCCATAAAGCGTGCCCTGAGGGCCGCGCAATACTTCGATCCGCTCAACATCGTAGAGATCCAGTACCGCAGCATGAGGACGGTTCAGATAGACATCGTCGACATACAGGCCGACCCCGGATTCAAACCCGGCAACCGGGTCCTGCTGGCCGACACCGCGAATAAATGCAGTCAGTGTCGTGTTGGTTCCGCGGGAGACCTCCAGCGTGACGTTGGGGCTGTATTGGGCAACCGAGATCAGGTCTGCTGCGCCTATGCGATCGAGTTCGTCGCCCGAAAATACGGAAATGGAAAGCGGTACTTCCTGAAGCGATTCCTCGCGCCGCCGGGCCGTCGTCACGACAATCTCTTCGATTGCCTGGTCAGATGAGGTCGGCGAACGGTTATCCTGTGCGAAGACGTATTCCGCCGGGCCGAATCCAGCGACGATAACGCCGGCTATCGCAAGAGTCAGTGTGATGCTGCTGCGACTTTTTGCTGCTTTGTCGTGTCGAAAATAATTGACTGTGTTCATGTGTGCATCCTCAGTTACTGTTTTCCTGCCTGATTGCCGACCCGCCCGGTGATTCGACCCTGGTTTGTTCAGCGAATGTTTCAATAGCCCTGTTAAAAGCATCCGGTTCCTCCAGATGTGGTGAGTGTCCCGAGTTGGCGAAACCAACCCGCCTTGAATTCGGCAGCTGGCGGGCAACCCATTCGCTGGCCGCCGGGCTGTACAGCTGGCTGAGTGCCCCGTAGGTCACCAGAGTCGGGGTCTCGATTGCGGCCAGCTGACTGCGGAAGTCCTGGCTGGCCATGGACAGCCACAATTGCGCCATTGATTCGGGATGATTTTTTTCGGTCTTGTCGATCACCCAGTCGACCAGCGCTTTGCGTTTGGCATGCTGGCCCCGGGCGACGATGCGCGGTACGAAAATCCTGGTGAATCCCGGCCAGTCAGCAAGCATTCTCGCGACCACCTCGGAGAACACGCTGGCGCTGTCTCCGTCCCGGAGGCCGAATTTCCAGGTGTCGTCGTTGAGCAGCCTGGGGATCATGTCGATGCTCACCATTGACGAGACGCGGCCGGCCTCTTGGTGTTGCATCACGCCCCAGCTCACCATCGCACCCATTGACCAGCCGATGAGCATGGTCTGTGACAGATCGAGGGAGACGAGCAGTTCAGCCACATCGTCCACCAGCGTCGAAAGGCTCTGATTTTCTTCGAGATTGCTGGAATCGCCATGGCCACGCAGATCCGGGACCACAATTCGAAACTGCGTGGAGAGGGCAGCGATCTGCGCTTTGAAAAACTCGCCGCGCATGCCCCATCCATGCAACAGGACAATCGGCCGTCCGGAACCGCTGTCCTCGTATTTCAGATGTCCGCCGTCCCTGAGGTCTAGTAATGTCACTTTCCACCGCTCGAGATCCGTTTGACGGAAGGGCCCTGGCCCGGTTTACTGGTCAACTCATCCCTGCAAACGAGAGTTGATGCCCCTGAGTAGAGAGGGCACTATAATGAAACATGAATCAGTATTCAACTTCTGGTAAGATCCCGAAAACCAGGCGCGGTCGTGAAACACGAGCCAAATTACTCGCGGCAGCGGAAAAGGAGTTTGGTGAACGCGGTTTCCATGACGCTTCAGTCAGCGGTATTGCCCGGCGGGCTGCTGTCGCGTCGGGTACGTTCTATGTCTACTTTGAGAGTAAGGAAGAGATTTTCAGAGCTTTGGTTGCGCATATGGGAAACCTGACCCGGATATGGATTTCAGAGCGGGTAGCAGAGTCGCCTGACCGCTTGACGGCGGAACGACGCGGTATTCAGGCCTTTATCGAATTCGTGCGCCGCCATGGCAACCTGTACCAGATTATTTGCGAAGCGCAGTTTGTAGCCGAAGACGCCTATCGTGAGTATTACACCGGGTTTGCGGATGCCTACCGCCAGAACCTGCAGCATGCGGCGGCCGAACAGGAGATCCGGGCGGGGGACTATGAAGTATGGGCCTGGGCGCTGATAGGAATGAGCGTATTTATCGGAATGCGATTTTCAGCATGGGACGACACGCGATCATCGGAAGAACTGGCAACAGCCGTTGCGGATCTGATATCTGCAGGCATGTTGCCCGAAACCGGAACATAAGCTCCCGGATACCATTTCCGGGGCATGACTCGATTCGGACAGGGAAAACACGAATCGTGCTGATCTGTTGATTGGGGTGCGTGGTCTTGAGTACTTCTATTCCTGATATTGCAGCCAGACGTGCATCATTGACGCCCGGTTCGACGGCGTTTCGTGACCTCATGCGAGGTTTGTCGCTGACTTACGGCGAGTTCGACGAACGTTCACAGCGCGCTGCCGGCCTGCTGACGGAGTGCCGGGTAACTGCCGGCGATCGTGTCGCAGTTTTGTGCAGAAACCGGATCGAATTCTTTGAGCTGCTTTTTGCCTGCGGGAAACTCGGTGCCATCCTGGTGCCTTTGAACTGGCGCATGCCGGTGGCCGAGTTACAGCTGCTGATAACCGATGCCCAGCCGGTCGTATTGTTCTACGGCGAAGAAGATACCGGGACCGTCGACGCCCTTGCCCTGTCCGGCATGCCGTCGATCGCTCTGGATGAACATGGATCTGCCGGGTATGCGCATCTTTGCAGACACAGTGCCCCGATGCCGGGGCGTACCCGGTGGCCATCGGAGGAGTGCTGGTACCTTCTGTATACATCGGGAACAACCGGAAAGCCGAAGGCAGTGATTCAGACCTATGGCATGGCGCTCGCAAATTACGTCAACATCCGGCAGGCCATGTCAATTTGCAGTACCGATACCACGTTGAGTTTTCTTCCGCTCTTTCATACCGCGGGGATCAATCTTGTCGCGCTGCCCACCTTCATTGAAGGCGGCGAAATTCTGGTAATACCGGATTTCGATCTCGATCATGTCATCAGCCTGTTTGCCGCAGGCGCACTCGACAGCTTTTTCGCAGTACCGGCGGTATACCTGCAAATCAGTCTGCACCCGGCGTTTGAATCGCTTGACCTGTCTGCAGTACGCAGCTGGGGATGCGGCGGTGCTCCGATGCCGGACAGGCTGCTGCTTGAGTATATTGCGCGCGGCGCACGTATCTGTAATGGCATGGGTATGACGGAAACCGGCCCGACGGTATTCCTTATGGACCCGGACATGGTTGCGCAAAAAATCGGTTCTGTAGGAAAACCGCAGTTGCTGGCCTCGGTACGGATTACAGATGCCGGCGGAGAGGATGTGGCTCCGGGAGAGTCCGGTGAACTGTGGTTCGCCGGGCCGGGCGTTACACCCGGTTACTGGGGGCAGGATGCTGCAACAGCGGCCGCTTTCAGCAGCGATGGCTGGCTGAAAAGTGGCGATATCGGCAGATGTGACGAGGATGGCTATTTCTATATCGTCGGGCGAACCAAGGACATGTATATTTCGGGAGGCGAAAACATATATCCCGCAGAGGTCGAAAACGTCCTCTCCAGCCATCCCGATGTTCTCGAGGCAGCGGTAGTTGCCCGGCCCGACGAAAAATGGGGCGAGGTCGGATGCGCTTTTCTGCTGGCGAAGCCACAGCATGAAATTCCGCAGGAGCGTGAGCTGATTGATTATTGTCGCCAGCACCTGGCGCCTTACAAGGTGCCGAAGGCATTCATTCCTGTCACCGGCTTTCCACGAACCGCTGCCGGTAAGGTGCAGAAACATTTGCTGAAAGCCGGATGCATGAATGATCCGGGCAGGGAAATCGTTCTCGAAAGAACCCTGACACAGGATGAGTTCGACAGGTTTGCAAGACTCAGCGGTGACGATAACCCGATTCACGTCGATTCCGGATTTTCGGCCGCCACGCGATTTGGCCGCACGGTCGCACACGGCATGCTCCTCAACACGATTTTCCGCGGTCTGCTGGATCGGCTGCTGCCCGGCGGTCGACAGGTTTCGCAGTATCTCAGGTTTCCGGCCCCGACCTATGCGGATGAGGCGATGCGCTTTACAGTTGCCATTCAGTCGGATGACGGAAATACGGCAACGGCCAGCATGTCGCTGGTGCGTGTTCGGGATGACGTGGTCACGTGTGAAGGGCACTCGACGATCCGGCGAGGCGGTGTTTGAGCATGGTCATTCAGCTGGGGCAAACTGCCGAAACCCGCCGCGTTTTTACGGCCGCGGATATTCAGGAATACATTGCGCTCGGTGGTCAGACCCCGGTCGATGGGGCGGTTCCCGGGCCGCTGGTCGGTGCACTGTTTTCCTATCTGCTCGGCGTCAGGCTTCCGGGTGTGGGCACCAACTACCTGAAGCAGGAAACCGATTACAGGGCGAGTGCCCGGATGGACCAGCTATTGATAGCCCGGGTCGAGGTTGTCCGGCTCCGGCCTGAAAAGCATCTCGTCGATTTGAGAACGACCTGTCACAGCGACAACGGGGTCTTGCTGTGCGATGGACGGGCGCTGGTTTACATAGAAGATGCGCAACTGTGAACACGTCGTTCACCGATGCCTGTCATCGATCCCCGGATGGCAAGTGGCTGTTTTTTCGCGATTATCATGGCCCGGCAGATTCCGGGGGCGATCCTGTCATCTGTCTGCCGGGCCTGACGCGCAACAGTCGCGATTTTTGCGATATCGCATCGCTGTTGTCGAAGCAACGCCGTGTCATTACTACGGACCTGCGCGGCAGGGGGCGTTCCGATTACGATCCGGAGCGAAAGCACTACCACCCCGGGCAATACGTCGCGGATATATGGAGTCTGCTGGATCACCTGAAGGTACCGCGGGTCATTGTTATCGGCACGTCATTGGGGGCTGGATGGCCATGATCATGGCCCGTGAGCGGCCTGCTGCGATTGCCGCGGTCATCATGAACGATATTGGTCCCGAACTGGACCCGGTGGGCCTTGCACGGGTGCAGGCTAATGCCGGGTTGTTGCCGCCGGTGGCCGATTGGTACGAGGCGGTGGAGCAGACCAGGCAGTATTACCACACCGTTTTCCCTGACTGGCCGGATTCGAAATGGCTGTATTACGCGCAGAGCACCTATCGACAGACCGATGACGGCTTTCTCGATATCAACATGGATCGAAATGTTGGCGTCGCGGCCCGTGAGGGTACATCGGGTCTTCGGCAGGACCCCTGGCAGTTGTTCGATGCTCTTTTGCCGATACCGCTGCTGGTTCTGCGGGGAGAGAATTCCGATCTGTTTTCTGCGGCTACCCTTGAAAAGATGCAGTTGCGTAAGCCGGACCTGACTGCGGTTGTGGTAAGAAATCGCGGTCATGCACCGTACCTGGATGAAAAGGAGGCAATCGATGCAATCAGGAAATTTCTGGATGGTAAATAACCCCGTTTTTCAGGCCGCATCGCTGGTGCTTGTTGCGGTTTTTCTTGGCGCATGCGGTCAGCCGGACAATCCGTCGGTCAATGAGCACGAACCGGGGAAAGCAGAGGGCCCCGTCCCGGCGCCGGCACGCCTGGTGACAGTGTCAGGGATGTCATCCGGAGGTTATATGGCCGTGCAAACACATGTTGCGCTGGCCGATCGTGTTGCCGGCGCCGGCGTGGTTGCCGCGGGTCCCTATCACTGCGCAGCCGGGGCTATTGGCAATGCCCTGGGGCGCTGCATGTCCGGCGATGACCTGGAAGTGATACCGCTGGTGGCATTTACCCGCGAGGCAGCAGCAGGCGGGCAGATCGCTGCAGTGGAATATTTGCGCAACGCAAAGGTCTGGATTTTTCATGGCAGCAAGGATGAAGTCGTGGCGTCGGGCGTGACCGATGCTCTGGCGGATTTCTATCTGGAATTCGTTGCTGCGGACCGGGTCGTGCTTATCGATGATATCGACGCTGCTCATGGCTGGCCGACCCTGGACCAGGGCGGGGCTTGTCTCGAAATGAGCGACGATTTCATCAATGCCTGCGATTTCGATGCGGCCGGCAGCCTGATGAATCATCTTTACGATAATCTGAATCCCAGGGCAACGGCACTGCCGAAGGAGGATCTGGCCGGCATCGATTTGTCGGGCTACTTCGAATCCGGCAGCGGGGTTGCAGATGCGGGCTTCATTTACGTTCCCGAGCGTTGTCGCGATCTGGATGCCGATTGTCGTTTGCACATTTCTTTTCATGGTTGCAGGCAAGGTGCTGAATTTGTCGGCGATCGCTTTGCCGTGGAATCCGGGCTGAACGAGTGGGCCGTTGAGAATCAGATTGTTGTTATCTATCCCCAGATCGAATCCAGCCTCATGAATCCGCTGGGATGCTGGGATTGGTGGGGATATACCGGGACGCACTACGATCAGAAGGACGGCAGGCAAATCTCGGGAATCGACGCTGTGATTACTGCATTTTCGAATCGCCGGCTCTATCGCGACTGAAATCGATAAAAATCCGGATCGATAGTCGTATTGGTCGGCGACTCGCTGGCGGGTTGCAACCGGTCGCCGGGATTGCCTTGCCGGAAAAAAATCAGTGCGGCAGCGCAACCTGATCGTTGCAAATTTACGATCATAAACGCTGATGTTCGGCAGCGTGGGGCGTTTGTGAATGGGCGTCGAATTACCCGGGGTTGTCGGTTTTTTTTACACAAATTGAAGTCGCGTGGTTGCCAGCCAGTGCGCCAGTGCAACAGAATAATCATGAATGAGCCCCGTAATTCGCCGGATCGTGGGCAGTTTGTGCTCCATGGCGGGTATCGAATGGCTTCGATCAATAATCGCCCCGCAGATTTTTCGTGACACCCTGCCGGTCACACCCCGGCGCGGAAAATGAGGTGTCAGGATTTCTTACAGGGGCCTGCGCAAACACCCCGGAAATGGAGTGGGGAAGGAATGAATCGTCTGAGAAATTTATAATTATCAATGAGTTAATAGTATTGGTACGGATGTTGCAGTGATATCGGCAGGGAAGTGCATAAAAACAGCTGTCCGGGCCATGAGTTTGACGCATTATCAGCTTGAATCGGGTGTCACGGAAGAAGCGATAACACGAAGAGGACCTCGAATATGAAAACCAAATTTTTGTTGATACGAAAAGTGGGAGTACTGGCATCTGCCATATTTCTCATTTTCGGAGTAGCGGCACCGGCAAATGCGGCGGTCATTAGCCTGTTTGACTGGGGATTGAATATCGATGGCGCCATTTCTATGACCGGTGATCCGATTCCTGCCGGCGTAGATGCTTCCGGTTTTGATTTTGGCACCGGCCTTGGCACGATTCAGGTTTCTGTCACGCGCGCCGGTCCGCATAATGTGGTCAGCTTTTTCGATCACGAAATCGACGAAGACGACAATACCTTTTTCAACGAGGCAGGAGCCACAGGTGGTGCCGCGGCGACAGCCGGCCAGGCGTGGGAAATAGATGAGCCGGGTTTCGTGTTCGGTGATATCTACGACAACTTCCTCGACAATACGCTCGACAACATCAATGCGATCCCTGTGGACTTCGAAGATGACGTGTCGATGGCCATGGGATTCGATTTCACACTGGCAGCGCTTGAAACTGCAACGATCAGTTTTTTCGTGGGCCTTGTTAATGACGCACCGGGTTTCTATCTGGAACAGATCGACGATGACAGCCAGGCTTCAATTTTCTTCTGGGGCGATGTGGCAATCGATGGTGGTGGTATTGAACCGCCAGTGCCGCTTTCCGAACCGGGAACCCTGCTGCTGTTCGGCGCCGGTCTTCTTGCCCTCGGTTTGCGACGGCGCAGCCTGAGAATCCACTGAAACACAGGAAAGGCAGACACACAGTGTCTGCCTTTTTACCAAGGGATGCTGGAAACAGGGAATTTGACATAACTTCGGAATAAGTTTTGAGCGTTTTCTTCACAGGCGTATGGGGCGTCTGAAGATAAAGCTCGGAGGGGAAGAGTAATGATCGCTATCAGGATGTCCCGTGCCCGGGATTTTTTGCCGTTTCTGTTTTTGCTTTTCACATTAATTGCCGGCCCGGCGCTTGCCGTGCAGCCGGTGGTGAAAACCGTACCCTGGGTACCTACGAACCCGCTGATTCCGCACGACGCGATCAGCGGTCAGGCGACAACGCTGAAAGGTACGGCCAACGTTCAGGGTGCGAATTTTGAAGCCACTTGGGACTTTGGCGATGGCTCGCCCGTGGCAACCGCTACGGTCACCAACCAGTACGTTATTTCCGCAGTCCACACCTACGTCGGGTCGATCGGCGATGTATTTACCGCCGTACTCACGGTCCGGGATACGACGACGGGTGAGTCGGACAGCGCCAACTATTTCGTTATGATTCAGGCGCTGAACCCGGGCGACAACCTGGCCGCCGATGTCAACATTGCGATCGACAGGGGGCTTTGGTATCTCCACCAGACGATGTCAAGGACTACCTCTATCAGCGGGCTGCCAAGCGGCCGCTGGACCAGCGGATTTGCAGCCAGCAGCTATCAGTCCAACTGGGCATCCAACCTGCAGGCCTTCGAGGTCAATGGCCACCTGCCGTCCGGCGATCCATCGAATCCCTATACCGAGACGGCTGAACGGGCCCTGCGGAGTGTCCTGGATTCATTACGAACCATCGGTATCCCTGCTTCGATGACCAATCCGCAGGGTACCTTTAATCCGGATACCAACGGCAATGGCCTGGGCATCGAATTGACCCAGAGCCAGGATCAGTACCAGGGTGGCATGATGATGGATGCCATCATCGCCGCCGGTACACCCGCTGCGCTGGCCGATACCGGACCGGCAGGGATAATCAACCGCAGTCATGCCGACATCATCGCCGACATGGCCGATTATTACGTTCGTTGCCAGTATGTCGGGACCCAGGGTGGCGGCTGGCGTTACGGTTGCGGCAGCTTTCCGGATGGATCGGCCAACCAGTGGGCCGCAATCGGCCTGGTCGCAGCCGAGCGTGCATTCGGTTATGTGACACCGACCGCGGCGAAGGCTCATAACGTGACCTGGATCAGCTACGCACAGGGTATCGACGGGCGGTCCGGTTACACCGGTGCAAGTTCGGCTCCCTGGGGTGTGTGGGCAACAACGCCTTCGGGTACTGTACAGATGGCGTGGAACGGCATCGGCAGAGGTGATGCGCTGTGGGATCTGTCGGAGACTTTTCTGAGAGATAATTTCTGCAATATCGGGGGGGCCACAGCCGCCATCAGGGATTATTACTACGGCATGTTTTCCTTCACCAAGTCGATGCTGTTGCACGACTCGAATGGTGACGGCGTTGCAGAGCCGATTACGATGTTGCAAAGCGCGACTCCCGGAGTTGCGCCGATTGACTGGTATGCAGCTCAGGCTTCGAGCGGAGACCAGTGCGACGGTGTCGCGAGAACTTTGATCAATGATCAGGCAGCCGCGGGTTACTGGCGTGTGCACAACGTTTCGGGTTCGCAATACTCGTTTGAAACCTCATGGGCAATCATCATGCTGAATCAAACGGTATTCGCTTCCGATGTGCCGGTGGCGGTTGCCGCTGCAAATCCGAATCCCGCCGTGGCCGGCCAGACAATCACCCTGGACGGTTCCGGCTCATTCCACCAGGACTCATCATTGAATATCGTGTCATGGTCATGGGATCTGGATAACGACGGGACAGACGACGCGACCGGGGTGGTGACGACAACGTCCTTTGCTGCCGTAGGCAGTTATCCGGTCAGGCTGACCGTCTGCGACGACGAGACGCCGGTGGTCTGCGACGACACAATCCTGACGGTCATCGTCGATACGCCGCCTGTCGCGCCAACGGCCGATGGCAACGGGCCGTATGTATTCTGTCCGGCAACGCAGCCATGGTTCCTGGACGGCACGGGGTCCGTGAATCCGGACGATGGTCAAAGCGAACCCGGTCTGCCGGGAGACAGCATCCAGTCTTACGAGTGGGATCTCAGTGGCAACAACGTGTGCGATAACGCTGCCGGTGCGCAACCGGATGTCACGGCTTTCTTCACTGCTGCGGGCATCGGCGATTACCTGATTCGCTTGCGGGTGACGGATACCACGGCAGTCTCGTTCCCGAGCAGCGGAATGGGCGACCTGAGCGATACCGCTACTGCACAGGTCTCGGTCAAGCCGGCAAACGATGCCGCCTGTCAGTGTATCGATGACCTGACCGCGCGGGCCAAGTCCGGAAAGATCCAGCTTGTCTGGTCCGACAGCGCACCCGAGGGAGGCTATAATGTATACCGGTCGACGACCCAGGGTGGCCCGTATGCGTTTATCGCCAATACCACGTCCAGCTACTCGACTTATCTGGACCGAGGGCTGACGAATGGTGTGACCTATTACTACATCGTTCGCCCGGCAGCACTAAACGGGGATGAGCTGTGCCAGTCGAACGAAGTCAGCGGCAAGCCGTCGGCACGAACGCGACGCGGGCGGCGCTGACACAGATGCGTTAAGTAGGATACGGGCCCATCCGGATGTTCGGGTGGGCCCGTTTTGTCTGGATGGAACGAAAAATAGTGAGATATCCGGTTTTTGCAGGAATTGTACTGGCGTTATTAGGGCTCAGCGCGTGGGCAGGAACCGGGGACTACAGGCTGGCAGGAACCGTGGCGCTTGGTGATGGGGAATTCCTCGCATTGATTGAGGGGCCCACCGGCGAGCAGCGCATCGTTCACGAAGGCGATGCTTTCGAGGACGGGACCGTAACCCTGGTTACAGGTTCGCAAGTCCGGATCGAGATGGCGGAAGACAGCCTGATTCTGTCATTGGCCGGGAAAGAGCCCGGCATCGAAGCGGAAACTCCTCCCGGGCCGGCCATAGCCGGCCTCTATCTCAGTCAACGGCAACTCAAGTGGCTGCAGGGACTCCAGGCTGCTGACGAAGACAGGCTCCGGTCAGCGTTTTTCGAGGGCCTGGCGTTGCCGCAGGGGTTGCAGCTGCGACATATCAGCGTTGCTCAACAGGAATACTCGTCGCTTGGGGCGGCTTTGCCGGCGATCCGGAAGGCGTTTACGCGCGGAGAGATACCGCATCTGTTTTTCGAATCCGGCGGCGGTCTCGATGAGGTCTATCTGATTGCAACAGCGGATTCCGGCGAGCCCCGGGAAGGCATTCAATGAGGCGCCAAACGCGTCAGCTGACCTCCCAACCGGAAAGCCTGCGGACCGGAACGATCTCGATGTCCACGTACGGCCGGAACGGCTGCTGGATCGTTTCGATCGCAGCCTGGTCTTCGGCTTCCATCAAAGCAAAGGTTCGGGATCCATCCAGGGCGCCCCAGTCAGCGTGCAGGCTGACGCCTTGCGGGATGTTGGCATAAAAACTCTTCGCCAGTTCGCCAAGTGCAGCGAATTCCTCGCCGCTCAATTCAGGGCGGGTTGTGCTGATCAGCATAAAAAGCATCATGTGACTCCTTTTGTCAGCGTGTTCGTCGATTCGGCTGTTTTCCTGCCGGGGCCAGCCAGCGCCACAGAAGCCAGGCGATGACCGGCAGCAGCATGGGCAGCAGCAGTCCGGGGCCGATCAGTGCTTTGGGTAACAGCGTGGCGCCGTTTGCCGCCAGCGCCGCCGCGTAGATACCATTACCTGCGGCGCAGGCAATCATGAACCGCGTAATCGGCATACCGTTGGCGCCGGCGGTCAGGGCAATCGCTTCGGCAAGAACAGGTACCGGGCGGCTCAGGAATACGATGGACATCGCCGGTGCTTCGGGCAGCTGCGGCTGCAGTCTCCCCAGCGCGAAGCGCGCCACTCCGTAACCGAACATGTGGCCGATCAGCAGGCCTGACCAGGTGGCGACAAAACCTCCCCAGAAACCGAGCCGCGCACCCAGCAGGCTGCCGACAATGCTGGACGGGACCGGTATGAACATATCCAGCACCAGGATACCGCTCCCGGCAAGACCGAAAAGCAATGCGTTGTCATCGACCGAACTCAGCCACTTGTCGCCCGGCAACTCACCAATTATGACAAAAGGTACGATTGGGATCAGCAGAGCGGCTATAATGACTGACAATTGGCGCAAGGTTTTTTTTTGCATCGCCGGCACTCATTTGACGCGAAGCGTAGGTGGGTCCAATAATAACATCGGGGATCGCCATCAACCCGGCGTGAGATAGAAAGTTTCCAGAAGGAGCCGCGATTCCGGTGGATGGACTGAGTGGATCTCCCGCTTTTAAAGTCGAAGTCATGTTCGAAGGCATTCGCTATTCCGGCGCATTGGCCGAGGCGGCCCGCCACTCACTGCCGAATTTTTATCCGTATCGTTTCAGGCCCGGGGAGCACGATCCGACCGGCACCGGCAAGGCCGAGATTCCCTACCTGATGACAACCGGCGATGGAACGCTGATCCGGGTAATGGGCAACGGCGATTCTGCATGGTTCGTGCAGGGTTCGCGGGCCGAGGGCTACAGCCTGTGTCGTGATGGAACGGCCGACGTAATACCGATCGACTTCGAGCCCCGGCACGAGTGGCTTGCCGGTAAAAGTTCCGACAATTTTCCGCTGGCGCAGGCGGGTGTCAGTACCCACGGCGACATGATGATCATCAACGTCGCTCCCGGGTGCGAGTATTTTCTGAAGAAGCCGGACGGGCAGTCCATGCGCTGTACTTTCTGCGCTTATGGCGCTCCTGATCAACGTACCGCTCATCTGGGCCAGGTCGCAGGAAAGGTCGAAATCCCCGAGCTGACGCTCAGCCATATGCGCGATGCGATGGCAGCAGTGATGGCGGCGACAGAGATTCGGCACATCTACCTGGTCGGTGGATCGCTGACCGATCCGTCCCGGGAGGGGGAGCGGTTTTTGCAGCTGGCCCGGGCCGTCAGGGACAGTAATCCGGCATCGATACCGGTCACGCTGGGTTCCGGCGCATTGCCGGCTCAGCTGCTGAAGCAGTTTCACGATGAACGGCTGGTTGAGGCGGTTTGCTTCAATCTCGAGATCTGGTCCGAGCGACTTTTCTCACAGGTCTGCCCCGGAAAGAACCGGTATGTTGGTTATCAGGGCTGGATTCAGTCGCTGGAAACAGCCGTGAGTCTCTGGGGTGCCGGGCGGGTGTACTCGGCGATGGTGGCCGGTATCGAGCTTGAGCCCGAATACGATATCGACTGGCAGGCGGCCGCGGATCTTGCGCTGCAGGGTGCGGATGACCTGTGTTCCAGGGGTATTATCCCGATCTATTCGCTGTACTGGCCGGCGGGCGGTAAGGAGCGGTCGGATTATCAGTTGCGCCTGCGAAGCTTCTTTGAGCGACTTGCATGCGGCTACAGTGAGATTCGCCGGGCGAAAAATCTGGCCATATGGGATGGTTTCATGTGTCACCGTTGCGCATATATGCAGCTGGAATGTGATCTGGACCGGGTGAGTGCATTATAGTGAGTCCTATGGCCAGTCGATCAGAGGAACAGCCCGGCGACGCAGACCCATCGTTTATCATGGCGTTGGGCACGGCGTACTGGGGTTCCCGGACGTTGCTGGCGGCGAATCGTCTCGGGGTATTCGATATCCTGTCAGGGGAGCCGATGCGCGCTTCCGAACTTGCCGAAAAACTTGGCCTGGTGCCCGCGGCAACCGAACTGTTCCTGAATGCCTGCGTCGCTCTGGGGCTTTGCGAGAAGGACCAGGGGCGCTTTCGGAACAGCGTATCGAGCGAGACGTACCTCGTCTCGACGAGCCCCGCGTCCATGGCCAATGCCATTCGCTATAGCGACAACCTGTTTTCCAGCTGGGGCAAACTGGAGCAGGCACTGGCATCGGGCGAACCGCCGATGGCGGCGAAGACTTACCTTGGAGATGACCGGGCACAGACCCGGGATTTTGTCTACGGTATGCACGACAGGGCTCTTGCCGTTGGCCGCTGCCTACCGGAGATGATCGATCTTTGCGGCCGGAAAAAAATGCTCGATGTGGGCGGTGGCCCGGGAACCTATTCTGCATTGATTACCGCGCGGTTTCCGGGGCTGCACTCCGACGTGCTGGAGCTTGCCGGCGTGGCAGAGATTGCTGCGGAAATTCTCGACGGCCTGAATGCATCGGATCGCGTAACCATGCGGGAAGGGGACTATCACAGCAGTGATTTTGGCGTCGGGTACGATGTCGTGCTGATGTCGGGAATGTTTCACCGCGAGACTGCGGAAAACTGCCGTCGACTGATTGACAAGGCCCGGGCCTGTCTCGAACCCGGCGGTATGCTGATTGTCAGCGATGTATTCACCGACACTGGGGGCACCGGCCCGGAGTTTGCCGCCCTGTTTGGTTTGAACATGATGTTGACTGCGCCGGACGGGCGCGTGCACGCCGACGCCGATGTCGCGGCATGGATGGCGGATGCAGGATTTCTTGAGGTGGTGCGCCAGCCGTTTCCACCGCCAATGCCACATCGTATCGTGACGGGGCTCAGGTCATGAGGCGCACCTTTTTTACGGTGGCTGCGTGTTGTGTGCTGTTCGTGTCCGCAGTTCAGGCGCAGGACGAACGCGAGCCAGCGCCGGTAATGAAGGACCTCGGCGGTGGGCGGTACCTGATCGGCACCATCCTGCTGGATACGGAAAAACAGGAATTCAGTGTGCCCGGCAAGGTGATACACCTTGACGATGCGCTGGAGTATATCGCAGTGACCAGAGGCGGAATGAAAGAATACGAAAGCCTGCTGGAACTGGATTCCGGTGCCCGGGAGTTCAAGCTTGCCTGCATCCTGATCGGCTTGGATGAAAACAACAGTGTCAAACCCCGTTATCAGTTCGATGCCCTCCAGGTAAAGGGCCAGGCGGTCTCAATTACCATCAGCTGGCAGGACGGGGACGAGACCAGGTCCGTTTCGGCTGCCAACGCGCTGTCGTTGGGCGAAGAAACCTACGACAATGACAACTGGGTGTATATTGGCTCAATGACGACCGACGGGAACCGTCAGCTGACGGCGGAGTTGTCGGGCACATTGATTGGTTTCGTGCATGATCCGGACAGTATTATCGAACACCGCGATGGTGCCGGTATCGGCGCATATGGAATGGTAACGGGGAACAACGAACTGCTGCCGCCGGAAGGGGCCCCGGTGACGGTCAGTGTATCTGTAGTGAAGTAAGCAGGGTGGGGAGGTAAAAGGAATATCAGGAGAACAAAATGAATAACAAATTTTCCGTGCGCTCGCTGTTGCCGGGCCTGTTCGGTCTCGGTCTGCTGGGTTCTTCGGTTGTACATGCAGAGCTGAGCGTCGCTACCCGGGTCGACGCCTACGATATCGAGGAAATCGTCGTCACGGCCACGCGTCGTGGGGAGGATGCATTTCTGATGCCGTTCGCAATCAATTCCCAGGATCTGACAACGCTGCAGCGTGACCGGCAGGTCCGTACCATTCCCGATGCCATGCGGGAATTGCCCGGTGTGATGGTGCAGAAAACCGGGCACGGCCAGGGATCGCCGTTTATCAGGGGCTTCACGGGGCTGCGGACTCTGTTTCTCATCGATGGTATCCGCCTGAACAACTCGATATTCCGGGAAGGGCCCAATCAGTACTGGAACACGGTCGATCCGTTCAGTGTCAGCCGCCTCGAACTGGTGAAAGGACCATCGTCGGTGCTTTACGGCAGCGATGCGATTGGCGGCACGGTCAATTCAATCAGCCGGTCGTATTCGGATCTTGGCTGGGAGCAGGGCCTGCAGGGACGCATGCTGGTGCGCGGGGCGACTGCGGAAGACTCGTTCGTAGCGAGGCCCGAGATTGGCTATGCCAACGGTGCGCTGAGCATGTTGGCCGGTGCCTCGTTCAAGAATTTTGGCGATCTGCGGGCCGGCGATCCGACCGGTAAACAGCCAAAGACCGGTTACACCGAAACTGCGGCAGATTTCAAGATCAGTTATGCGCTGGACGAGCGGCAGGAGCTGACCATGGCTGTGCAGGTTGTGGATCAGGACGATGCCTGGCGCTCTCACAAGACGATCTATGGCAAAAGCTGGGAAGGCACCACCGTCGGCAGCGAACTGCGCCGTTCCCTCGACCAGCGCAGGAGGCTGGTTTATCTGCAATACCAGGCCAGCGAGCTTGCGTCGTGGATGCAGGACCTGTCTCTTAATCTTTCATGGCAGGGACAGGATGAGGAACGTGATCGCATTCGGTCCGGCGGCCGACAGGATATACAGGGCCTGGATGTTGGAACGCTGGGTCTGACCGGGCAAATGGCGATCCCCAGCCGGGCGGGTCTTTGGACGGCCGGTGTCGATATCTATCGTGACGAGGTCGATTCGTATCGGCGCGACTATAACGCCGACGGCAGCCTGCGCGGCGAGCGGATTCAGGGTGCCGTTGCCGACGATGCAACATACGATACGGCTGCCGCCTATGTTCAGAACCGGCTGGGCCTGGGCGATCGCACTGACCTGTTCCTCGGGCTGCGTTATACGCGTTCGAAAGCGGACGCGCGCGCGGTACAGGACCCGCTGACGGGCGAAAAAACGAGTGTGACAGGCGACTGGAATGCTACGGTCGGCAGTGCCAGGCTGAATTATCGCCTCGATGCCGATAATACTACCAGCCTGTTCGGGGGGGTATCGCAGGGTTTCCGTGCGCCTAATCTGTCCGATCTGACCCGGTTCGATTCGAATCGATCGAGTGAAATAGAAACGCCGGTCAGCGGTGGTCTCAAACCGGAGAAGTTCACTACCTACGAGGTCGGCGCCAAGATTAATGGCGACCAATGGCAGGGACAGTTTGCGGTCTACTATACGGACATAAAGGACATGATTATTCGCACGCCGACCGGCCGTGTGATTGACGGCGAAAACGAGATTACCAAAAAGAACTCGGGGAGCGGCTATGTCAACGGCGTTGAACTGCAGCTGCGTTACCGTTTCTCAGAGACCTGGAATGCGTTTGGCAACGTTACCTGGATAGATGGTGAAGTCGATACCTTTCCGACATCGGCTCCTGTCTCGGTACGCGAGCCGCTGGATCGGCTGATGCCGGTCACCCTGTACCTGGGGGCCCGCTGGGAGCCGCCGAGCCTGCCTTACTGGCTGGAAGGGCTGGCGACTGTTGTCGGCAAGCAGGATGATCTGTCGACGCGTGA
>JAJRXW010000233.1 GCA_024276095.1 Gammaproteobacteria bacterium
TCCGAGTATGACGATGCCGTGAAACAGGCCGGCCAGGAACAGCGTCGAGGAAAGGCGGTCTCCCGCTGCCTGGGGTGACCACGGAACCAGGAATTGATTTGCGGTGAATCCGGCCATTCGCCAGACATTATACCCGTGACCTGTTTCACAGGTGGCAATTTGTCACAAAACGGCCTTTTTCTCCGCGTACTGTCACCCGGGTTCTGTTTTTCCCGGCAGTTCCGTTCCTTCAGGGCACTATTCCCCAAGTCGCCGGCGCATCTCCGGAGTCAACAGTACTTCACCGTCGGGGGTGATCAGCAGCGCATACCGTATGCCGAGCTGCATGGGCAGTTCGGCAAACAGTGCCGGACCGCCCACCATCAGCGCGGTGGCCGCGGAATCTGCCAGTTCGGGATCGTTGTCGATGACCGTTACAGAAGCGGTATCGGTGACGGGATATCCGGTCCTCGGGTCGAGCAGATGATGATAGCGCTTGCCCTGGTAGGTAAAAAATCGTTCGTAGTCGCCGGATGTGACAATCGATTCTCTCGCCTCCAGTTCGACGGTGCGCAGCACTTTCGGCTTTCTGGGATCGCGGATTCCCACCCGCCATCGCCGGTCGCCGTGAGTGCCCAGCACGACGAGATCTCCGCCGGCATTGACGATACCGTTGCGGATGCCGTTTTCCTGCAGCAGCATGGCTGCCCTGGCCAACGCGCTGCCCTTGGCAATGCCGCCAAAATCCAGGATGACCGGCGCGCGCGAACTCAGCCGATTATCGTCGAGCGTCAGTCAGGCAACCCCCTCATGCCGGCCCAGCCATGCCGCGATCTCTGCAGCGTCTGGTGGATTGGCGGGGTCGGCGCCTGAATCGTGGAATCGCCATAACTTGACCAGCTCCCCGATGGCGGGGTCGAAAAGACCGCCGCTGCGCCGGAACAGCTCGAGGCTGCGCCGGGTCAGCTGTGCCAGCGGCGTGGAGAGCGTGACCGTTTCTCCCCGGGAGATGGCCTGATTTACATGCGCCAGTTCGCCGTCGCCATAGGCATACCAGTCTTTATTGACGGCGGCAAAGTAATCTTCCAGTGCCCCAAAAGCAGTATCGGCGCGTTGCCGATCGACACCGTACAGCTCGACATCGATCACCGTTCCGAAGGTCAGGAAAGTGCGGTGCTGCTGCTTCGAACCGGCAAGGTCCCGGCCGGCCGGGTCCGGATCGCCATGGCAGCCCGGCAACCCGACGGCAATGATTGCCGCCAGCATCATCATGCGCAACACGGGTACGGATTGCAGACCGGTAAACAACAGCCTGACTACCGGCTGGCAAGTCGGCTCTCGATGGCGTCCAGCAAACCTGCCGCCAGGTCCTCTCCGCCATATTTCGCGATTTCCCGAATGCCGGTCGGGCTGGTGACATTCACTTCCGTCATATAGTCACCAATGACATCGATACCGGCAAAAATGACCCCGCGTTCCCGCAAAACCGGCCCCACGGCTGCGCAGATTTCCCGGTCGCGTGCGGTCAGCGCCCGAACTTCGGGCTGTGCGCCGGCCACCAGGTTGCCGCGATAATCATCGGCTGCCGGTATTCGCGCCAGCGCATGGGCGGCAGGCTGACCGTCGATCAGGATGATGCGCTTGTCGCCATGGGTGATTTCAGGAATAAAACGCTGTGCCATGGCGTAGCGAGCGCCGTAGTCTGTCAGCGTTTCAAGGATGACGTTGGCATTCTTGTCTCCCTGCACCACGACGAATATCGATTTTCCGCCCATGCCGTCCAGCGGTTTGATGACCATGGTTCCGCATTTTTCCAGGAATTGCCGGATTTCACCCATGGAGCGGGTAATCAGCGTGTCCGGGCAAAGCTCCGGAAACCATGCCGTGAATACTTTTTCGTTGATGTCGCGCAGACTGGCCGGCCGGTTGACGATCAGTACCCCGTTTTGCTCGGCGCGCTCCAGGATATAGGTGGTGTAGATATACTCGGTATCGAACGGCGGATCTTTTCTCATCAGGATGACATCGAGATCGTTCAGCCGGGTTTCCTCGCGCGGGCCAAATTCATGCCACGAGTCCGCGTTGTCGGTCACCGCAAGAGCGCGCGCCGATCCACAGGCGATGCCATTGCGCAACGAGAGGTCCGCCTGCTCGAAGTAGCTGATGGTATGGCCACGGCGCTGGATTTCCAGCAACATCGCCAGCGAACTGTCCTTGGCCGGACTGATGGCGGAAATCGGGTCCATGACCACGCCGAAACGAAAACTGCTCATAAGTGCTTACCCTGGCGGGAGCCGGGGGCTTCCGGCTGCCTCTTTTCTGGATGTGATTGATACAATATCCAATTCTGTCCCCGCCTGCATTTTTCGCTGCCCGCCGGGCGCGGCGGATCGGGCGTGTGGCCCGGCCGATGTGCGCGGTTTCCTTGCGAGTTTTGGCTACATGATCTAGCGTCCTGTCCCTCTAATGTGACATCATCATTATGTTAAGGCTTGAATACCCCCGACCATGGAGATGCCAGTGACCTCAGATGCCTCTTTAGTTCTCAATGGCTTGAAAATACTGGTTATTGATGACAGCAAAACCATCAGGCGCACCGCTGAAACCCTGTTATCCAAGGAGGGATGTACGGTATACACGGCGGTCGACGGATTCGATGCACTGTCGAAGATCGCAGACCATCATCCCGACCTGATTTTCGTCGATATCATGATGCCGCGTCTGGACGGGTACGAGACCTGCTCGCTGATCAAGCACAACACCACGTTCAGGAATATCCCGGTGATCATGTTGTCCAGTAAGGACGGCCTGTTTGACCGGGCGCGTGGCCGGATCGTCGGCTCCGAGCAATATCTGACCAAACCGTTTACCAAAGACGAGCTGCTTGGTGCGATCACCAACCAGGTCGCCAACAAAGGCATTGGGGGGGTCCGGCATGGCACTGGTACTGGTAGTTGACGACTCACCCACAGATCAGCACGTTATTTCCGGTGTGCTGGAAAAAAACGGCCATGAAACGCTGACTGCAACCGATGGTGAAGAAGCCATCCAGATAGCACAGACCAGCCAGCCCGATGTCATTCTTATGGATGTCGTGATGCAGGGGATGGATGGTTACAAGGCGACGCGCGAACTGTCGCGGAACCCGGCCACGGCATCGATTCCGATCGTCATGATCAGCAGCAAGGATCAGGAGACTGACCGGATCTGGGGGCTTCGCCAGGGTGCGGCAGCCTATCTGACAAAACCGGTGGGAAACCAGCAGCTGGTGGAGGCCATAGAGTCGGTATTGGCGCAGTGAAAGGTTCGGCCGGTACAGACCTCCGCGCGCTCCGGGAGCATCCTTTCGATTTGCTCAGGGAACTGGAGCGCCGCAGCAAAGTTGCTCTGGCGGGCGCGGCCGGCGATGACATCAACGTGGACGAGTGGGTCGGTATCGGTATCCGCCTGGGCGAAGAGCGTTTTGTCATCGCGCGCGATGAAATAGCCGAAGTTTTGATGGTGCCCCCGACGATTACCCGTGTGCCCGGAGCCAAAGCATGGATGCTGGGCCTGGCCAATATCAGGGGGCGGTTGTTGCCGGTAATCGATCTCAAGGCGTTTCTCGGTTCCGGTGTCAGTGCAACGAACAAATCTGCCCGCGTGCTGGTGACGCATACCGGCGAGCAGTCGGTGGGCATTATTGCCGACGAAGTGTTCGGTTTCCGGCGTTTTGTCGAGCGGGAATATTCGCCCGAGCTGCCGAGCCTGTCGATACGCGGTGAGGCGTATCTGACCGGGTCATACCGCAGAGGTATCGAGAGCTGGCCGATTTTGAGCATGGAGCGACTGCAGGGATCGCCCGAGTTCCAGACGGCTGCGGAATAGTGAGTTTTGATTGGAGGGATGTCAGAAAATGACAGATAAGTTGAGCGGCACAAAACATATTCCCGTACTGGGAGCATTGTTGCTGGCGCTGCTGATTGCAGGCCTGGCCTTTGTCCAGTTTGGATCGCAAGACGGCGGGCGCAGCACAACCGGAAACACGGCCGGGCAGAACGCGTTGATCGAAGCGCAGTCGGCCTACCTTGTGGCACTGGAGGCGCTGCGGACAAATCCCCAGGCTTTCGCTGCACTGGAAAAAGCCAGCCGCCGGCTGGAGTCCATCGATGACAACCTGGTCCGGCGGTCGCAACGGCCGCAGTTCGTTCAGTTCAAGTCGAGTCTGAAAACCGTATTGGGCGGTCGGGATGACGTTATCGCCCTGATGGCGGCCCGGGATGACCTCAACAAGCTGGTTCCGGAACTCAGTCAGCGCGTGTATGCCCTGGAAGGGCAGCTGACTTTGCAGCAACAGCCCCTGGTAGCCGCACACCTTGAACGGGTTCGAATACTCAGCGAAGTATTGCGCTGGAATGTCAGTGTGCTGGCGGCCGGCGCCGGCAACCCGGCGGCACTGGCGCAGCAGCTGGTCGACTGGGATATGGCGCTCACACAGATTGTGCGGGGCTTCCAGCAGGGCGATCCGGAACTTGGCTTGCGGGCAGTCACCGGGAGTGCCGCGCTTACGGCGCTGTCGGCCGTGCAATTATCCGTTTCGGCGATCAGCGGCAAGGTAAACGATGTGCTGGCTGCATCCGATCGTCTCACCGGTATTTACCAGGCGATGCAGCGGATGGCAGCCCTGCTGCCGGATCTGCAGCCACAGCCCGGCAGCGTAAAGACGAAGGGCGATCAGGACGGCATTGCCGTGCTGACCTATCTGCTGGCGGCCGGTATTGTGCTGCTCATCCTGATGGGCTGGTTTTATCATCGGCAGGCCGGGCTGCGCCGCGTTGCCGCCGAGCAGGCGATTCAGTCGGAGCGCAACCAGCAGGCCATTCTCAGGCTGCTCGATGAGCTGAGCAGCCTGGCCGATGGCGATCTGACCACAACGGCGACCGTGACCGAGGAAATTACCGGTGCCATTGCCGATTCGATCAACTTTGCCATTGAGGCATTGCGCGGGCTGGTCACCACGGTGAACGACAGCGCAATCATGGTAGACAGTGCAACCCGCCAGGCACGGGCAACCGCCCAGCAGCTTGCGGAAGCCAGCACGGCGCAGTCCAGGCAATCGGAAGTGGCCGGCGAAGCCATCGGTGTGATGGCAGCCTCGATCGAGGAGGTCTCCGGAAACGCCGAGCGATCGTCCGACGTGGCTCGCCATTCGGTCGATGTTGCTCACAAGGGCGGTGAAGCAGTGCGCCGGACCATCGAGGGAATGAACACCATTCGCGAAACCATCCAGGAAACGTCGAAGCGGATCAAACGCCTTGGAGAAAGCTCCCAGGAGATCGGCAATATCATTGAACTGATCAATGATATTGCCGACCAGACAAATATTCTCGCCCTGAACGCATCGATCCAGGCTTCGATGGCGGGTGAAGCCGGCCGTGGATTTGCGGTGGTCGCAGACGAAGTACAGCGCCTGGCAGAGCGTTCGGCGAATGCCACCAAGCAGATCGAAGTCCTGGTGCGTACTATCCAGTCCGATACCAATGAAGCCGTTGTTTCGATGGAGCGCAGTACCACCGACGTGGTGGGCGGGGCATTGCTGGCAGAAAATGCCGGTGCGGCTCTTGAGGAAATCGAACAGGTATCAAACCAGATTGCTACGCTGGTGCAGAATATTTCCAGTTCCACGCAGGAGCAGGCAACAGCGGCCGCTGCGGTGACCAGCAGCATGGATGTGCTGCAGGAGATTAATTCGCAGACGGCCGCCAGTACCAGTGCGACCACCAGTGCCATCAGCGAACTGGCAGAGCTTGCGACCGAACTGCGGCGTACGGTCGAAGGATTTCGTTTGCCGGAAGTGGGTTCCGGTGATTCCGCCGCAGAGCCTGAAGACGATCCGGCCGTGGATGCAGGCGATATGGAAGACGCTCGGCATATCGAGTTTCCTGACCAGAAAACGGCGTGATCCACGGTAGTATTTTTGGTGATCTCATCGAGGATGAATAGTCTCGTCTCGCAATCCCTGCAGCTCGTCAGTGACGAGATTGCGGTGACCCTGAGCGATGCTCGCCTTGCGCTTGAGCAATATGCAGAGGGCGGCAGGGGCGTACAGTCTCTCGAGAAATATGCAGCGCTTTTGCATACGGCCAAAGGCGTGTTGCGGCTCACCGAAACCTATGGTGCGAGCCTGCTGGCAGAGGAGATGGAAAGCACCTGCCGTCACCTCGTGAAAACTCGGAAAAATGACGGTGCCGGCGAGGCTTTGGAGGCGCTGACCAGGGCAACGGTGCAGCTGCCGGCCTATGTCGAGAGGATCCTCGACGGTGCCCGCGATATACCGCTGGTATTGCTGCCGTTGCTCAACGATCTTCGCGCTGCGCGCGGCAAGCCGCTTTTGTCTGAAAGCACGCTGTTGCTGCTCAACCTGGTTTCTCCATCGGAGGATCGTCCCGATCCGTCGCAGCGCAAGCCGAGCGGCGAAGACCTGGTGGTCATTTGCCGGGAACTGCGGCCCCGTTTTCAGCTTGCCCTGCTTGGCTGGATCAAAGGAGAGCGACAGGAGCACAACCTGACGCAGATCAGGGATATCGCCGGGCGACTCGAAGCTGCTGCACAGGCCGAGGAAATCCACCAGTTGTGGTGGGTTGTCGGTGGCGTGGTCGAGGCGCTGCTGGACAAGGGCCTGGAGACCAGCGTGTATCTCAAGCGGTTGCTCGGCCAGGCGGATCGTGAGCTGAAACGCATGCAGACTGAAGAGGTCGGTCATTATCTGCGCAACCCTCCGACCGAGCTGATCAACAACCTGCTGTACTACATCGCCAGATCGGCAACGACGGGTCCGCGGGTGACGGCAATCCGGGCGGCGTTCAACCTGTCCGACCTGATGCCGGCGGATGCACAGATAGAGAAGGTGCGTCAGAGCCTTGCCGCTCCCAGCGTCAGGTTGATGAACACCGTCGCCGCCGCCATACGTGACGATCTGGCTCATGTTAAGGATGTCCTCGACATTTATGTCAGAACGGGCATGGAGCATGTCGAGGAGCTTGCTCCGCAGATCGAGCTGCTCAAGAAAATCGGCGATACGCTCGGTGTTCTAGGGCTGGGCAAGCTGCGCGAAACCGTGCTGCAGAAAAAGGACGAACTTCAGGAAATCCTCGACCAGACTCGCAGTGCCGATGAAGCGACGCTGGTGAATATGGCCGCGGCATTGCTGAACGTAGAGGACAGTCTCGATGCGGAGCTGAAACGGCTGATCGTAGTGCCTGAAGAGCCGGCCGGGTCAGAGGCCGACGATGCGGATGCCGCGGAGTTTCAAAAGGTCGTTGCAGTGGTGATGCGGGAGTGCATCGTCAATCTGGCCAGGGTCAAAGATGCGGTCAGCCAGGCAATAGAGCGCAACGGCGAGATTGCAGCGCTCGATTCGGTGCCGCAGCTGTTGCAGGGGATCAGCGCGGCTTTGCTTTTACTGGGCAAGGAGCGGGCCATTGAAGTAGTCAATGGTATCTCGGCAGCCACCGACCGGCTCACGCGGAGTGCGGTATTGGCACATGCGCCAAAGCAGCTGGACCGCCTTGCCGATGCCATGGTGAGTCTTGAGTATTACATGGAGACCCTGCAGGCCGGACGCAAGGAGCCCGGCTACATGCTCGACGACGCCCGGCGGTGTCTCGCAGCACTGGCGGAAGAGACGTCGGATGTTGCCGACGAGATTCCGGAAATTCCCGCCGATATGGCCGAGACCGTACAGATCACGGTAAGCCAGGAGGAAGCCGAAGCGGTCGTCGCGGAGCTGGAGACATCCGTGCCGATGATCTCATCCGCGGGGGAGAAGATCGATCCGGAGCTGCTGGAGCTGTATATCGACGAAGCCCGGCAGGAAATCGAGAGCATTCGCGAGCATTTGCCGGAATGGCAGGAGGATATTGCCAACGAGAAGGCATTGAGCACGATACGCAGATCGATTCATACCCTGAAAGGCAGCGGCCGAATGGTTGGCGCCATGCTCATGGGCGATTATTGCTGGAGCATCGAGCAGCTGCTCAATAAACTGATCAACAAGACGCTGGATGCCGCGACACCGGGGATTCCCGAATTTATCGGCCGTGCGGTCGATGTATTGCCGGAGTTGCTGGAGCAGCTCGAGATTGGCACCGCACCCTCAGCCGATCTGCAGTCTTTGATGGAGGAAGCCAGTCGGCTTTCGAGCGGTGACCCCGACGCGATTCACGAGGTCATCGAGGCGCCGGCGACACAGGAACCGGAACAGGAACCGGATAAAGAAGACACCATCGCTGCAACGATCGCCGCGGAAGATTCTGCAGAACCTCTGGAAGAATTGCTCGAGGAATCCCGGCAGGTCGACCCGGTGCTCCTCGATATTCTGTCCAAGGAAGTGCACACGCACCTGGAAGTGCTGCAGCAGTTCGTTGACGACTGCTCCCGTGCCCGGCCGCCGTTCCCGGTGCCCGAAGAGCTGTATCGCTCCTGCCATACCCTGCACGGCAGCGTGACCATGGCCGGTGTCGAGGCCGCAGCCCTGATCAGTTCGCCACTGAATCGCATGGTGCGTCTTGCCTTCGACAACGGCATCGCAGTTCCGCAAAAAGCGGTATCTGCCTGTGCCACCAGCGCAACGGCAATCGAGGCAATTCTCTGCTGTCTGCGGGACGACCGGCAGGATTTCCCCGATACCGGAGAACTGCAGACCGGCCTGCAGGTATTGATCGATGAGATCGAGGAAGAGGCGGCACTCGTCATCGAAGACCCGGATGCGGGGGAACTGACCGGGCATCAGCTCGATACGCGGATTGATCCCGAGATCGCGGCAATTTTCTGCGAAGAAGCCGCAGAGATCCTGGAAACGGTCGATACATCGCTGGCCAGGCTTGCTGCAGGCCAGGACATCGAGCGTGTTCTGGCCGAGTTGCAGCGCCATTTGCATACGCTGAAAGGCGGCGCGCGAATGGCGGGTCTTTCCGTCATGGGAGACCTGAGCCACGATCTCGAGACACTGCTGGTGCAACTGCAAGGCGGGCGCTTTCAGAAAGACGGGGGCATGCATGAGCTGTTGCAGGCCAGCGTAGATGCCCTGCACAGCATGCGCGAGCAGGCACTGTCCGGTTATCAGGAAGCGGCTCCCCGGCAGTTGCTCGATCGCCTGCGTGACGTGCTGGTCGATTCTTCGGAGCAGCCGGAACAGCAACCGGAACAGCAGCCGGAAGCACAGGAGGCGATTCCCGGCCCGGCATCGGAAACGGTGGCTGCAGAAACTGCTGATGCGGATGCTCTTGTGCCAGAACTGTCACCAGAACTGTCACCAGAACTACCACCAGAACTGCCGCCAGAGCTGTCACCAGAGCTGTCACCAGAGCCGCCGGAAACGGTTGAGGCAGCACCAGACGATCAGGCTGACGTAGCCGAACCTGAATCAGCCGACGAACCGGATGCCGGTGAGCAGGAACCGCCGCCACCTGAATTGCCTGCTGCCGACAAGGTCGGACAGCTGGCGCAGGAGCTTTCGGAGCCTCCCCGGCCACTGGCTGAATCGCCTGCCGCCCGGCTCGATTTGCCTGCGGGAGCTGCAGCGTTGCCAGGCGCATCGCCTGCACAGCCGCGGCCCGAGGCCGCCGCTGTGGAGCGTCGCGAAGTAGCCAGGGTGGAATCGGGCCTGCTCGAGATGCTGCTCAACAACGCGGGCGAGATCAGCATTTTTCACTCCCGGCTCGGTCAACAGATGAACCTCATCCAGTTCAACCTGGAAGAGCTGGGCCAAACCGTGATCAGGCTTCGCGATCAGCTGCGCAAGCTGGAGATGGCAACCGAAGCACAGATTCTCTATCGCCATCAATCCGAGATCGCCCAGGACGGTGAATTCGATCCCCTTGAACTGGAGCAGTATTCCAGTATTCAGCAACTTTCCCGGGCGCTTGCCGAAACCGCCAGCGATGTCAGCAGCCTGAAGGATTTGCTGCAGAATCTGACCGGCGATACCGATGCCCTGCTGGTCCAGCAGGCCCGCACTGCAGCGGAACTGCAGGACGGCCTGATGCGGACCCGGATGGTGCCGTTTCATCAGCATGCCGCCCGACTGGCCAGGCTGGTCAGAAAGACAGCGGCAGAATACGGCAAGAAGGCCGAGTTGACGACCGAGGGCAGCGGTGAACTGGACCGGCAGGTGCTGGAGAAAATGTTGCCGCCATTCGAGCACCTGCTTCGTAACGCGGTCATTCATGGTATCGAGCTGCCGGAAGAACGAGAGGCTGCAGGCAAGCCGCCGGTCGGCAATATCACCGTGACGCTGCATCGGGAGGGCTCTGAGGTCGTCGTCACCATTACCGACGATGGCGCCGGCATCGACATTGCTGCGATCAGGGAAAAGGCACTGCAGCTGGGCATCGTCGACCCTGACAGTGAGCTGACAGACGAGCAGCTCATGCAGCTTATCCTGCATGCCGGCATGAGCACGGCGGATAAACTGACCCAGTCGGCGGGCCGGGGCATCGGCATGGATGTGGTGGCCAGTGAGGTCGCCGGATTGGGCGGTACCTTGCATATCAGCTCGAAGCCGGGAGAGGGTTCGAGCTTTGTGATTCGGCTGCCGTTTACGCTGGCCGTCACCCAGGCCCTGATCGTCAGAGCGAGCTCCGAGACCTATGCGTTGCCCCTGTCGACGGTGGAGGGAATTATCAGGATTCCCCGCTCGGAATTTGACGAAAGGATCAGCCGGGCGGAACCGTCCATCGACTATGGCGATCAGACCTACCGGTTTCGTCATCTTGGCCAGTACCTGGGACTGGGGCCTTCCAGGCTGCCCGACGACCAGGACCGCGTGTCGATTATTCTGGTCAGGGCCGGCGCAAATTCAACCGCCCTGATCACCGACGAAATGATGGAGAGCCGCGAAATCGTCGTCAAGCCGGTAGGTCCCCAGTTTGCGGGTATTCAGGGTGTGTCAGGAGCAACGATTCTCGGCGACGGGCGCATCGTCGTGATTCTGGATGTGGGTTCGCTGGTGCGTACCGCGGTATCGGCAGATGTGTCCGAACAGCCCGTGGTCGTACCCGAGACCAGGCCGGCGGTTGCCATGGTGGTCGATGATTCGATCACCATGCGGCGTGTCAGCCAGAGGCTGCTGGAAAGAGACGGGTTTCGTGTGCTGACTGCCAAAGACGGCATCGAGGCGATTGGCGTGATGCGGGACCAGCGCCCTGACATCATTCTGCTGGATATCGAGATGCCTCGCATGGACGGCTACGAATTTGCCGGCCATGTACGCAACGATCCCGAAACGGCGGATATTCCGATCGTCATGATTACCTCCAGGGTCAGCGACAAACATCGCGCCCGGGCAATCGAAATCGGCGTGAACGATTTTCTTGGCAAGCCTTACCAGGAGCACGAGCTTCTCGAGGCAATACACCATTTGCTGAGTCCCGATCAGCCCATGGACCAATGAAGAACATAGAGGAACTCTACAGTTTGCTGGTGCCATTGAGTCAGGCGCGCCTGATCGTGCCGCGTACCTGTGTGGCCGAGGTCGTCCGCTACTCGCTCGTCGAGCCATCGGTTGACGGACCGGCCTGGTTCCGGGGGTTCGTCTCGTGGAACGATCTCAGGGTTCCGGTGGTGTGCTTCGAGGAATTGTCCGGTATCGCTTCGTCAGAGCCGGGCGGCAGAACACGGGTGGCGATATTCAACGCGATCGCGGGCAAGCTCGAGACAGGCTATTTCGGCATTATGACGGAGGGTTTTCCACAGCTGGTTCGTGTGAACCGCGATGTCATGGAACTGGACGATCAGCAGAGCTGGCCGGATGACGGGCCGGTGGTTTGCCAGATCCGGATGATCAACGAGTATCCGCTGATTCCCGATCTGGAGAAGGTCGAGGAGCTGGCGCAGGAATGTATCGCCGCCCTGGCGGGTTGAGCGCACCTTCCGTCTCCGGACTTACAGATCGCCGAGCAGAAACTGCAGAATGCTCACAGCGGCAATCGGAGCAGTCTCGGTACGGAGTATCCTGGGCCCCAGTCGAATCCGTTGAAAACCGCCGCGTTGAGCGAGATCCAGCTCAGCGTCGGTGAAGCCACCCTCGGGCCCGATGAGCAGGGCGGCAGCCGATGCCGATGCCGGCAGCTCGGTGAAGCCTTTGTCACAGGTGGGGTCCAGAATCAGTCGCAGTGGAGTGCGTCGATGGTTTTCGATGGCTCCCTGCAGGGAAACCGGGCCGGCGATATCCGGAACGACGGATCTGCCGCATTGCTCGGCCGCGCTGATGGCCACACGACGCCAGTGTTCGAGTTTTTTTTCGGAGCGACCGGGATCGATCCTGACGATACAGCGCTCGGTCGAGACACCCTGGATGCCGGCCACACCCAGCTCGGTAGCTTTCTGGATGACGGCGTCCATTCTGTGCGTGCGGCACAAACCCTGTAACAGGGAAATCGAAAGCGGGGACTCCTCGATTGCCTGCCGTTCGTTACCGGTACTAACGGTGACCGCGCGCGCGCTGGCGGTCTGAATGATGCCGTCAAAGTCCCGTCCGCTGCCGTCGAATAATACGATTGCATCACCGGCTTTCAGTCGCAGTGTACGGCTTACGTGACCGCTCTCGTTTTGAGAGAGACCGACCGTCGCACCGCTGTGCAGTGCTTGTCCTGAATAGATGCGTGGCGGTTTCATCGACGACATTATAACCGGTGCGCATTCCCGGGCCGGAAATCACGAATCCGGCTTCTGTTTTTGGTACAGTGACCGAATCGCAGATCGAATCGACCGTTGACCGAGTATGTTGACCATAGACCCTGAATCAGGACTGATACGGGAAGCTCGACAGGTTCCGTCACCCAATCAGGACGAGCGGCCGAAAGCCTGTGAGCCGGAGTTGATTGTGATTCACGGAATTTCTTTGCCGCCCGGCGAATTCGGCGGGCCATGGATCGACGCTTTGTTCACCAATTGCCTGGATTCGCAACAGCATCCCTGTTTCCACGAAGTTGCCAGGATGGAAGTTTCCAGCCACCTGATGATCCGCAGAGATGGCGAATTGGTTCAATATGTCTCACTATGGAAACGAGCGTGGCATGCCGGACAGTCCTGCCACGAGGGACGCGAGCGGTGCAATGATTTTTCCGTGGGCATCGAACTCGAGGGTACGGATGATGTTCCGTATACCGATGAGCAGTACGATGTTCTGTACAAAACGATCGTCGGGCTGAGAAAATCGATTCCCTCGTTGTCGGGCGCGCCGGTAGTCGGGCACAGTGACATATCGCCCGGCCGGAAGACGGATCCGGGGCCGTTATTCGACTGGACGCGTCTGAGAAAGGACCTGGATGATCGCAATGAAACACAGCTTGGTTAGCAGGGGGTTGCCGGAGTGAGTTTTCTGGCGTTGCTTTTGGGTCTGGGCGTTGAGCGGCTGCTGACGCATTTTTTCCGCATTCGCGAGTTCAGATGGCTGGACCCGGTATTTGATTTCGTGTTTCGAAAGCTCGGGGCCTGCAGTGTGGGTGTTGCCCGTGCCGGTGCCGCGGTGCTGGCTTTTCTGCTGGTTCTGCCGGTTGCGTGGGCATCGTATGTCATGGCCGATGCCCTGATGCATATTCCCTATTTTCTGTTCCTGATCGTTGTGCTGCTGTTTTCTCTTGGTCCGCGTGACCTGAAACAGGAGGCCGAGGATTATCGCAACGCCGTCACCAGCGGTAACACCGAGGAAATGCGGAGAATCGCCAAGGAGCTGATTGAACGCGATCCTCCGGAAGATCCTGCCGAACATGCCAGGCAGATCGAAAGGGCGGTTTATATCCAGGCCAATAACCGCATATTCGGTGTTGTGTTCTGGTTTATCGTCCTGAGTTCAGTGGGCCCGCTGGGCCCTGCAGGCGCCTGGCTGTTCCGGGTGCTGGATCTGATGCGCCGCCGGGTAGCCTACCAGTACGGTCGCAAGGACGATGAAGAGCGGGCCGTTATCGATCTTGCCGTCTGTGGGCTGCATGGCATATTTGCGTGGATTCCGGCCCGGCTGCTGGCTGTAGGTTATGCTCTGGCCGGCAGTTTCGAA
>JAJRXW010000234.1 GCA_024276095.1 Gammaproteobacteria bacterium
ACCATGGCACTACTGATCAAAGACAACTGTACCGCCTGCGATGCCTGCGTAATCGAATGTCCGAACGAGGCCATCACGGCCGGGGACGACATCTACGTCATCGATGCCCTGCGCTGCACCGAGTGCGTCGGCGCCGAGGACGAACCCCAGTGCGAACTGGTCTGCCCGGTTGCCGACTGCATCGTGCCCAACCCCGAATTCCGGGAGTCGCAGGAAGAACTCCTGGAGAAATACGAAATGCTGCACGGCTGAGCACTCCGGCCCGAGCGGCACTCCCGCCACCATGAGCAGCGCCGAAAACGATACAAAAGATATGCTGGTGCCCTACCTGGAGGGCACCAGCGACTCGCCGCTGGAACCTGCCATCGTCGATGCGCTGCGCAGGGTATTCGACCCTGAAATCCCGGTCAGTGTTTTCGACCTGGGCCTGATCTATGCCCTGAAAATCAGCGATGAAGGTGTGGTTACCGTTATCATGACGCTGACAACACCCACCTGCCCGGTCGCCGAGGAAATCCCCGGCTGGATCCAGGACGCCATCGGCGCGGTGGACGGAGTGAAACAGGTCGAGATCGAGCTGGTATGGGAGCCCTTCTGGAAACCCGAATACATGACCGAGGCGGCCCGGCTGGAACTGGGCCTGTTGTGAACCGATGGGGAATAATGCGATGAGCGCTGTAGCACTGGACAAGCAGGGCAAGGTGGCCGTGATCGCCATCGATAACCCGCCCGTCAACGCGGTTTCCCGGGCGGTACGCGAGGGCCTGATCGATGCCCTGCAACGCGCAGAATCCGACCCGGCGATCGAGGCGGTTGTCATCGGCTGCACGGGCCGGACCTTCATCGCCGGCGCCGATATCCGCGAGTTCGGCCAGCCACCGCAAGCACCGCTGCTGCCCGAGGTGGTCGAAAGAATCGAAGCGTGCACCAAGCCGGTGATCGCCGCCCTGCACGGCACCGCCCTGGGCGGCGGTATGGAAATTGCCCTGGGCTGTCATTACCGCATCGCCCGGAAAGACGCCTCGATGGGCTTCCCCGAAGTCACGCTGGGCCTGCTGCCGGGCGCTACCGGAACGCAAAGATTACCCCGGGTGGCCGGCGTCGAGCGGGCACTTGAGATGATGATTTCCGGCAGGCCCGTCAAGGCCCCGGCCGCGCTGGATGCGGGCATCATCGATGCAGTCAGCACCGAAGACGACATTCTCGGAGCTGCCGTGAACTATGCGGAAAACCTGATCGCCGGCGGCGCAGCACCACGACGCATACGGGATCTTGAAACAGCGCCCGTACCGCCGCAGTTCTTCGCCGACTACCGGAAAAAAATGGCCCGCAAGACGCGGGGGCTGCCGGCGCCCGAGCGCATCGTGCGCTGTGTCGAACTGGCCGCGAGCGCTCCCTACGATGAAGCCATCGCCAGGGAACGGGAATATTTCCTCGAGTGCAAGGCGTCCCCCCAGTCGGCCGCTCTGCGCCATGCGTTTTTCGCGGAACGCCAGGTCAGCAAGGTTCCGGGCATCGGCAAGGAAACGCCACGCCGCAACATCCACACCGTAGCGATCATCGGCGCAGGCACGATGGGAGCAGCCATTGCCTATGCATGTCTGGGCGCCGGCTTCAATGTGTTATTACTCGACAATGATGCAGCAGGACTGGAACGCGGCGAAGCCACCATCAACAGACTTTATGAAGGCGGTATCAAACGCGGCCGTATCACCTCGGCGGACATGGCCGATGGCCTGAGCCGCTTCACTGCAACCCGGGACTACGCAGACCTGGCAGAAGCGGACCTGGCGATCGAAGCGGCGTTCGAGAACATGGCCGTTAAAAAAGAAGTGTTCGCCAAACTGGACAGTACCTGCAAACCGGGCGCGATCCTCGCTACCAATACCTCGACCCTGGATGTGGATGAGATCGCCAATGCCACCCAGCGCCCGGGCGATGTGATCGGCCTGCATTTCTTCAGCCCGGCGCACATCATGCGGCTGGTCGAAATCGTCCGCGGTGCCGCGACCGAGCCTGAAGTGATCGCCACCTCGCTGGGGCTGGCAAAATCGCTGGGAAAAATCGGTACCGTCGTAGGCAACTGCTTTGGCTTTGTCGGCAACCGCATGCTGTACAGCTACGGGCGCGAAAACCAGCTGCTGCTGCTCGAGGGTGCAGCGCCGGAGTTCATCGATGCCACCTTGTTCGACTGGGGCATGGCCATGGGTCCCAATGCGGTCGGCGACCTCGCCGGCCTGGATGTGGGTTACAAGGTTCGCCAGGAACGCACCGATCTGCCCGACGACCCGCGCTTTTACCGCATGGCCGACGTGCTGGCAAAGATGGGCCGTTACGGACAAAAAACCGGCAAAGGCATGTTCCGTTACGAACCGGGCTCGCGCGAACCGGTTCCCGATCCGGAAGTTCAGGCACTGATTCGCCAGGAAGCGCGCCGGCTCGGTATCGAACAGCGTGACATCGGTGCGCAGGAAATCATCGAGCGCTGCATCTACGGCCTGGTTGTCGAGGGCACACGTATTCTTGAGGACGGCGTCGCCAACCGGCCCGGCGATATCGATGTCATCTGGATCAACGGTTACGGCTTTCCGCGCCATCGTGGCGGCCCCATGCACTACGCGGACAGCGTCGGACTGGACCGGGTCTATGCCACGGTCTGCGAATTCCGTGAACGCTTCGGCCCCCTGTACTGGGAACCGCCGCTGCTGCTCAGGGAGCTGGCGCAAAGCGGTCGCACGTTTGCGGAGTGGCAAATGCCCGCAGGGCAATAGCAACGGCGACTCAATGCCGTGTCGAAAACCTGCCCGGCGCCATATCCGCTTTACTTTGAATCTGCATCGTCCGGTCGCAGTACCAGGCTAAGGGGACTGCGCACGGCACGGCCGCCGCGCTTGAGAACGTGCGTGTAGATCTGTGTAGTACGCACATCCACATGCCCGAGTTGCTCCTGTACGGTACGGATGTCCATGCCCCGCTCGAGAAGGTGCGTTGCAAATGAATGCCGCAGAGTATGACAGCTGGCCGGTTTGGAGATACCCACGCGCCGGACTGCCAGCTTGACCATTCGCTGTATTGCCGATGCGTCAATATGATGCCGCCGCAATACACCGGAGCGTGGATCACGGGCCGGGCGCCGGGCGGAGAAAACATACTGCCAACCCCACTCGGCCGCCGCACGCGGATACTTCCGGGCCAAGGCATACGGCAAATACACGCCGCCGACACCGCGCGCCTGGTCGCGCTCATACTCCACCCGCCGTACCGCGAGGTGCCGCTGGAGAGGAACATGGAGTTCATCCGGCAAGGTAACGATGCGGTCCTTGTTCCCCTTGCCATCGCGGATAAACAGAGCACGATGCTCGAAATCGATGTCCTTTACCCGCAACCGCACGGCCTCCATGAGTCGCAGGCCCGAACCGTACAACAGGCAGACCACCAACCAGTGGACGCCCTCAATCGCAGCCAGCACCCGGCTGACTTCCGTGGTGGTGAGCACCACCGGCAGGCGGCGCTCCCGCTTCGCCCGAACGATCCCGGGAATCTTATCCAGCGGCCGGTCAAGTACGTGCCGATATAGAAAAACCAGGGCATTCAAGGCCTGATTCTGGGTACTGGGAGACACGTCCCGGTTCACTGCCAGGTCACTCAGGAACGCAGCCACATCCGCTTCCCGAAGATCCCGAGGGTGCCGTTTACGATGAAACATGATGAATCGCTTGATCCAGTGAATATAGGCTTTCTCGGTCTTGATGCTATAATGGCGCACGCGAATAGCGGCCCGTACAGACCCGAGAAAAGGTGATCCTTTGTTTTCCGTGTTGCGCCCGCGACCCATGGTATCGAGCATCCTCCCGCGAATACCGGACAGATCAGGCTACCCGGGAGACAAGCAACAAACACGCGTAATATATGGAAACTTCCCGCAGTTTTCCTGCTGGAACCCTGCAAACCCTACCCCCCGGACTCCATTCGAATCCTCTCAAGACAGCATTGGCAGAGCAACTCAACCTCAGCCCCAAAAAAAGCAGGCTGTCGCCCCAACACCACGAAACTCGGGACTAAATGGCAATGTCACGTAATTGTTTCAGGCAAACACCCATATACTTAAGCTGTTATG
>JAJRXW010000235.1 GCA_024276095.1 Gammaproteobacteria bacterium
GGACACCAGGACGATCGACAGGATGGCCAGGAATATCCGGTTCCGGTCAATTGCGAACTGGGTCAGATTCATGAACGGACAGTCAGGCTTCCGTCTGGCCCAGCAGCGATACGATCTGGCCGTCGGTCAGGCGGCGCACACCTGCGGTCGCGATCAACTCGCCTTCCTCCAGCCCCGAGAGAATCAGCACACCGTCCAGCGCAGAACCGCCGACCACGACGGCGCGCCGCCGTACTCTCCAGTATTCATTTTCAGTGGGCTCCAGAACAAAAACAAAGCGGCCTGTCTGATCCTCGCCGACCGCCACGAACGGAACGACCATCCCCTCCTCCGAATCGCCGCTGCTGATCACCAGCGCTACATTGGCGGCCATTCCCGAGCGCACGGCTTCACAACGCTCCTGCAGGACAATCGTTACCGGATAGGCAACCCGCCCGCCGTCCGTCGCAATACCTACCTCACTGACGACGCCGTGAAGCACTTCTCCCGGAAGCGCCGCCAGAGTCACTTCTACCTCGGTGCCGTTCTCAACCCGCCCGATATAGACGCCCGGCACATCGACGGTAATCTCCGCGCAGTCACCGCAATTGAGCGTGACGACAGGTTGATTGGCCAGCACGTTCTGATTGATTTCCGCATGCTTGCTGGCAACGGTGCAGGCCTGGGGGGCCTCCAGCCGGGTATACGAAAGTCTCAGCCGCGCAGCTTCAAGCTGTTGCAGCGCTGTTCGAACCCGGGCTGCGGCAGACTCGGCAGCCGCCCGGGAATTGTCCAGATCGCTTTTTGAAACACTGCGGTTTTCATACAATTCCCGGGTACGGGCAAAGTTCGCCCGGGCGTTGCGCAGCTCGGCCCGGGCCTGCTCCAGACCGGCCTCCGCCTGGCCGAACATAACCCGGTAATCGGTCGGATCCAGGCTGGCAACCAGTTCACCGGCGGCCACCTGTTCGCCCACATTGACATCGAGCCTGTTGATGGTCCCGCTGACCTTGAAACTCAGGTCCGCCTCCAGTGCTGCTTTCGTAACGCCGGAAAAAATTCTTGTCTGGGCTGCTCCGATCGGTACCACGTGGGTATACCTGACGGGGCGAACGATTTCTTCTACCTGCACTGGCGGCTGTTCGCACCCGGCAAGAAAAACCGCCAGCACAATAACGACCGCCCCGCGCAATGTCCGGGACTGAATCCGGAACAGGATATCGCCGATTACCATGGATTGATTACGCTCCGATCGCCGTATGTTCGGTTAGTTGAGAAAAATACCCCGTTCACGAAAAAACTCCTCGGCCTCCGCATACCATTCGCTCATATATCCGGGATCGAATATCAAATTGAAGTTCCCTGCCGCCCGAAGTACCTCGAGCAAATCGATCAGGTAAACATACCTTGCCTCGGCCGCAGAAAGATCTGCCGCCAGTGCCGCATTCTGGGCGTCGATCAGGTCGGTTACCGACACGGCGCCCTTGGAATATGCATCCGTCACAATACTCAGATTCTCCGAAGATGCTTCCGCTGCGGCAAGCGACAGTTCGATGGCTGAATAGGAACTGCCGACCTGATGCAAGGCGATACGAATCCTGGTTTCTATCTGCTCCTCGACTGCTTCCCTGGTCTGACGCTGTTTTCTGAGCGCATACTGCGACCGGTTCAGATTGGCACGCAGCGCACCGCCGCTGAAAATCGGCAGATTGGCCTGCACGCCGATATTCCATGACCTGTCCGACCAGCTTATCAGACCGGGAGCATCCTGCGACCCGGCACCGCTTCTGTTCACGTTACTGCTGCCGTTGGCAACCAGCGCCAGCTCAGGTACCCAGTAACGGCGTTTTGACGCCTGCACCTGGCGTTCTCCGGCCTCGATCAGATGATCCACAACGCTCAGTTCCGGGGCATCCAGCAAGCCCTTGCCCACGATAAAATCCTGGAAGGCCAGCCAGACCTGTTCATTGTCGATAAGCGCCGTGAACCGGGGTTCACTGAACGGCGCCAGGGTAGCCTCGACGCTGCTGTCCAGCGGCCTGATGCGACCGGACTGGGGCCGGTTCAGCACCTGGTTCAGCGCGTTCTCAGCCTGGTGCCGCGCCGACTCAACCTCGATCAGGTCGCGTTGATCCAGCGCCAGCCTGCTGCGCCAGCGCAATACGTCGGCACGCCCTGAAAAGCCGATGGACTCACGCACTGTTGCCAGCGACAGGTTGGTCCGGGTGACCTCCAGGTTGGATCGCCGCACATCTTCCAGGGCGATGGCTCGCAGCAGGTTCATGTAACTCTGGCCGGCTGCTTTCAGCGTATCGAGAACGGCAATGCCATACTCCTCTCCGGCGGCATTCTCCAGATAACGGGATATCTGCCACGCAGCCCAGGCATCGTCCGAATAAATCAGTTGCCGGAACTCTGCGCTGGCATCGATACTGTTTTCTGCCTGAAAACCCGGGAAAGTACGCTCGGGATTCATCCTGACCCAATCGGCCCCGACATCGAGCTGTGGAATAAGGGCCGAGCGTGCCAGCCGGACATCCTCGCCGGCTATCAGCGGATCGTAAGCCGAAGCGCGCAGCCCCAGGTTGACTTCAACCGCCCGGCGCATGGCTTCCAGCAGTGTCAGCGGATCGCCTTCATCGAATTCTTCCCGAAAATACTGTTCCGAATTGGACAGAATCGAGAAACTGGGGGAATAGCCGATTGCTGCGGCAGTGCGCATGTTGATCGCAAGACGGGAGTTCGCCTGCAACGCCATCGGCAGATCGCCGGGTTCCTCGCCAAGCAGTATTCTTTGAATGTTCAGTGCAATCCGGCGACTCACGCGGATGATGTCTTCAGGCCGGCCCCTGCTGGCCATGAGCAGCCCGGATTCGATTTCGCGGACACCGAACAGGGAGAAACTGGGCAGCTTTCTGCTTATCAGCCCCTGCGCCAGTTCGCGCATCGCCCGATCGTCAAAACGCAGCAGGGGCGTCACGAATACAGCGTCGGTACCGGCGGGAATCGCCGCCAGTGCTTCGGCAACCGAATCCTCCACCGGTACGGGGATGACCGGCGCGCCCAGCTCGCTGGATAACTGTTGCAGCTTGTCGACCGACAGCGCCCTGATCGAACGCAGGGTTTCGGCGTCGGCCAGAATCGCCAGATGTTCGAAACCCACCGCCTGCTTAAAAAGCCGCAGATCGTCATCGATGCTGCGAAAGTTGGTCACGTAAACGAAATTTTTCTTGCCGCTGGAAAGATCTGCGTGAGGAAAATCCTGCAGGTCACGGTCGGCAACGATGGACGCAATCACCGGTTTCGGCAGCCCCTGCATTTTCGCCGCCTCGTTGGAGGCCGTTATGCCGGCGCACAACACAATATCTACCTCGGGATCGGCCAGCAGCTGCTCCAGGGCGGCACGAACACCCTGCTGTGTCCAGCCACCGTCCAGCTGTTTTTCGCGCGGAAACCGGATATCGAATTCACCGGCTGCCAGCTGGTTGATCTCCCGCTGCAGCACGTCCATCGGAATCAGTGACCGCGCCCGCGGACCGTCCGTGACGACACCGATATTGGTCACTGCTGTTGCCGGAACCGACAACAGGAGCAATAACACAAGACAGATAGCTCGCTTGAGCCCTACGACGTCCATATCCGATTCACTAAGCAGAGTGCCTGAAAGAAGGTATGCCGGAAGAGGGACTTGAACCCCCAACCTACCGCTTACAAGGCGGTTGCTCTACCAATTGAGCTATTCCGGCGATGTTGATTGTCTGTCGCCAATCTTCGATTGCATGACAAGCCATTCTACCAGTCTACACATACAATAAAATCGTTCCAGCAGGAAATACGAGCCGGCTATTATGGACAACTGACCCGTTCACCGCGAAGAATCTGGCTGGTATCCAACTGGAACTCTGTCAGATCGATGACGCCACGGTCACTGACTACCTCGAGCCAGTATTCGGTTGCCGGACGAAAGCGATCGGAGATGGTGGCCTCCACGCCCAGAGCGATGGCTCTGGCAGCGGTGCGCTCAGCCCGTTCCCGATCGCGAAAGACTCCCAGCGAAACCTTGCGAACCTGGTCCGACTCAACGATGTAGGCATCGGACAACCCACCCTCCGTCAGCGTGCGCAGCACCCGCGCGGCAAGCTCTCTTGATGCCAGGTTTTCGACCTGCACCCAGTGACCGACCCAGGCCCGGCCCTCCCGGCTGGTCTGGCTCACGGAATAACCGGCACCGGCCAACTGGTGTGCTACGGCGTTGGCCTGCTCGCTGTCGACGAGCGGACCTACCCGCAGGCACTGACGAGCGGTTTCCAAAGCGGCATCCTGAAGCAGCGCCGGTGCTTCCCGCGGCCCCTGGCGACCGGACATCAGGATGAGGGTTGGCACCGTGGTCCGGGTATCGATTGCCTCGATTTCCTCCGGCGCGATCCAGCGATGCCAGGCCAGCAACAGGACGTTGGCCAGCAACAGGCCAAGCAAAATATTCTTCATGGGGTTTCCGTTCCTGTTGAATACCGCCTCGGTCATGCCGCGACTATTGCCAGACCCTCCAGAACCAGCAAGGGCCGATGATCCACCGGCCCATCCGATACAGCCTGAAGCTCGATCGACTGGAGCAAAAAGGGCTCGAGATATCGACAGGCCCCGCCGGTAACGACCAGCCTGCCACAACCACAGTGATCTTTCAGCCACCGCATGCTGTACTCGATCAACCCGGTGGTAGCTGCCAGGCTTCCCAGCCGTGTTGCTGCTGCGGTGTCCCGTGCCGGCCATTGGCCCGGCTCATCGACCCCGGTATCGACCCCGGTATCGACCCTGGCATCGGCCCTGGCATCGGCCC
>JAJRXW010000236.1 GCA_024276095.1 Gammaproteobacteria bacterium
ATGGACCATGCCGATCCAGAACTGGAATCTCACCATCTCGCAGTTATCGATATTTTTTGAAGGCCGACTTGATACGGCGCTGAAACTTTGATCTTATGAGTTATGCAACACGACGTTGACACAGAAATCTGAACGCCCTCGAAATCAGCTGTTTTCGGGGGGATTGCCTTGGCTACCGGCGATGTCGTCCTTGCCTTCCCCTTCAAAGTAGAATAAGCCAACCCCAACATTGACGGTGCCTATATCCATGCTTTGATCGGCACTGACCTCTAGTCCAGATAGATAGTCGTCAAGTTCCGCCGAATACCTTGATAACATTTGTTTAATTGTCGTCTGAATTTCATCTAGTGAGCTTGGGTTCACCATACTCGTATGAACGGATCGCTGAAATCGCGGATTATTCTCATGCCGCGGATCAGTGTTATACGCTATGGTTGACACGAGTGGCCGGAGTCCAAAATTAATCCCTTCCATTAATTTTTCGTCAATATTCGCGGGCACGAAATGCCTCTTTTTCACCTCCAGATTACCTTCTTGGTTTTCCTGGACTGCTCCAATACGTAGAAGCTCTGTACGCATTGCCCCCGCTGGGATATCCCCTGCACATAGCTTTACTAGAGAAGTGAAAGTCCGCCCCTCACCAGAAAACGGAAGTGCCAATGGCATACCGTCGGGTGCCACGTACTTTCTATCGGTGTACCAGTAATGGAGCACCTCTGCTGGTGGACTACGGCGCGCAGTGGGATTGTCAAGATCCATGGTCTCCTTATCCCTTATTTTTTTGACTTCTTTTCGCGTCAACCCTGTCATTACAGCGACTCTAGATACATTTGTTGGCCGCCCTCGAATTCCAAATTCCTTTGTCGCAACATCAACAAAAGCAGCCTTCGCAACATCTGAAAATTCTCTAAAACCAACCCCTGCACCAAAAAGAAATCGAGCTATCGGCCGCATGACCCAAAACATGTTGGCCAAAATTCGCTGATGTATTGAACTTTGCATGCCGCGGAATATAGTGAACCCCAATATTCAGGTCAACGGTGCCAAAATAATGGGAAAAAATGCCCAAAATCAGACGCTTAGATACTGTAGTTCACCTTGGAGTTTATCTTCGGGAAAAATTGTTTGGTACTTGATTTTATTGCCAATTTTCCCAGATATGGCGATTGACTATTAAGAATGTTTCGTTGTCAAGAGCCTGATGAAGCCGGCTTCATCAAGGACATCGACTTTCAGTTTCTGCGCCTTTTTCGCTTTTGACCCGGGATCATGACCTTGTACAAGAAAGGCCGTCCTGGAAGAAACGCTACCGGATACTCGGCCGCCGAGTGCCTCGATCTTGTCTTTGGCTTCTGTCCTGGAAAAGGCATCCAGTTTACCGGTAAGAACAAAAGTCATACCCGCTAGTGGACCCTCACCGGAAGTGTTTGCCTCTCCAGCCGTTTCCGGCCACTGAATACCGGTGTTTGAGTCACGCAGGTCCTTTAGCACGGATTGATTATGCGGCTGACTGAAAAAAGCATGTATGCGTGCAGCTACTATTGGCCCCACATCGGGTACTTCCTGAAGATCTTCCTCGCTGGCCGCTATGATTCGATCCAGGCTACCGTAGTAACGGGCCAGAGATTTCGCGGTCGCTTCGCCAACGTCCCGAATTCCCAAAGCGTATAGAAACCGCTCCAGTGTTGTTTCTCTGCTCTTGTCCAGCGCCGCCATGATGTTATCGGCAGATTTCTGGCCCATGCGCTCAAGTTCAATCAGATCCTCCTTTGTAAGCCGATATAGATCACCCGGCGACTTCACCAGCCCTGTGTCTACAAGCTGATCGATCAGTTTGCTGCCCAGCCCTGCAATATCCAGTGCCCGTCGCGACACGAAATGCTTGAGCGACTCCTTGCGCTGTGCAGAACAATATAATCCGCCGGTACAACGCGCCACAGCCTCTCCCTCCGGACGAATCACATCCGAACCGCAGACCGGACAATGCCCGGGAAGCTCAACAGGCTGACTATCGGCCGGCCGCCGGTCTTTGAGTACACTCACTATCTCGGGTATCACATCGCCGGCGCGACGAACAATAACCGTATCCCCAACCCGTACGTCTTTTCGCCGTAGTTCATCGAAGTTGTGCAGCGTTGCATTGCTGACAGTCACCCCGCCTACCTCTACCGGCTCCAGCCGGGCAACCGGTGTGACAGCACCGGTTCGTCCTACCTGGAACTCCACCGCTCGCACCACGGTGAGTTGTTCCTGGGCGGGAAACTTGTGAGCGATATCCCAGCGCGGTGCCCGTGCAACCCGCCCGAGTCGCTCCTGCAGCGACAGGTCATTCACCTTATAGACTATGCCATCGATATCGTACGGCAACTCATCACGGATAACGCTCAGTTCCCTGAAATACGCGAGGCAACCTGCGGCTCCCTCAACAACAGACGATTGAGGACAAACCTTCAATCCCCATTGGGAGAGACGTTCGAGTATTTCACTATGCAAACCAGGCAGCTGTTCCGCCATAGCGGTCGCTGCGCCATACACAAACATGTCCAGCGGTCTGTTTGCGGTGACCTGCGGATCGAGCTGTCGCAAACTGCCTGCGGCTGCATTGCGAGGATTGGCAAAGGTCTTTTCTCCGGCAGCTGCAGCCCGTTTGTTCATCGCCTCGAATCCGGCTCTGGGCATGTAAACCTCACCCCTGACTTCCAGGCGCTCAGGCCAGCCTGAACCTGCGAGTTGCAGCGGTACGGATTTTATCGTGCGAACATTATGGGTCACATCCTCTCCCGTCGATCCGTCACCACGCGTCGCGGCACGTATCAGCCGACCGCCTTCATACAACAGGCTGATCGCGACTCCATCCAGTTTGGGTTCTGCCGAGTAGCTGATGGAGTCTTCCAGACCGAGCCGTTCGCTTATCCGGCGGTCAAATGCAATAACCTCATCTTCATCGAATGCATTCTCCAGTGAAAGCATCGGCCGCTCATGGCGCACCGGCTTGAAGCCGGATTCGGGAGCCGCACCGACACGCTGGGTAGGTGACTCGGGTGTAACGAGATCCGGGTACTGTTTCTCGAGCTCCTTTAGCTGGAGAAGCAGCCTGTCATATTCCGCATCGGGGATAACGGGCGCATCGAGAACATGGTACTGATAGTCATGTTTCCGGATTTCCGCCCGCAAATCTGCGGCAAGCTGTCGAGCGGGCTGCGGAATTTCCATCAGGCTAATGGTGATGCTCGAACTGGATGACCTCCTCGCGCAGGAATCGTTCACGCTGAATACTCAGCGAAATACCCTGCTCATCGACCAGTTCTCCGTTGAGATTTTTCGCCATGGTCTTGGCGGTTTCGACCATATTATCAAACGCATCGACGCCGTTCCCGGGATTGGGTAACACGAGGAACAGGCTGACTCCGGGGTAAGAATCGAGTTTCATTCTGGAAAGATCGAATGAGCCCGGCTCCGAGACGCTGGCGATACTGAAAAGATACTTCGAATCATCCTGCTCCGAATGACGATGAAAAATCCCGTATTGCCCATGGCGCAGCCCGGCTTTACGCATCTCGAGAATCATTTCCTCTGCGGGGAAACCCTCTTTGCCTTTAGCCAGCAGGCGAATGGTAATGATTTGCTGCGGCGTTTGCTCGTCTTCAGCTCCGACAGCCGGCTCCGGGGCTACAGGCGCATCGTCGGCCTCCTCCTTTACAGCATCGAACACGGGCTCCTTGCGCGGTACGCCGGTCCCGTCAGTCTCTTTGGGCCGCTGTGCCCTGTAAGTACTGTAAAAGTATACGCCAGCCAGCACCACCACACCGGCAACCAGCAGAATCCATCGTAACTCCGCCACAGTTACACCTGTCTCTCCGGGTGAGCCACCGTTGCCAGGCTATATTGCTGCCAGTTGCACCGCTGCATCGATATCTACGGATACCAGCCTTGAGACTCCGGCCTCATGCATCGTGACACCTGTTAGCTGGCTCGCCATTTCCATAGTGGTCTTGTTGTGAGTAATCACTACAAACTGAATATTCTGGGACATTTCCTGAACGATCTCACAAAACCTGCTCACATTTGCATCGTCCAGTGGTGCGTCGACCTCATCCAGCAAACAAAACGGCGCCGGATTGAGCTCGAAGATCGAAAATATCAGCGCCACTGCAGTCAGCGCTTTCTCGCCGCCTGACAGCAAATGAATGGAGCTGTTGCGCTTGCCGGGAGGCTGTGCCATCACTGTCACGCCCGCATTCAGTACGTCATCACCATCGAGACCCAGGTAAGCATGGCCACCACCGAACAAACGCGGGAATATCCGCTGCAGTCCGCTGTTGACGTTATCGAAGGTTTCCTTGAACCGGGTGCGCGTCTCTCGGTCGATCTTTCGGATTGCCCCCTGCAGGGTGTCCAGTGCCGCAATGAGATCGTCATACTGTTTATCGAGGTACTGTTTGCGTTCAGACTGCTCGTTGAACTGATCGATGGCCGCCATATTGATCGACCCCAGCCGCTCTATCCGGCGCCTGACCGCGGTCAGATTCTCTTCCCACGCATCCTCGGCAGCGTTCTCGTCCAGCTCACTGACTACCGAATCGAGCACCAGGCCGGTGTGTGCAAACTGCTCTACAATCCCTTCCTGCCGCACTTCCAGTTCGCGCACCTGGATTCGCACCAGCTCTGCCGCCTCTCGTGCCGCCGTCACTCTGTGCTCGCATTCAGCCCTGTTGGCCTCATGGTTCCGCAATTGTTCATCTGCAGCATCCAGTTCCCGGCGCCGTCGAGCCAGTTCCTGCTTGGCCTCAACTTCCTTTTCCAGCGCTGCGTCCAGTTCCCGCTGCAGTTCCTGCAAAGGGCTTTCGCCTTCCTCGAGCTGTCGGACCAAACCGGTGACACGAGCGGTAAGCTGTTCCTGCTGTGACGAAATTCGTTCAAGCGTGGAACTCGCCGACTCTCTGGAGACAGTCCGGCGTTCATACTCAACGTTGATCTGGGAAACACTGATGCGATCCTGATCTGCGACTTTTCTGGCTCGATTGAATGCTTCGAGCAGTTCCTCTTTCTGGCGCTGCAG
>JAJRXW010000237.1 GCA_024276095.1 Gammaproteobacteria bacterium
CCAACCCGCCGGTACCGCCTGAACGATCAGCGGCATTTGGAATGCTGCCTGGGGCCGGACAGTGACCGATTTTCTATTGGCCAATGAAACGGAGATTCGTCTCGGTTTTTTTGTCGGCATTTTTGCCGTGATGGCTTTGTGGGAGGTTGTTGCGCCCTGCCGGGTTCGCAGCTGTTCGCGCTGGCTTCGCTGGTCTTCGAACCTCGGCATTGTGGTGTTGAACAGTGTTCTGTTGCGTGCCCTGGTTCCCATGGCTGCGGTTGGAGTGGCCGTATATGCGCATGAGGCGGGGTGGGGCCTGTTGAACCAGGTGCGCATTCCGTACGGGCTTGCCATTGCGCTGTCCGTTATTTTTCTCGATTTTGTCATTTACCTTCAGCACGTTCTGTTTCATGCGGTGCCCGTTTTGTGGCGGTTGCATCGCATGCACCATGCGGATCTCGATTTCGATGTGACCACGGGTGCGCGGTTTCACCCGATCGAGATACTGCTGTCGATGGGAATCAAGCTGGCTGTCGTTATGGCGCTCGGTCCGCCGGTAGCGGCAGTGCTGGTGTTCGAAGTGCTTTTGAATGCGACCGCGATGTTCAATCACGGCAATGTGCACATTCCACGGCGATTCGACCGGCTGCTTCGCTGGTTCCTGGTCACCCCCGATATGCATCGTATTCATCACTCTGCGATTCCAGCCGAGACCAACAGCAATTTTGGTTTCGAGTTGCCCTGGTGGGATCGGCTGTTCGGTACCTATCAGGACGAATCGGCGCAGGGGAACCTGGGGATGACGATCGGTCTTGACAGCTTTCGCAGCAGGAAGGACCTGCGTCTCGACCAGATGCTCCTGCAGCCTTTTCGGGGCAGCGCAAATCACCATGCCGTTCGAAGGCATTAGGGATTTCCTGCCGAAAAAACCTGGACGCGATCAGCGATGATATGATCCGGACACGGGTTTGTCGTATCTCATTGGCAATATGATGGACTTCACCCTGGCTGTCCGGGTTATGGCCGGGTCTCGTGGAATTCTGGTCAGGGAGGATTGCAGTGGCGGCGGCGCTTCACGTTCTGTTTCGCGATCTTGTCAGCAGTGTTCGCGATCTGACGCCCGTGGTACTGGTAATCAGCGGTTTTCAGATTTTTCTTTTCGATGGCTCTGCGGAGGGACTGCTGGATTTCGGTGGCGGGATCGTGCTGGTAGTCCTGGGGCTGACTTTTTTTATCTATGGCCTGAAGCTGGCTCTGTTCCCACTGGGGGAACAGCTGGCCTACCAGCTGGCAAAAAAGGGCAGCGTCCTGTGGCTGGTCGGGTTTGCCTTTGCACTGGGGTTCGGCACGACCATTGCAGAGCCCGCGCTGATTGCCGTGTCGTCGGAGGCAGCCGAGATCGCCGCCGGGGGCGGTGTTATTGCTGCGGCGGCGGAGGCAAAAGACAATTACTCTCTCGGGCTGAGAATCACGGTTGCGCTGGCTGTCGGTTGCGCGCTGGTACTGGGTGTACTGCGGATTATTATCGGCTGGTCCCTGCCGCTGATGATCGGCGGCGGATATGTGCTGGTGATTGCCATCACCGGGTTTGCACCGGATGAAATCGTCGGCGTGGCTTATGATTCAGGGGCTATCACGACATCCACGGTCACGGTGCCCCTGGTTACCGCGCTCGGTGTTGGCCTGGCATCTTCACTCGAGGATCGGAATCCCATGACGGACGGGTTTGGGTTGATTGCCTTCGCGTCGCTCACGCCGATTCCGTTCGTCATGGTCTACGGGATGCTGGTGTCATGGCTTGGCTGATCGAATTGCTGGAGACCGTGGCGGGAACGGCAGCGGATATCCTGCCGATCGCGGTATTCCTGGTGGCATTTCAGGTCGTTTTGAGTCGTCGGCTGCCGCCTGCCTGGCCGCGGGTAGCAATGGGGCTGGTGCTGGTCGTCGTGGGCCTGGGCCTGTTTTTGACGGGCCTCGAGCAGGCGCTGTTTCCGATGGGCCGGTTGATGGCGGAGCAGCTGACCAACCCTGAATTTCTCGGCCTGGCGGATGCGACGGATTCGGCAGTGCGCTGGGACACTTATTACTGGGTCTATGCGTTCGCATTCCTGATTGGTTTCAGTACGACGATCGCGGAACCTGCACTGCTTGCGGTTGCCATCAAGGCAAACGAAGAGTCCGGCGGTACCATCGGGGTGTGGGGACTGCGTACGGCAGTGGCCCTGGGCGCTGCGGTAGGCGTGACGCTGGGATGCTATCGCATTGTCACCGGCATGCCGCTGCACTATTTCATTATCGCAGGTTACCTGGTGGTTGTGCTGCAGACCGCCATTACGCCGCGGATGATTGTACCGCTGGCATATGATTCCGGTGGTGTGACGACTTCGACGGTGACAGTGCCGATCATTACGGCTCTGGGCCTGGGGCTGGCCGATGCGATTCCCGGCAGGAGCCCCTTGCTGGATGGTTTTGGACTGGTAGCATTCGCCTGTCTGTTTCCGATCATTGCGGTACTCGCATATGCGCAGTTTTCCATGCTGGTTGCGCGTTACGGGAATCGCAGGGAAGGCTAGTGGTCTAACTATCAGGGTGTTCTGGGAAAGTTCGGGAGAAAGATTGTGCATTTCAAGTTACTGGTAGTCTTCGTGGAAGACAGCAAGACCGATTTGATCGTCGATGCTGCGCGCAAGGCCGGCGCGACGGGCTGTACGGTGATCAATCATGCAAGAGGCGAAGGGCTGAAGCAGGCGAAGAGCTTTCTCGGGCTTACGCTGACCACGCAGCGGGATGTAGTGCTGCTGCTGGTCGAAAAGCACATGAGCAGGGAGATTCTGGAAAAGATCGGTGAAGTGGGGCAGTTTGACGAGAAACCCGGAACGGGCATTGCCCTGCAGGTGGATGTCGAAGATGCGGTCGGTGTCATGCACCAGGTAGAGGAGCTGACCGATGTGCTGGAGGAAAAACTATGAGTGGACGTAACCAGGTGCCTGTGCGCGACGTGATGCGCACTGAAGTCACTACAGTGGACGGGCGTATCGATGTCCTCGAAGCACTCAAGATCATGAAACGCGTCGGGGCAACCTGCCTGATGATCGAAAAAAGAGACGAACGCGATGAATACGGTATGTTGTCGTTTTCCGATGTTGCCAAGCAGGTGATTGCGAAGGACCGGGCGCCTGACCGCGTGAACGTTTTTGAGATCATGGCCAAGCCGGTGGTCTCGGTACGGCCCGATATGGACATTCGCTATTGTGCCCGGCTTTTCGAGCGCTGCGGGATCAGTCATGCTCCTGTAGTGGAGAATGAGCAGGTGATCGGGATTGTCAGCTACTATTTGCTGGTGTTGGGCGGACTGCCCGACCTGGATGATTGAGCCATATCCGGAAGGATGAACTGCCGGCGTGCGAGCTGTGACCGGATTTTCTCATCGGAATAGTAGGCAGCGACAAGCGGCGGCCGGCGGGAAAGAATATCCGGGTTGTCCCGGCAAAAATCAGTCCAGCTGACGGCACCATCGCCGGTGCGGCGTTCGTTGATCATGACCAGGTAAAACCAGGTGATGGTTTCGTGGTATTTTTCGGGGACACCGAGACGGGCTGTCAGTTTTTTCAGACCGCGGGTATATCTTGACACGGCATCCACCAGACTCATTTCGTTGAGGTACAGCCAGGCAATGCGGACATGCATTGTGTGATCGAATTGTGCTGCATCGAAAGAGCAATTCTCGAAGGCGGCAACGAGTGCTGCGTCCGGAATTGTCGATTGCTGCAGTTCCCGCTCCCGGTTATTGCCGGGCGCATTGCTTTGTTTCGCCATGGTTGTCCATCCCCTTCCTGCGGGTGGCGGAGGTGTCTTTCAGAATTCGGATGTTATTTATCTATATTGGTACACAAGTAATAATATAGATAAAACAGAGAAAGTTTGCAAGAGTGGTGTATTGGGGACCG
>JAJRXW010000238.1 GCA_024276095.1 Gammaproteobacteria bacterium
CAGTCGCTGATTGTCATCGACATCAACGATGCCATAGCGGCTGGTGTGTTCCCGCGCAACGTCCTCGACGGCGATCACGCTGGCCTCACAATCCCGGTAGCGCGCAGCCATCTGTGCCAGGCATCCCGGGTCATTGCGGATCAGGTCATCCGGTAAATGCACGAAAAACGGTTCATCCCCCACGGCAGGCCTGGCGCACAGCACCGCGTGACCCAGGCCAAGCGGTTCACCCTGACGAATATAGACGCAGGAAATACCTCTGGGCAGTATGTTCTTCACCACGTCGACAAGATCCTGTTTGCCCGCCATGTCCAGGGCACGCTCGAGCTCGGGATCACGATCAAAGTGATCTTCTATAGCCCGTTTGCCGCTGCCGGTAATGAACACCAGGCGTTTGGCACCTACTGCAATGGCCTCTTCCACTGCATACTGGATCAGCGGCTTGTCAATAATCGGCAGCATTTCCTTCGGCATTGCCTTGGTGGCCGGCAAAAATCGCGTGCCGCGGCCTGCAACGGGGAAAACAGCAGTTTGTACAGGCTGGCTCATTCAGGAGTTCCTTTCCGGTCATCGTGGTCGAACTGCGAATGATAGCCAATTTGCCCGGCCTGATGCGAATACACAGCGCACATGATGCACATTCGACGGATCAGGACCGCCGAATGTGCACCACACGGTCAGTGACTAGTCCTCACCCTGGTCAACGAGAATATTGCCCTCGTTGGCAGTGAGTACATGCTGCCCGATGCCATTGACGTTGGTGATCTCCGCCGCACTACGGAATTTCCCGTAGTTGTCACGGTACTCGACGATTGCCCTGGCCCTGGCCGGGCCGACGCCATCGAGTTCCCGGGCGATGGTCTCGGCATCGGCCGAATTGATATCCACCGGGCCGGCAAAAATGACCAACGGGCACAAAGTCCCGATCACTATGGCAATGAGTTTCTGCATGCTTGTCTCCTTTGCATCTTCTGATGCAGTCAATCTGTTCGAGAGCATTCATGCTAAAAGACATCTCACGGGAACTCGAAGCGGAGAATCCCGCCGGTTTGTCCGGAAATTCGCGGTCGGTAATTTCCGCGTATTCGCCCGACTAACGCGACATCGAGTCGAGCACCAGTCTTGCGCTTGGGCGAACGGTTTCCCAGGTCCTGCAGCGCGGGCACTGCCATTGCAGGAGCATGCTCATATAGCCGCATTCGCTGCACTGATAGCCCGGCTCGGCAACCGCGATTCGTCTCAGAGCCGTCCGTACCCGTTCAAGGATCCGCAACCGGTCTTCCTCTGAGGCGTTCACCAGCCGGCTGCTGTCTATCAGGTCGCTCAGTGTCGAATCGCCGGTCACAAAGTCTTCCAGACACTGCAGCGCAACCCGGTTATCGATATCGGGCTCGATAATCGTTGCCATCGCAATCGCGCTGACAGTGGAAGGATCGCGGCTCAGCAAGCCGTGCAAAAAGCCACTGAATCTTTTTTCCAGTTCTGCTGCCCGGCAGCTCGCCGACATCCGGGGGATCACCTCGATCAGCAATGCAGGATCCTTCTCTGCCACGCCTTCATACAGCCGGATGGCCGTTTTGAAATCTCCCATATCATGGGCGAGGTCCGCACGCGCCAGCATGGAACGCACGGTATCCTTGCGCCCGCCGGACCGCGATTTTTTCAGCATTTGCCGGGCGCGGGTATAGTCCTGCTGTGCCCTCGCCTGTTCCGCCAGTTCGCAGTAGAAATGGACAACCTGATCCGTCCCCACAACTGTGGCATCGACGGCCTCCAGCTGGCCGTGGATTTCGATCGCACGTTCCCATTCCTTGGTGATCTCGTATATGCGAACGAGTTTTCGCAGCGCTTTTTGCTGGTATTCGGGGGACTGGCGCAATTTCAGAAAAAGATCCTCGGCGCGATCCAGCAGGCCCGCACTGAGATAGTCCTCGGCCAGTGCAAACTCTGCCTGGTCTTTCTGTTCCCTGCTCAGGCTGGGACGCGCCATCAGGTTCTGGTGA
>JAJRXW010000239.1 GCA_024276095.1 Gammaproteobacteria bacterium
GCACCATCGAGGAACATCAGCAGCAGATCGACGCACGATCGGTTATCCAGTTTGAAATGCGCGAGATTCTCGACGAGCACCTCGAACAGGGCAGTATCAATCTTCCCGTGAGCGCGGTCCCTCCGCTGCTCATCAACAGGCGCGATCCGGACCCGACTCGCAGCCTGAAACAGTTCATGCAGCAACGCAGCGGAAAAATCGTTATAGCGGCCGAATCCGGCGGTCGTCGCGAAATGCTGCTGGAAATTCTCAGGGAACAAAAAGTCCACCCGGCTTCCGTCGATGGATGGCAACAGGCGCTTTCCGGGCCCGGCCCCTCGATCGCTGTCGCTGCACTGACCAGGGGATTCATTCTCGACGCCGCTGACACTGCGGTTATTTCCGAATACGAGCTGTTCGGGAAGGCCCAGCCACGGAAACGACGGCGGCGGGTCCGCGACCCCGAGGCACTGATCAACGATCTGACCAATCTTCATGCCGGCGCACCGGTGGTGCATACCGACCACGGTGTTGCGCGGTACAGAGGCCTGACAACACTGCAGATCGATGATATGACGACAGAATTCGTGACGCTGGAGTATGCGGGCGGTGACCTGCTGCATGTTCCGGTCAGTTCACTGCAGCTGATCTCGCGCTATACCGGCGCATCTCCCGAAAACGCGCCATTGCACCGCCTGGGCTCGGATCAATGGGCACGCGTACGGCGCAGGGCTGCGGAGAAAGCCCGCGATGTCGCGGCCGAATTACTGGCGCTGTATGCGAAGCGTGCAGCCCGGCAAGGCACCAGCCGCCACTACGATCCCGCTGAATACGCCGTGTTTGCAGAAAGCTTTCCCTTCGCGCTGACCGAGGATCAGTCCAGGGCCATAGACGACGTGCTGGACGATTTGACCAGTTCCCGCCCCATGGACCGGCTGGTGTGTGGCGATGTTGGCTTCGGTAAAACGGAGGTGGCATTGCGGGGTGCGTTTGTCACGGTCGCGGGTGGTGGACAGGTGGCGATCCTGGTCCCGACCACGCTGCTCGCTCAGCAGCACTACCAGACTTTCAAGGACCGGTTTTCCGAATGGCCTGTCAAAGTCGAAGTGCTGTCGCGCTTTCGCAGCCAGCAGGAAACCCGGCAGGTGCTCGAAGGGCTGGCAGACGGCACGGTCGACATTGTCGTGGGCACTCATCGACTGCTGCAGAACCGGTCAGGATTCAGGAACCTGGGACTGGTGGTAATCGATGAAGAACATCGATTCGGCGTGCGCCACAAGGAAAAACTGAAAGCCCTGCGAACGGAAGTCGACATCCTGACTTTGACCGCAACACCGATACCCCGCACCCTGAACATGGCACTGGGCAGTCTTCGCGAACTGTCGCTGATCGCCACGCCGCCCGATTCCCGGCTGGCAATCAAAACGTTCGTGACCCACTGGGAAGCACGGGTGATCAGGGAAGCATGTCTCAGAGAACTCAAGCGTGGCGGCCAGGTCTACTTCGTCCACAATCGAGTCCAGGATATCGAAAAAATTGCGGCACAAGTAGCCGAGATACTGCCGGAGGGCAGGATCGAAATTGCCCATGGGCAAATGCGGGAGCGGGAACTCGAGCGTATCATGCAGGACTTTTACCATCGCCGCTTTCATATCCTGGTCTGTACTTCGATCATCGAAAGCGGGCTGGATGTTCCTTCCGCCAATACGATTATCATCAACAGGGCCGATCGATTCGGTCTGGCACAGTTACACCAGCTGCGCGGCCGGGTCGGCCGCTCGCACCATCAGGCGTTTGCCTACCTGCTGGCGCCGCCAAAAGAAGCGTTGACCGACGATGCCGTGAGCAGGCTGGAGGCCATCGAATCCCTGGAGGATCTCGGCGCAGGCTTCGTGCTGGCGACCCATGATCTCGAGATCAGGGGCGCGGGGGAACTGCTCGGTGAGGGGCAGACAGGCCAGATTCATGAAATCGGTTTTGCCCTGTACAACGAGATGCTCACCCAGACGGTCAGCGCCATGCGTGAAGGGGTCGAACTCGACCTGGAGACGGCAAGCCATCATGGGCCTGAAATCAATCTTCATCTGCCCGCCCTGCTGCCCGAGGACTACCTGCCCGACGTGCACCTCCGGCTGGTTCAGTACAAACGGATCGCCAGCGCAAAATCCGGGCAGGACCTGGAAGTCCTGCAGGTGGAACTGGTCGACCGGTTCGGATTGCTCCCCGCTGCAACCCGCAACCTTTTCCGCATCACGGCATTGCGCCTGAAGACCGAAGCGCTGGGCATTCAGCGGATCGATGCCAGCAATGCCGGTGGTTTCATCGAGTTTGACCCAAA
>JAJRXW010000240.1 GCA_024276095.1 Gammaproteobacteria bacterium
CGCCTGACCTCTGCGGAAGCCGGCTCACTCCTGCGCGAACAACGCCGGCAGGGGCAACGGAAAAAGAAAATCAATCGGGAGGATATAGACAGCCTGGCTGCGCAACTGATTGCCGAAAACTGGCTGAGCACACCATGAGTACGATTTGTGGACATTATTTCAAGCTGCGCTGAGCAACTGACACCAGCCGGTGAACTGCATCATCTGTTGACGCTCGACGGGCTAGACAGGAATACCGTCGCAGCACTGCTGGACCGGGCAACGGCTTATCTGCGACCGGCGGGGGCCAGGCCGGCGCGAGACGGCGCGCTGCAGGACACTACGGTCGCCAATCTGTTTTTCGAACCCAGTACACGAACACGGGCATCCTTCGAACTGGCCGCCAAACGAATGAGCGCCGATGTTCTCAACCTCGACGTCAACACTTCTTCGCGCATCAAGGGCGAGAGCATCCTCGATACGATCTATACGCTGCAGGCGATGCAGGTCGATGTCTTTGTCATCCGCGATGCCTCGGCAGGCGTACCGGCCTATATTGCGAACCACGTTCAACCGCACGTCAGCGTACTGAATGCGGGAGAGGCGAATCTTTCGCACCCGACCCAGGGCCTGCTCGATATTCTGACCATCCAGCAGCACAACCCGGATTTCGAATCGCTGGCGGTCACCATCATCGGCGATATCGCTCATTCCCGGGTCGCCTGCTCCGCAGTGCAGGGCCTGAGAATCATGGGAACGCGCGACATCCGGCTGGTCGCCCCGCCCGGTTTCGAGCCGGATATGGCGAACTTCCCCGGCACACAGTTCACCCACGATATCGACAGCGCGATTGAAGGCAGCGATGTGGTCATGGCGCTGCGGGTTCAGAAAGAGCGGATCAAGGAAAAATCCGGCCTGATCACCAATGAACAATATCTTCTGAAATACGGCCTGACGGCGGAGCGGGTACGGCTGGCAAAACCCGATGCAATCGTCATGCATCCGGGGCCAATGAACCGGAATGTCGAAATCACCAGCGAGGTGGCGGACGGCGCGCAATCGGTGATCGAGCGGCAGGTCACCAACGGCCTGGCGGTGCGCATGGCGGTTCTTGCAGCGATTACGGAGAGCCGGAAAAAGTAATGAGCCGCGACACGATATTCCCGGAAAATGCACTCATTCTTCAGCACACCGTTTTCCCCCAGGACCAGCATGTTGTCAGACTCCAGGCCCCTGAATGTGCCAGGCATGCGCAGCCTGGCATGTTTGTACATATCCGCTGCGATGCCGGCATTCCGATGCGCAGGCCGATATCCATTATGCGCAGCCAGGCCGATGCAGGATGGATCGAAATACTCTACAAGGTAATCGGACCCGGCCTGCAGGCGCTCAGTTCGCATCAGCCTGGTGATTCGATCAGCATTCTCGGCCCCATCGGGACGGGTTTTCGACCCACGGCGGAACGAAACAGGGCGTTGCTGATCGGTGGCGGGGTCGGCATACCACCGTTGATCTTCCTTGCTGAAAAACTCGCCGCTGATGCCGCCGGAGACTGGCAGCCGGTCGGTCTGTTCGGCTCGGAAATACCTTTCCCTTTCGATCTGGTCGAGGCGGCAGACCGGCTCCCCGGCATCCCGGCGCAGGCCGGTACCGCTCTTGAACTGCTGGAGAACATCGACGTTCCCTCCCGTCTGGCCAGCCAGGCAGGATTCTCCGGATGTTTCGAAGGTTACGTCACCGAGCTGGCAGCTGCGTGGCTGGGTGCCCTCGATCAGCCGGACCTGGGCAGGGTCATGATTTTCTCCTGCGGGCCGACCCCCATGCTCCAGGCCGTGCATGCCCTGGCACAACAGTTTGGCCTGCCGGATCAGATCTGCGTTGAAGAGTTCATGGCCTGCGGCGTGGGCGGCTGTGCCGGCTGCACGACGCTGGTACATACGGATACGGGGCCTGCGATGCGCAGGGTCTGTGTCGACGGACCGGTATTCGACGGCAGTACACTCGGTTTTTTGCGGCATCGGGACTGATCTGCACAAGCGGTAGAAAGGCGGCAAGCCGCCGAGGATACGGGCCGGTTGCTTGAATCTCGCAGCGTTGAGAGGCATTCCCTGCCCGTTCCCCTTTGGAAGGAATAAAGCGGACCGCAGGGAGCCATCCTGACAAAGGGGAACGGGCAGGGAATGCCGGACGACCGGCACAATCATTCACAATAACTTCAGAAACTTAAGAAACTGTACACCGGCACCAGATCAGGAGAAGTGGATCTGGGCTTCGAGGTTGGCGCGGGAATCGGCGTTGGCCAGCGCTTCTTCCATCGACACGCGGCCGGAGCGGAATAACTCCAGCAGTGCCTGGTCGAAGGTCTGCATGCCCTGCTCCTGGGTATCCCTGAGGCCGTCCTTGACCTCGGCGATGTCGCCGCGCTGAATCAGCTCGGCAATCCGCGGGGTATTGAGCATGACTTCCACGGCAGCGACGCGGTCGCCGCTCTGACCGCGGATCAGGCGCTGCGAAATAATGGCGCGCAGATAGTGCGCCAGATCCATATGTACCTGGGCATGCTGGTCTTTCGGGAAAATATTGATAATCCGGTCCAGCGTCTCCGGCGCATTGTTCGAGTGCAGCGTAGCGATGGCCAGATGCCCGGTGCCCGCCAGGTCGATGGCGGCCTGCATGGTTTCACGGTCCCTGATCTCGCCGATGAGGATCACATCCGGCGCTTCGCGCATGGCGCTTTTGAGCGCCGCGGCATAAGAACGCGTGTCGATCCCGACTTCCCGCTGGTTGACGATGGACTTCTTGTTGGGATGCAGAAACTCGATCGGGTCCTCAATGGTGAGAATATGCGACGAGGTCTTTTCATTGCGGTAGTTGACCATGGCGGGAAGCGTCGTCGACTTGCCGTTGCCGCTGGCGCCTACCATCAGGATCAGCCCGCGCCGGAACATGACCAGTTCCTTGAGAATGGGCGGCATATCCAGATCGTCCAGATCCGGCAGCTCGTGCATGATGTAGCGCATCACCAGGGCAATATTGCCGCGCTGGTGGAATACATTCACCCGAAACCGGCCCAGGCCCGGCTTGGAAATGGCGAAATCGATCTCGAGTTCGCGGGTAAACTCATCCAGCTGCTCTTCGCTCATCAGCTCAAGTGCCGCCTGGCGAATCATCTTTGGCGTCAGATCGAGCTTGTTGACCGGCAGAATTTTTCCGTCGATCTTGATCTTGACCGGTGCATAGCAGGTAAGAAAAAGGTCAGAAGCCTTTTTCTCTACCATCAGGTTAAAAAGAGGTTGAACGTTCATGCTGTTATCCTTACTGAATCAACCCTGACCGAATCAACAATACGGGAACCAGTCACTACAGACTCCCTCCCCGCTCTTCTTCCATCAGTTCCAGGCTGCCAGCATCGGAATCCGTCTCGCCGCGCTTGCTCTCCAGCTTGATGCGCAGTCTCAGCTCATTCTTCGAATCCGAGTTCCGCATGACATTTTCGTAGGAAATCTTGTGCGCCTCATAGAGACGATACAGATCCTGGTCGAAGGTCTGCATGCCAAGCCGGGTGGATTTCGCCATCACCTCCCTGATCTTTGCCACCTCGCCTTTGAATATCAGGTCGGAAATCAGGGGTGACTGCAGCATGATCTCCATCGCGGCAATTCTGCCTTCTCCGCCTTCGCGGGGAATCAGGCGCTGCGAGATCAGTGCTCTGATATTCAGTGACATGTCCATCAGCAGCTGCGATCTCTTTTCCTCCGGAAAAAAGTTGATAATCCTGTCCAGCGCCTGGTTGGAATTATTGGCGTGCAGGGTAGCCACGCAAAGATGCCCGGTTTCAGAAAACTGAATACCGTATTCCATGGTTTCGCGGTCGCGAATCTCACCGATCATGATGACATCCGGCGCCTGGCGCAGGGTATTTTTCAGCGCCGCGCCCCAGGATTCGGTATCGACACCGACTTCCCGCTGCGTAATCACACAACGTCCGTGCGGGTGAACGTACTCGACCGGATCCTCGATCGTAACGATATGCCCGCGGGAAGCATTGTTGCGATGACCGATCATGGCGGCAAGGGTCGTCGACTTACCGGACCCGGTAGCACCCACTACGATCACCAGGCCCCGTTTGGTCATGACGATATCTTTCAGGATCTCCGGCAACTCGAGATCTTCGACAGTGGGGATCTTGGTAATGATCAGGCGCAGTACGGCACCGACCTGTCCCTGCTGAATAAATGCGCTGACACGAAAACGTCCGATCCCCTGCGGATTGATCGCAAAATTACATTCCTTGGTGGCATCGAAATCGCGCGCCTGCCGGTCATTCATGATGGAACGCACAATCACCGCAGACTCTTCCGCGGTCAGCGGCTGCTCCGACGCGCGGTGTACTTCTCCGTCAACCTTGATGGCCGGAGGAAAGCCTGCCGTGATAAAAAGATCCGAGCCATTCTTGGCCACCATCTTCTTCAGCAGGTTTTGCATTAACCGGGTTGCTTGATCGCGTTCCATAGCTCCACTCCCGCAGGGTCAGCAATCTGACCGCCAGACAGCTCTCTTACAAACTTTCCTTGTGAGCAGCCTTGAACTTGGCCTCTTCTTTACTGATGACGCCCTTCGCCAGAAGCTCCTGCAGGTTCTGATCCAGAGTCTGCATGCCCGATCCCTGGCCGGTCTGAATGGCGGAGTACATTTGCGCAATCTTGCCCTCACGAATCAGGTTTCGTATCGCCGGCGTACCGATCATGATCTCATGCGCAGCGATGCGCCCGCCGCCAACCCGCTTGAGCAGGGTTTGCGAAATCACGGCGCGCAGCGATTCGGACAACATCGAGCGGACCATCTCCTTTTCGGCAGCCGGAAAAACATCGACCACCCGGTCGATGGTCTTTGCCGCCGAACTGGTGTGCAGGGTACCAAAAACAAGGTGCCCGGTTTCAGCGGCGGTCAGTGCCAGCCGAATGGTCTCCAGGTCCCGCATCTCGCCAACCAGGATCACATCGGGGTCTTCGCGAAGAGCGGAACGCAGCGCTTCACTGAAGCCCAGCGTATCGCGATGCACTTCCCGTTGATTGATCAGGCACCGCTTGCACTCGTGAACAAATTCGATCGGATCCTCGATGGTCAGCACGTGATCCGGCTTGTTGTCATTGATGTAATCGATCATCGCTGCGAGCGTCGTCGATTTACCCGAGCCTGTCGGTCCGGTTACCAGCACAATGCCCCGCGGATACATTGCAATATCCTTGAATATGGCCGGTGCGCCCAGATCCTCAAGCGTCAGAATCTCCGACGGAATGGTTCGGAACACCGCGCCTGCACCACGCGCCTGGTTAAAGGCATTGACCCGGAAGCGGGCCAGCTTTGGAATCTCGAATGAAAAATCGGTCTCGAAGAATTCCTCGAAATCCTTACGCTGTCTGTCATTCATGATGTCGTATATCATTGAGTGGACATCTTTATGCGTAAGGGCCGGCATATTGACTCGCTTGACATCGCCATCGACCCGAATCATCGGCGGCACCCCTGCGGACAGGTGCAAGTCAGACGCGTTGTTCTTTACGGAAAATGCGAGCAACTGGGCAATGTCTACAGCCATTTTGATCCTCGTAGCATAGTGAACCAGCCGGAATACCTGAGTATGTGCCATAACCCGGTCGCTGGAAAAACATAGTATAGCCAACAGGACATCATTGGTCGTGACCAAAATCACGGAACACCTGCTCCGAATCAGGGCCCGGATCGCAGATGCAGCAGGAAGTGCCGGGCGTAATGAGCACTGCGTCAATATTTTGGCGGTCAGCAAGCGGCATCCGGCGGCAACCGTCAGATCGGCGCTGGCGGCCGGCCTGACGGATTTTGGCGAGAACCTGGTACAGGAAGGCGTCGGGAAAATCGAGCAGATCGGCGACGCAGCAGTATGGCACTTAATCGGCAGGGTACAGTCGAACAAGACCCGCCTGATAGCCGAACATTTTGACTGGGTGCAGACCGTCTGCAGCCACAAGGTGGCTGAACGGCTGAACAGCCAGCGCCCGCATCACGCGCCCAGGCTGCAGGTCTGCCTCCAGCTGCGCCCGTCCAATGCGCCGGACCGCTCCGGCGCCGCTGCCGATGCAATACCCGCCCTCGCCGAAACCATCTCCCGGCTGCCGCGGCTTGAATTGCGCGGCATCATGATAATTCCGCTGCCCGGGCAGGCCGAGCCGGTTTTAAGGGCAGAGTTCCGGCGGGCCCGCGAGGTGATGGAATCGCTGCGGGAGTATTCGAAATCGATCGATACGCTGTCCATGGGCATGTCGGCGGACCTGGAGGCAGCCGTGAAAGAAGGCAGCACCATGGTACGTATCGGCACCGATCTGTTCGGCCCGCGAAACGGGTAAGATGGCCGCATGACGTCAAAAAGGATGCCTCGAATATCATGACTGAGCAACAATTGCAGATCGGTTTCATTGGCGGCGGCAATATGGCCCGGGCAATCATTCGCGGGTTGCTGCAATCCGGCCATGATGCCGGGCGGCTGTATATCGCCGACCCCAGCGAGGAGCAGCAGGCAGTGCTTGCCGGGATCGACAGCAATCTGAATATTTTTTCCAGCAACATGGAAGTTGCCGGAATCAGCGAGGTGCTGGTGCTGGCTGTAAAACCCCAGATAATGGGCATGGTGCTGGAAGAACTGGCGACCGGTACACGCCCTGACACGCAGCTCATGATGTCGGTAGCCGCCGGAATACCGCTCAGTTCGATTCAAAAGCCCGTCGATCCGTCTGCTCCCGTCGTCAGGGTCATGCCCAACCACCCTGCACTGGTCAATGCAGGCATCTCGGTATTGATTGCTTCGGATTCAGTCAGCGAAGACCAGAAACGCCAGGCCGAATATGTCGCGGCCGTAGTTGGCCAGGCACTCTGGATCGACGACGAGTCCATGATGGATGCCGTAACGGCAGTCTCGGGCAGCGGGCCGGCCTATTTCTACCTGCTGATGGAAACCATGGAGGAATGCGCGCTGCAACTCGGACTTCCCGCGGAGCTTGCACGGACCCTGGTAAAACAGACGGCCTATGGCGCCGGACTGGTCGCGGCCGGGTCTGACAGCGCGTTTTCGTCGCTGCGGGCCAGTGTCACCTCGCCCGGGGGAACGACCGAGGCGGCCACGAATGTCCTTGAGCAGGCGGGAATTCGTGATATCTTCCGCAAGGCGCTGACAGCAGCCCGGGATCGATCGATCGAACTCGGCCTGAAACAGGCGTAGCGGTCCGGTTTCGCACTTTTCTGACTGACACTATTACGGGTTGCCTGCATGAGCCAAGCTTTTATTTTTCTCCTCGGAACCCTTCTGAACCTGTACATCGGCGCATTTTTTCTGCGCCTGGTATTGCAGTACGTTCGTGCCGATTATCGCAATCCGGTCAGCCAGTTCATCGTGCGCATTACCAATCCTCTGGTCGCACCGCTGAGACGGGCCGTCCCTCCAATGGGCAAGGTAGACTCGGCAACGCTGCTGGTTCTGATCGGCCTCGAAATACTGGCAACCGTCATACTGACCAGCCTCGACTGCATACAACCCCCCGGCGTTTTTCAGGTTGTCCAGATTGCCCTGTTTCGGCTGATCTACCTGGTGTTGCGCGTCTACCTGTTTGCAATCCTGATCTATGCCCTGCTGAGCTGGATCTCCCCGGGCACCTACAACCCTGTTTCCAGCCTGTTGACCGCCATCGTCAGTCCGGTGCTGCGGCCGGTGCGTCGCGTGATCCCTCCCATCGCAGGTATTGACCTTTCTGCACTGTTCGCGCTGATCGGCATACAGTTTCTGACCATGCTGCTGCCGCTTGGAAGTGCGATTGGCGGGCTCGTCTGCGGGCACCCCTACCTGATTTTCTGACCCGGATGTCCACTCGCCCGCCAGACTGCCCGCCGACATCCTTGCCGAACCAAGCCGGTAAAGCCGTCCGCATGGCCGGCAAAAGACATTCAACCGGTACTGGTTTATAGTGAGTTCGACATCAGTGTTGCTGACGGAGCGTGATCCATGAAGCTGTTGCAGATATCCGTATCGGGCGTTCTGGCATTGTTTCTGCTCACAGCCTGCGATCAGACACCCGGTTCCCCGGGTACAGGAAGCAACCGGCAGGCAGAACCGGTCGATGTATCCTCGAAAGATTTCGGCCGGTACATTCTGCATTTCAACGCAATTTCAACCGATCATCTGACCGCAGAAGTAGCCCAGGCCTACGATATCGTCAGAAGCAAAAACCGTGCGCTGCTGACGATAGCCATCAACATGAAAAAAGAGGGCACCACCGGTACTCCGGTGCCGGGTACCGTGTCAGTCCGGACTGCCAACCTGACCGGCCAGGCAAAAAACCTGACACTCCGGGAAATCAGGGAAGAGGATGCAATTTATTACGTTGGAGATTTGTCA
>JAJRXW010000241.1 GCA_024276095.1 Gammaproteobacteria bacterium
TCGGGCGCGCGACCCGCTACATCCTGTGCGTTTTTGTACTTGTCTCCTCGGCCATCGCCTACTTCATGAGTCACTACGGCATCGTGATCGACCAGGAAATGGTCCATAACGCCCTGGAGACGGACCGTTTCGAAGCAGCGGAACTGATCAACTGGAGCCTGATCTGGCATATCGCGGTGTTCGGCGTCGTACCGGCAGTGCTGATCTGGCGCCTGGGAGCTGTACGACAGTCCATCCTGCGCGGTGTAGCCGAGAAACTCGTTGTCATTGCCCTTACGCTCGTCCTGGTCGGAGCGAACGCGGCGCTGTTTTACAAGGATTACTCCTCCCTGATACGCAACCATCGCGAAATCAAATACCTGCTGACGCCGATGAACTACGTCATTTCCACCTACAAAGTGGCCGCCACGGAACTGGAACCACCCATAGAAACCGTCGCCGTCGGCACCGATGCCCGCAAAGGCGATCAATGGGATCAAACGAAGCGCAAGACGCTCGCTGTCGTTGTGGTTGGCGAAACAGCACGGGCCAGTAATTTCTCGCTCGGCGGGTATGCGCGGGACACGAACCCCAGGCTCGCGGTTACCAACGCGATCTATTTCGACGACGTGAGTTCCTGTGGCACGGCAACCGCCGTTTCCCTGCCCTGCATGTTCTCGGACCTGGAGCGATCGAATTACAGCAAGTCGGTTGCGCGAAATCGCGAGGGACTGCTGGATGTCATCAGGCACAGCGGCATAAAAACCGTGTGGATCGACAACAACTCCGGATGCAAGGGCGTATGCCGCCAGTCGACCGTGGAAAACGTGGCCCGCGAAAAGGTGGAAGGCCTGTGTAATGACAAAGGGTGTTTCGATGGAATACTGGTGGAAAGACTCCGTGCCCTGATCGGCAATATCGACGAGGATACCGTGGTGGTTCTGCATAAAAACGGCAGCCACGGGCCCAGCTACTACCGGAGATACCCGGAATCGTTCCGGGTTTTTCAGCCGGAATGCCTGTCCGACGATTTCGCAAACTGCACTCGCGAGCAGATCGTCAACAGCTACGACAACACCATTCTCTACACCGACTACATCCTGGCCGAAATCATCGACCTGCTCGACCGGCATGCAGACACGCTCAATACCGTTTTGCTGTACATATCCGATCATGGGGAGTCACTGGGCGAAAACGGCCTGTATCTCCACGGCGCGCCCTATTTTATTTCACCGAAAGTACAGACCCACGTACCGATGGTGCTGTGGATGTCACCGGCTTATCAACAGCAGTTTGCCATAGACCGCGGCTGTATCGAAACGGGAAGCAGCAACGAAATCTCCCACGATTTTCTTTTTCACAGCGTGCTTGGCATGCTGGATATAGAAACCATAGCCCGCAACCCGGAGCTCGATATTTTCTCAAAATGCCGCGGAAGCTCCATCCTGGCACACGACCGGTCCACCCGGGATCAGGAGCCGCAGCGTGAAGCCGAACCGGGACAACCCGCTGCCATCGGCATCGACACCAAGAGTTTTCATGGCCATGAACAAGAATAGTAAACTGACACCTGGCCGTCAGCCTGTTTCTTTTTCCATTATTGCCTGTGCCGCTTTGCTCGGCGGAACGGTCTCCGCAGATGTGCGGGCCAGCAACAGCACCGATGTCCCGCTGACGAACTGCGCAACCGGAGATCCGGTTGAGATCGACAGCTCGGCCACCATTCGCAGTATCAGGATCGACAACCAGGACGTCTTCGATCTGAATAATCCGGAGGAGAACAACCTCGTATTCCGGGTAGCCAACAAGCTGCATATCGAAACGCGGCA
>JAJRXW010000242.1 GCA_024276095.1 Gammaproteobacteria bacterium
CGAGTGATTGAGCGCGATCGCCGCTCGATCCGCCGCATCGACTTCGGCTCGTGCCGCCTCTCCCACGGCCAGGGTTCCCGATTCGCAAATACCGACGTGAACAAAGGCTGCACCGTTTTTATGCGTTTCCTCAACCCGAAAACGCCCCTGCGGACCGTGAATCACGCCCCGGTCACCCACCTGGCCGCCACTTTCGGCATACAGCGGTGTGCGATCGAGCACGATGCCGCCCGACTCTCCGGCTCGAATCGTCTCGGCCACCTGGCCCTCTTTAACGATAGCCAGCACCTGGCCGGCATCCTGGAGACAATCGTAGCCGGTAAATTGCGTATCGGCATCGATCTCGATATTCGTATCCGCCACGACATTGAACTTCTGTGCTGCCCGGGCCCGGTCACGCTGCATCTCCATCGCCTGCTCGAAACCCGGACGATCGATCTCGATCCGGCGGGCCCGCGCAACGTCCGCTGTCAGGTCAACCGGAAACCCGTAAGTATCATAGAGCTTGAACACGACATCGCCCGGCACGCATCCATTGTCCGCATCATTCAGTGCCTGTTCGAGAATCCGCATGCCCTGTGACAGGGTTTCCGCAAAGCGTTCTTCCTCGGAACGCAGGACACGCTCGATATGATCGACCGCATGGCTGAGTTCCGGATAGGCCTCTCCCATTTCCCGGTCCAGCGGCCGGACCAGCCGGTAAAAGAACGGCTCGTTGACGCCCAGTTCATAGCCGTGGCGCAGGGCCCGCCGGATAATGCGCCGCAAGACATAGCCACGGCCTTCGTTGCCGGGCAAAACACCGTCGACAATCAGGAATGCACAGGCGCGGATATGGTCGGCGATCACCCGCAGCGAACTCGACTGCAGATCGTCGTGGCTGGTTACTGTCCCGGTGGCAGCGATCAAACGGCGAAACAGATCGATATCGTAGTTATTGTGCACACCCTGCATGACCGCCGCGAGCCGCTCCAGACCCATGCCGGTGTCTACCGACGGTTTGGGCAATGGTTTCAGCTCACCGTCGGCGGACCGGTTGTATTGCATGAAAACGAGGTTCCAGATTTCGACGTAGCGGTCACCGTCTTCATCGGGCGAACCCGGTGGCCCACCGGCAATATCCGCACCGTGATCGTAGAATATCTCACTGCAGGGGCCGCACGGACCGGTGTCCCCCATGGCCCAGAAATTATCCTTTTCTCCCAGGCGGCCAAAACGCGCGGAATCGATACCGATTTCCTTCAGCCAGATGTCAGCCGCTTCGTCGTCGTCCCGATACACGGTCACCCACAGGCGGTCGGCAGGCAGGCCCAGCTCCCCGGTAATGAACTCCCAGGCAAACTGAATGGCCTCGCGTTTGAAATAATCGCCAAAACTGAAATTACCGAGCATTTCGAAAAACGTATGGTGCCGGGCGGTATAGCCGACATTTTCCAGATCGTTGTGCTTGCCACCGGCGCGAACGCAGCGCTGGCTGCTCGCCGCCCGGTTATATGAGCGACTTTCCTTGCCGAGAAACACATCCTTGAACTGCACCATGCCGGCATTGGTAAACAGCAAGGTGGGATCGTTGCCGGGAACCAGCGGTGCACTGCGCACGATCCGGTGATCTTTTGCGGCAAAAAAGTCCAGAAACAGTTTTCTTAGTTCCGAAGTAGTCATACTGGTATCGATTCAATCCATCTCATCGACAGAAAATGCCTGCCGGATCTGCTCACTGGTAAAACCCCGGTACTGGAGAAACCTGGACTGACGAGCGCGCTCTTTATAGTCGGCCGGCAACTTTGTTCCGAACCGCTTTTCCCTGACGGCCCGGGCGCTATCGAACCAGTCTCCGTGGCAAGAATCAAGGTAAGTCGCGATCAGGTCCGCGCCTACCCCGCGCTGCTCCAGTTCACTGCGTATGCGCACCGGCCCCTGACCACGGCGCATCCGGTATGCCACGAAGCCTTCGGTGAACCGCTCATCGCTGACCAGCCCTTCCCGGATCAGCCGGTCCACGGCCTGATCGATGTCTTCGGCGCTGATGTCTCTGGCGGCCAGCTTGGCCTTCAACTCCGCAACGGAGTGCTCTCGGCGGGCCAGCAGGTTCATCGCCGTATTTCTCGGCGATTTCCGGTCCGGGTTGCCCTCCTGCTTGCCAGCCTTCATCCCGGCCATGCCATGGCCCCTGGTATCCCGGTACTGCGCCGGCTCAGGTCTCGCCCACGGCCGCCTGCTGCTCGGCCGGCTCAGCCTGTTCAGCCTGTTCAGCC
>JAJRXW010000243.1 GCA_024276095.1 Gammaproteobacteria bacterium
AGGATCAGCTGGAAAGCCGCCGCAACCCTGTCTGCCGTCGCACCGCCGCCCACATCGAGAAAATTGGCCGGCTCCCCGCCATGCAGCTTGATCAGGTCCATCGTGGCCATCGCCAGGCCGGCACCGTTGACCATGCAGGCGATATTGCCGTCCAGTGAAACATAGCTGAGCTCGTGCTCGGCAGCGCGGTTTTCCATCTCGTCTTCCTGGCTGGCATCACGCATCTTCGCCAGTTCCTGCTGGCGAAAAAGTGCGTTGTCCTCGATGTTGATCTTGGCATCGAGCGCCACCAGGTCTCCGTCACCGTTGACGATCAGGGGGTTGATCTCGAGCAGGCTGGCATCGGACTCGCAGAACAGCCGGTAAAGGTTTTGCGCCAGCGCGATAAACTGCGTCAGCTGACCCTTGTTCAGGCCCAGTCCGAAACCCAGCTGGCGGGCCTGGTAGGGCAGCAGTCCGGCGGCAGGATTGACAGCCACGGTGAATATCCGTTCCGGCGTTTTCGCGGCGACCTCTTCGATATCCATACCGCCATCGGCCGAGGCCATGAACGCTATCCGCTCACGGCTTCGGTCCACCAGCATGCTCAGGTACAGCTCGCGCTGAATGGTACTGCCGGCTTCGACAAACACCTGGTTGACGGGCAGCCCCCCGGCGCCGGTCTGTTTGGTCACCAGCCGGGTGCCCAGCATTTTCTCTGCCGCCTGATGTACGGCAGCCGGGCTTTTCGCCAGTTCGACACCACCGGCCTTGCCGCGACCACCGGCATGTACCTGGGCTTTGACCACCCAAAGATCGCCGCCGAGCCGTTCGGCGGCCGCCTTGGCCTGGTCCGGTGTGGAAGCCGGTTCGCCGGCCGGTACCGGAATACCGTACCGGGAAAATAACTGCTTAGCCTGATATTCGTGAAGATTCATGATCTTTGTATCCCACCGGGCCGAACCGCCGGCCTCGCACGGCGGGTATTGTGGGACAAATAGGAGGGAATCAAAAGCACGAGCGGATCTTTTTTTGCGACGTCCCTCACGCATGGGGGTGGGTGATCGGACATAATACGGTAGAATGAACCCACAGGTGCTTGAAGCATGACGGCCGCCGAAAAGTCTATTCTCAGCGATTTCAAGGCGTCGCCGGCCGAAGCCAGTCGCCCGATCCCCGCTGACACCTCAAAGCGCGTGCTGCGCCTGGTCGCGCTGTTTCGCCTGCTGGTGGCACTGAGCCTGCTCGCGGTAGCGATGATTTACCAGGATCCGCCGCTGCTGGGCGGTCGATTCCCGACTCTTTTCGTGTCCGTCGCCGTCGCCTGGTCGATCATGGGCGGACTGATCCTGCACGCCCTGACCCGCAACAGCATTGATATCGCGCGGCTGGTGCCGGTGCAGATCGCCGGCGATATCCTGGCGGTCGTGACGCTGATGTACGCCGGTACCGGCATCAAAAGCGGGATCGGTGCTTTGCTGGTGGTATTCGTCGGCGCTGCCAGCCTCGCGCTGAAAGGCCGCCATGCCTTTTTCGCCGCCGCGATCGCTGCTCTGGCGGTACTCGCGCAGCAACTGGTGTCCTATGCCCAGGGTGCGGCGACCGCCAGCGAGTTTATTGCCGCCGGCGTACTGGGGGCCATTATTTTCGTGATTGCCTCTGCCGCCCACCCGCTGGCCCGGCGAATCGAAGAAAGCGAAGCGCTTGCGCGACAACGGGGCATCGATCTTGCAAACCTCGCCCAGCTCAATGACTATATTATCCAGAATCTGCGTGAAAGCATTGTGGTCGTCGATGAGTCCAACCGGATACGACTGATCAACCAGTCGGCTGCCGAGCACCTTGGCGCACCCAACAGGAACCCGGGTCAGGAATTGAAGGAAATTTCTCCGAACCTGCATCGCATACTGGTCAGCTGGCGTGAGAACCGTGGCAAGACACATTCGCTGCCGCCCAATTTTGTCGCCGCCGACGGCAGCATGCTGATCAACACCTATATTGCGCCGTTGGGCCAGCAGGAAAAAGGGCCGGTATTGCTGTTCCTTGAGGATGCCGGACGGATCGCAGAAAAAGTCCAGCAATCCAAACTGGCGGCACTGGGCAGACTCAGTGCCAGTATCGCCCACGAGATCCGGAATCCGGTGGGCGCGATGAGTCATGCCGGACAGCTGCTGGAGGAATCGCCTTCGATCGGCGAACAGGAAAAGCGCTTTATCGATATCATCCGCAGCAATTCCCGGCGGGTCAGCGATATCGTGGAAAGTGTATTACAGCTGTCCAGGCGGGAAGCGACCAACCCCGAACTGCTGTCGCTGAAAAAATGGACACAGGAGTTTGCCCAGGAGTTCACCTCGACGCTGGAACTTTTCGAAGGCCAGATCATGGCCACTCCATCGGAGGACGTGGAAGTACGCATGGATCCCGGCCAACTGCACCAGGTCGTCTGGAACCTGTGTGACAACGCCGTGAAATACGCCAGTGAAGCCGCAGGAGGAATCGCGGTTGAGCTGCGCTATGGAAGAATGCCGAACAACCGGCGCCCCTATCTCGAAATCGTCGACAGCGGTACCGGCATCGCCGAGAGCTTCAGGGAACAGGTATTCGAGCCGTTTGCAACCGGCCGTTCGGGCGGCACGGGCCTGGGCCTTTTCATCTCGCGGGAACTGTGTGAATGTAACCGTGCCGCACTGGTCTACGAGCCCAACCCGAATGGCGGCAGTATTTTCAGGATCGTTTTTGCCGACCCGGCACGCTGGGGGGATGAGTAATTATCATGAGCAAACCGCTTGCCCTGGTAGTCGACGACGAACCGGACATCTGTGAGCTGCTGGCGATTACCCTGGAGCGAATGAGTATCCGGACCAGCACCTGTGCCGATGTCGCCTCGGCCAAGGAACAGCTGAGCCGGCAGGAATTTCAGCTTTGCCTGACCGACATGCGCCTGCCCGACGGTGACGGCCTGGAACTGGTTGAATGGATGCAGGCGCAAAACATGAGCACGCCGGTGGCGGTCATCACGGCCCATGGCAACGTGGAAACTGCGGTGCGGGCATTGAAATCGGGTGCCTTCGATTTCATTTCCAAGCCGCTTGATCTGGGCACGCTGCGCAAACTGGTAGTCAGTGCCCTGCGGTTGCCGAACACGAATCTCGGCAAGGGCAAGGCACAGTTGTGCGGTGACTCGCAGATCATGCAGGAACTGCGCAGGCTGATTGCAAAAGTCGCCCGCAGCCAGGCCCCGGTGCATATCACCGGCGAGTCGGGAACAGGGAAAGAGCTGGTTGCCCGCATGATCCACGAACAGGGGCCGCGCGCCGACGGGCCGTTCGTGCCGGTCAACTGCGGCGCCATTCCCGGAGAGCTGATGGAAAGCGAGTTTTTCGGTCACCGGAAAGGCTCCTTCACCGGTGCGGTAACCGACAAGGCCGGACTTTTCCAGATTGCGGAAGGCGGCACACTTTTTCTGGATGAAATCGCCGACCTGCCACTGCCGATGCAGGTCAAACTGCTGCGGGTGATTCAGGAGAAAAAGCTGCGGCCCGTCGGCCAGGCCGAAGAAGTGGCTGTCGATGTCAGAATTCTCAGCGCAACGCACAAGGACCTGGGTGCGGAAGTCGTGGCCGGACTTTTTCGTGAAGACCTTTATTACCGCGTCAATGTCATCGCGCTGAGAGTGCCCCCGCTGCGCGAACGCATGCCGGATCTGCAACCCCTGATAGGCACAATTCTCGAAAGGCTGGCCGGCACCCTGGACACACCCGTTCCGGGCATGACTGCCGACGCCATCAGCAGGCTTGAGGCCTACCATTTCCCGGGCAACGTTCGTGAACTGGAGAATATCCTGGAACGGGCGGTTGCCCTGTCCGGAGACGACCTGATCCATGCCGACGATATCCAGTTGCAGCACGCCGGCGAGCGCGCGCCGGCAACCACGACGGCACAATCGAAGCAGGGCGCCGATCACAAGCCGGGGGACAGGCTGGGAGAACAACTGCAATCGGTAGAACGGGATGCCATCATCGAAGCACTGGAGCAACACCGCTACAACAAGACCGCGGCCGCCCGGTCGCTGGGCCTCACACTGCGGGCTTTGCGTTACCGGATACAAAAACTGGGCATTGAATAACGACCGACTATGACAAAAATTGTCACTTTTTGACGCTGAGCGGCAACAGCCTGCCACATGGCTCCCGCATTATGTTCCGTGCCGACCGTCCTGGAAAAAATTATCTGACATTTTTTCCATTATTTTCAATCGATTAAACATATTGCCGGCCGGGCTGGCATGCTGCTTGCACTATCTCTCGCATCGGCGCAAAGCCGTTGTCTTTTGACCTACAACCTATCTCAGGAGAGATTCCATGAAGAAGATACAGCAAGGCTTTACGCTGATCGAACTGATGATCGTGGTAGCCATTATCGGTATTCTTGCCGCCATTGCGATCCCGGCATATCAGGATTACACCATTCGTGCCCAGGTTTCCGAAGGCATGAGTCTGGCGGCAGCAGCCAAGGCCGCTGTTGCAGAAAGTTTTCTGGACCGTGGCGTACCCCCGGCTACGCGTGTAGTTGCCGGCATGTCAGCGAACGATACGGATACGACCGGTAAATACGTCCAGAGTGTCGGCATCGTCAACGGCGTGATCACTGTGACCTATGGCAACGAAGCCAACGCACAGATTAACGGCATGACCCTGACGCTGACTCCATACGAATCAATCGATCTGAGTGTTGTATGGCGTTGCGGCTCTGCTGCCGCACCTCTTGGCGGTGCGCTTCCGCTGGGCACCAGCGGTGGCGGTGCAGTCGCTGCATACGTCGCACCGACCGTTCTGCCGAAATACCTGCCTTCTGCCTGCCGACTGTAGATCACCGGCAGTGTCATCACTCAAAGGGGGGCTATGCCCCCCTTTGTTTCGGTGCCGCATGAATACAAGCCTTTACATGCCATTGCCTATTGAATCTAATAGTATCCAGCAAGCGCCCGGGAGGCACGCATGCCACGTCAGCAGAACCAACGCCAGCACAGCAAGGGATTCACGTTAATCGAGTTGATGATCGTTGTCGCGATCATCGGTATTCTCGCCTCCATCGCAATCAGCTCCTTTCAGACCTATACCATCCGCGCCCAGATCACCGAGGCAATCAGCCTCGCCGGCAACGCCAAAGTGCCTGTAACCGATGCCTTTTTGCAGCGGGGCGAAGCCCCCGCAAACCGCGTAGAAGCGGGTATGACACCCAATGCTACCGATACCACGGGCAGTTACGTACAGTCGGTCAACGTGGTCAACGGTCGACTGGATGTGGTCATGGGAGGCAGCGCCAACCAGGCCGTATTTGGGCAGACAGTCACGCTGACACCCTACGAAACAACCGACGGCGCCATTGTCTGGCGCTGCGGCAAAGCCGGTATTCCCCAGGCCAACGGCGGCAACCTGAACCCGATGGGCACCTCGGGCGGCGGCAATACGACTGTATGGGCAGACAGTACCGTCGATGCCAAGTATCTGCCCCAGTCGTGCAGGCCATGAGGCAAACCGACTTCGAATCGGCGGGCATTTTCCTCATCGGCTCACAGAACACCTTTAAATCGTGGCATTATTCCGGGTTGCATTCGCTTGCGCTGGATGCCCGATTTCAGTAACACTACGAACTTAAGCACCTGACTTTGAAGTCAATCCATCTCGCACGGGGAGTCAATGGCCGTATCCGCACCCAGTTCGCCGCTCACCGGTCTGCCGCGCCGGCTGGTTCAGGATGGCATTATCCAGGAAGAGGCCATTCTTCAGGCCATCGAAGACGCGCGCAAGGACAAGACCAGCCTCGTCGCTCACATTATCGCCAAGAATCTTGCTGAATCCCGAAAAGTAGCCCTGGCAGCCTCCCATGAGTTCGGAGTACCACTTATGGACCTCGAGGTACTGGAACTGGACCTGGAGGCGGTCAAATCGGTCGACCAGAAAATCCTGAACAAGCACCGGGTCCTGCCCATGATGCTCCGCGGCAAGCGGCTGTTTCTCGGTGTCTCCGACCCCACCAATCTCGCCGCCATCGATGAGATCAGGTTCCAGACGGGATTCCGGGTCGACCCGGTCGTCGTGGAACAGGACAAGCTCGACGAGCAGGTCACCAGCGCACTCGAGGCCATCGATACCTCGATGTCCAGCTTCGATGAGGACGATTTCGACCTGGAAGGCCTTGAAATCTCGGGCGGTGACGAACAGGCGACCGACGATGTCACCCGCGACGATGTCGACGATGCACCGGTGGTGCGATTCGTCAACAAGATCATGCTGGACGCCATCAAGCGCGGCGCATCGGATATCCATTTCGAGCCCTATGAAAAAATGTTCCGGGTGAGAACCCGGCTCGACGGTGTGCTGCACCAGGTGGCGGCACCGCCTATCGCACTGGCAACCAAAGTCTGCGCCCGGCTGAAAGTCATGGCCCGGCTCGACATTGCCGAGCGCAGGGTACCCCAGGACGGGCGCATCAAGATGCGCCTGTCGAAAAACCGGGCGGTCGATTTTCGTGTCAACACCTGTCCCACCCTGTTTGGCGAAAAAATCGTCATGCGTATCCTCGACCCGAGCAGCGCAAAGCTGGGCATCGATGCACTCGGTTACGAAGAAAAGCAGAAACAGCTGTATATGGACTGCCTCTCCAAACCGCATGGCATGATCCTGGTGACCGGCCCCACCGGCAGCGGCAAGACGGTTTCACTGTATACCGGCCTGAATATTCTCAACACCGAAGATCGCAATATATCGACTGCCGAGGACCCGGTGGAAATCAACCTCCCGGGCATCAACCAGGTCAATGTCAATCCGAAAGTCGGGCTGACTTTTGCCTCGGCGCTGAAGGCTTTCCTGCGCCAGGATCCGGATGTCATCATGGTCGGTGAGATCCGCGACCTCGAAACCGCCGAGATCGCCATCAAGGCGGCACAAACCGGCCACCTGGTGCTGTCCACCCTGCATACCAACGATGCCCCCCGGACACTGACACGGCTTGTCGACATGGGCGTCAAACCCTATGCGATTGCGACCTCCGTCAACCTGATCATCGCTCAGCGCCTGGCCCGGCGGCTGTGCGAAAGCTGCCGGGAGCTGCGCGATATTCCCGCCGAAGCGCTGCTGCTGGAAGGATTTACCGAGGACGAGATCAATCCCGGGCTGAAAATCTTTGGCCCGGTCGGCTGCAAGGCCTGCTCGGACGGCTACAAGGGCCGGGTCGGCATCTACCAGGTGATCCCGATCTCCGACGCGACATCGAGAATTATTCTCGAGGGCGGTAATGCCGTGCAGATTGCCGACCAGGTAGCCGAGGAAGGGCACTGGGATTTGCGGCGGGCGGCATTGCAAAAAGTCAAGGACGGGATTACCAGCCTTGAAGAGATCAACCGGGTTACAATTGAATGAATCTGTTCAGCGTGTAGGGGCCGGGACATGATGTCCGGGGTGTAAAGCGATATGGCAAATAGTGTTGCGGTCAAGGATATTCCATTCACCTGGGAAGGTACCGATACCCGTGGCAACCGGGTCAAGGGTAAAACCACGGCAGTCAACGAAAATGCCGTGCGGGCTGAGCTGCGCCGCCAGGGCGTCGTGCCGGTACGGATCAAAAAGCAGTCCACACTGTTCAAGAGCACCGGCAAGGTCACACCGGCTGACATCGCCATTTTCAGCCGCCAGCTTGCCACGATGCTGACGGCGGGCATTCCGCTGGTGCAGGCCTTCGATATCGTCGGCGCAGGTAATGACAACCTGGCGATGCAAAAGCTGATTCTTTCCATCAAGGCCGACGTTGAAGGCGGCACCGCACTGGCGGATGCGCTGGGCAAACAACCGCTTTATTTCGACGATCTGTTCGTCAACCTGGTCGCAGCGGGTGAACAGGCGGGTGCACTGGAAACCCTGCTCGACAAGATCGCGACCTACAAGGAAAAAACCGAGGCGATCAAAAAGAAGATCAAGAAGGCGCTGTTCTATCCCACTGCGGTGCTGGTGGTGGCGGGTATCGTCACGACGATTCTGCTGATCTTCGTGATCCCCGAGTTTGAATCGCTCTTCCAGGGATTTGGCGCAGACCTGCCGGGCTTTACCCGTGCCGTGATCGATCTTTCCGAGTTCGTGCGCGACAAAGGCTGGTTCCTGGCCATCGGTGCCGTGGGCGCTTTTTCAGGTTTCATGTATATCAAGAAGCGCTCCAGGAAAATGCGCGAAACTCTCGACAGGATAGCGCTCAAGATGCCAGTGATCGGGCCTATCCTCGAGAAAGCTGCGGTAGCAAGATTCGCACGCACACTGTCAACCATGTTCAGTGCGGGCGTGCCGCTGGTCGAGGCTCTTGAATCGGTCGCCGGGGCAACCGGCAACATCGTTTACGAAAATGCCGTCATGCAGATTCGCGACGAAGTGGCAACCGGCCAGCGCCTGCAACGAGCCATGGACAACACCGATCTTTTCCCCAATATGGTCATTCAGATGATCGCTGTCGGTGAGGAATCCGGCTCGCTGGACGAGATGTCCAGCAAGGTAGCCGACTTCTACGAAGATGATGTGGACAACGCGGTCGATGGCATGAGCAGTCTGCTGGAACCGCTGATCATGGCGATTCTGGGCGTCCTGGTCGGTGGCCTGGTGATCGCCATGTACCTGCCTATCTTCAAGATGGGTGCAGTCATCTGACTATTGCTGAGCTCGCAACTGCCCACGCCGTCTTTTTTGCCGCTGCGGCCGGTGTACTGGGGCTGCTTGTCGGCAGCTTTCTGAACGTCGTCATCCATCGCCTGCCGATCATGATGCAGCGCGAGTGGCAAAGTCAGGCCCACGATATCCTCCATGGCGATGGAGAAAAATCGCAGCAGGAAAAAGCGCCTCCCTATAACCTGGTTACACCCCGCTCGTGCTGCCCTGCCTGCGATGCGCCGATTACTGCCTGGCAGAATATCCCGCTGGTCAGTTACGCCCTGCTGAAAGGCCGCTGTGCCTCCTGTGGCACCGCCATTCCCGCGCGCTACCCGCTGATCGAGCTGATATGCGGTGCGCTGTCAGCCATTCTTGCCTGGCGATTCGGCTTTAGTACCGAATGCCTCGCGGCACTGGTCCTGTGCTGGTCACTGCTCGCCCTCGCGGTGATCGACCTGGACCACCAGCTGTTGCCGGATTCAATCACGCTGCCGTTACTCTGGGCCGGCCTGGTGTTCAGCCTGTTCAGCGCGCCGGTAGCGGATATCGACCTGTTTCCCGATCCCCGCTCAAGTATTATCGGAGCGGTAGCCGGATATCTCAGTTTGTGGTCGATTTATCACCTGTTCAGGCTGATCACCGGCAAGGAAGGCATGGGTTATGGGGATTTCAAACTGTTTGGCGCGCTGGGTGCGTGGCTGGGCTGGCAGATGCTGCCGCTGATTATCCTGATGTCGGCGGCTGTCGGTGCCGTGGTCGGGATCGCCATGATCCTGTTCGGCGGCCATCAGCGGCAGGTACCCATTCCCTTCGGACCGTACCTGGCAGCAGCCGGGGTGGTCGCCCTGCTGTGGGGGCCGCAGCTGATGTCCGCCTACCTCAAGGCCAGCGGTCTGTAACAGATGGAGAAACAGGCTGTACTGCGTATCGGCCTGACGGGCGGCATCGCAAGCGGCAAATCCACCGTAGCCGACCGGTTTGCATCGCTGGGGGCGGTTGTCATCGACACCGACCAGATCGCCAGGCAACTGGTGGAACCCGGCAGCGAGGCATTCAGTGAGATCGTCGATGCCTTTGGCCAGACAGTGCTGGAACCCGATGGCAGCCTCGACCGCGGGCGACTCAGGGCCCTGGTCTTTCAGGATGATGCGCTGCGGCATAAGCTGGAAGCCATTCTGCACCCGCGCATCCGGCGCCGGACGCTGGAAACTGCCGAGGCGGCAGGCGGGCCGTACCAGATACTGGTGGTTCCCTTGCTGGTAGAAACCGGATTCCGGCAGCTGGTGAACCGGGTACTGGTCGTAGACTGTCCGGAATGCCTCCAGCAGGAACGGCTCATGGCCCGGGACGGCACCAGCGCCGATCAGGCCGGGCAGATCATGGCCGCCCAGATCGGCCGGCAGGAACGGCTGGCTGCGGCCGACGATGTCATTCACAATGACGGCAGTCCGGCAGATACGGCAGCCCAGGTTCAGGCCCTGCACGAGCGCTATGTGACGCTCGCCACGGCAAATTGAGGGTTCGCTTGTGGTCGCGGTATTGGTAGCGCAGAATATGCCGGGGGACGATTAATGACCAAGGTATGATTCAGACTGCGGAAATCCTGACCGAAGCACAGCTATCGGAAGCCCCGGTGCTGTACGAACAGCCGCTGAATGAGCGGTTGCGGACTCTGCTGCGGCTGGAATACCTGTACCAGCAGTTTCTGTTTCAGGCCGATTTGCCGGCGCAGGCCTCGAGCCGCGTGGCCATCTCCAGCATCCTGGACATCATCGCAGTACTCAGCCGCGGCGATGTACGCAGCGACATCCTCAAGGAACTGGAGCGCCAGCTCTATATGTTCGACCGCTACCAGGATCAGCCGGATGTCGACAGGCACCGCCTGCAGTGTGTCCTGATCAAACTGCAGAATCTCAGGCATGAGCTGATAGCCGTGGGCCCGCAATACCTGCAACCGGTCAGGGAATGTGAATTCCTCAGTGCCATCAAACATCGCAGCACCATTCCCGGTGGTACCTGCGAATTCGATTTGCCCGATTACAGCCACTGGCTGCGCAAGCCCTATGAGCAGCGTATCGCCGATATCAACCACTGGATGTCGACGCTGCGGCCGCTGTGCAACAGCGCCACGGAACTGCTCTGGCTACTCAGGGAAAGCGGGCAACCCGGTAAACTGGTGGCCAGCAACGGCGTATACCTGCACTGTTTCGATCGTGACACGACAGCCGCACTGCTGCGCATCTCCCTGCCACCCGGTGCACAGCTTTATCCCGAGATCAGCGGCAGTCACCACCGCTTTACCGTGAGATTCATGCAATGGTCGGATGTACGGAACCGGGCCGTGCAGACCAGCGAGGACATACCGTTTATGCTCACTATCTGCTAGCAGCCGGCACGAACCGGTTCGTGCCGGTCAATCCGATAACAGCAGCTCGATAATCGGCAGATCCGCCGGTAACAGTCCCGCCCCGGACAGTTCCGCTTTTTTTATCCACCGCACTGCCTGGCCCTCGCGGCCGTGGGGCTCGCCGATATAGGCCCGGACGCGCCAGACGTGGAGCAAAATGGTTCGGTCGGGATAGTCGTATCGATAGTCGGTCATCGGCTGAGCCCGGGTGACCGTGATGCCCAGTTCCTCATCCAGTTCACGGGTCAGCGCATCCAGGGAGGTCTCCCCGGCATCGACCTTGCCACCGGGAAATTCCCACCAGCCTGCCGCATGAGTGCCCTCCGGCCGCTGCGTGATCAGGACATTACCCGAGTGATCCTCGAGCACGCCCGCAGCGACGCTGACTAATCGATCCGCCCGTGGCAACGCTTGTACTTCTTGCCGGAACCACAGGGGCAGGGCTCGTTCCGGCCAACCTTGCGCGTTTCGCGCACGAAAGGCGCTGCCGGCTCCGGCTCCTGCTGCTGCACCGCTCCCGGCCCAGCCACCGCCGACTGTGCATCCGCATGACGGTATTGCATCTTGTCGACCGACTGCCGTTGCTCGTCGACCGCTTCGACATCTTCGGGTGACTTCACCTGGGCCTTGCACAGAATACTGATGACATTGTGCTTGTATTCATTGAGCATTGTGCCGAACATCTCGAAAGCTTCGCGCTTGTATTCCTGCTTGGGGTTTTTCTGGGCGTAGCTGCGCAAACCGATTCCCTGGCGGAGATAATCCATCGCCCCCAGATGCTCTTTCCAGTGCATATCGAGCTGCTGCAGCATCACGGCCTTCTCGAACTGCCTGAGAATATCCGGGCCGATGAGCTCTGCCTTTTGCTCATACAGGGCGCGAACTTCGGCGATGACCCGATTGCGAAGATCCTCGATACTTTGCTCCGGATCTTCTTTCAGCCATGCACCAACGCGCAGCCTGGCGCCAAACTCCCCTTCCAGGGCATTTTCCAGTGACGGAATATCCCACTGGTCTTCCAGGCTCCTGGGAGGAATATAGGTATCAAAGGTTTCGCCCAGCACCTCGGCGGCGATTCCTTCGATCACATCCTCGATATCATCCGTTTTCATCAGCATGTTGCGCTGGGCATAGACAACATGACGCTGGTCATTCGCCACATCGTCGTACTCAAGCAGTGCTTTTCGTGAATCGAAATTGTGCGCTTCGACCTTGCGCTGAGCGCGTTCGATCTGCCGGGTCAGCAGCTTGCTTTCGATGGCCTCGCCTTCCTGCATGCCCACCCGGGACAGCATGGCCTTGGTGCGCTCCGGGTTGCCGAAAATACGCATCAGGTTATCTTCCATGGACAGGAAAAACCGGCTTGAACCCGGGTCTCCCTGCCGCCCTGACCGCCCTCTGAGCTGATTGTCAATGCGTCGGGACTCGTGCCGCTCGGTACCGATGATATGCAGACCACCGGCTTTCAGGACCTGTTCATGACGTTCCTGCCACTCGGCCATATAGCGTTCCCTGACCTCGTCAGTCACGTCCTCGCCCAACTGGGCAATTTCCGCCTCGACATTGCCGCCGAGCACGATATCGGTGCCGCGACCGGCCATATTGGTGGCGATGGTCACCGATCCGGGTCGTCCGGCATCGACAATGATCTGCGCTTCCCGCTCATGCTGCTTGGCGTTGAGCACCTGGTGCTTGAACCCCTCTTTTTTCAGCAGACCGGAAAGATACTCGGAGGTCTCGATGGAGGTCGTACCGACCAGCACCGGTTGCTGGCGCTCCCGGCAGTCCTTGATGTTCTCGATGATGGCCGCAAACTTGTCCTTCGCGTTCAGATAGACCAGGTCCGGCTGATCGTCACGGATCATGGGTTTGTGCGTGGGGATGACCACGACCTCGAGACCGTAGATCTGCTGAAACTCGAATGCCTCGGTATCTGCCGTACCGGTCATGCCGGACAAAGTGCCGTACATCCGAAAATAGTTCTGAAAAGTAATGGAAGCGACCGTCTGGTTTTCTTCCTTGATGGCCACTCCTTCTTTCGCCTCGACAGCCTGGTGCAGGCCGTCCGACCATCGCCGGCCGGGCATGGTCCGCCCGGTGAATTCATCGACGATCACGATCTCGCCGTTGTTCACGACGTATTCGACATCGCGCTTGAATACCACGTGCGCCCGAAGTGCTGCAGTGATGTGGTGCATCAGCCGGATATTGCCGGAATCGTACAGGCTCTCTCCCTGGTTGAGCAGGCCGGCTTCCAGCAGCAGCTTCTCGACATGATCGTGGCCGGCTTCAGTCAGATACGCCTGCCGGCTTTTTTCGTCGACAGTGTAATCCCCCTGGTCCAGGATGCGGCATACGGGCACCTTGGCGCCCGGATCCGTCTCGACCAGGTCACCACCGGCCTCTTCCGCCATTGCCAGCGCAGCGCCGATGGGCATCGGCTCCTGTTCCTCGCCATCCGGGGTAATCACCACTACCTTGGTGGCCGTAATATCCTCGTTGCGCAGCCGGCCTTCTTCCGGTTGCCGCTTGAGTTTCGGGACGATTTTATTGATTCCCAGGTAGAGGTCGGTGCTGCCTTCCGCCGGCCCGGAAATAATCAGCGGCGTCCTGGCTTCATCGATGAGGATCGAGTCGACTTCGTCGACGATTGCAAAATCCAGGCCACGCTGCATCTGATCTTCGGAGCGAAAAGCCAGGTTGTCGCGGAGATAGTCAAAACCGAATTCGTTGTTGGTGCCATAAGTGACACCGGACTGGTAGGCGGCACGTTTTTCATCGGGTGTCTGCCCGCTTCTGATCACGCCTACACTGACGCCGAGAAACTCGAATACCGGGCCCATCCACTGGGCATCGCGCTCGGCAAGGTATTCGTTGACGGTCACGACATGAACGCTCCCGCCGGTCAGAGCATGCAAATATGCGGGCAGTGTCGCCACCAGTGTCTTGCCCTCACCGGTACGCATTTCGGCGATCTTCCCCTGGTGCAGCGCGATGCCGCCTGCCAGTTGTTCATCGAAGTGTCGCAGGCCCAGCGTCCGGCGGGAAGCTTCCCGCACTACGGCGAAAGCTTCCGGCAACAGATCGTCCAGTGTCTCGCCGTCTGCGTGACGCTTTTTGAATTCGTCGGTCTTTTCCCGCAGCTCCAGGTCAGACAGCTTCTCGAGTTCCGACTCCAGTTCATTGGCCCGTACAATCAGCTTCCTGTAGGTACGCAGCAGCCTCTCGTTGCGGCTACCGAATAGCCTTGTAAAGATCTTTTTCAACCTGTTTCCTCTTGGTAGCCGCAATCAGCAGAGCGCGGCTCGGCACCGGCGACGGTTCACAACAGTCTGCCGGCAAAGTTGGATATTGTAAGGGGTTTGAGGGGAAAGGTGGCGAGAAATCAGGTCGTCTGCTGGACGAATTTGACCGGATTGACGGGCTTGCCGCGATGCCAGACCTCAAAGTGCAGGTTCGGCCCTGTCGCACGGCCTGTAGAGCCCATTCGTGCGATGACCTGGCCTTTTTGTACATTGTCACCGACGGCGACCAGATTCTGGTTATTGTGGGCATAGCGGGTCACATAGCCGTTGGCATGCCGTACTTCCACCATCTGTCCATATCCGTAGCGATCGCCGGACCAGATCACGACCCCGGCCGCAACGGCGATCACGTCAGACCCTGCTTTGCCGGCAAAATCGACCCCGCGATGATAGGCAATCTTGCCGGTAAACGGATCCGTCCGCTTGCCAAAAAAGCTGGACATCCACCCGGATGTCACCGGCCGGCCCTTTGGCAGTACGCGATCCTGCAGCTTCCGGTTGAGCATGAGCTCTTCGAGAATGGTCAGCTGCTGTTCCTGCTCATAAAGCAGGTTGTCCAGGGACTCGATGTCTGCAACCAGGCTACTGGTCGAATGCTGATTATCCGGCCCGCCGACGGGCTCTTCAGGCCCGCCCATCGCGGGCTGGCTGTCGAAATCGAACTCGCCGTCATCCAGCTTTGCCATGCCGGTCAGACGCCGGCCAAGGGCATTGAGCCGAATGACATTCGCATTGAGCTGCCCTACCTTCAGCGCCATCGCACCGATCTGGTCCTGAGCCGCAATACGGGCTTCGCGAACCTCTTCCTGCTGCCTCTGGAGTTGTTCCTTGAGCTCTTGAATCCGGGCGTCGGACATCGCGCCCTGCGCGGACGGTGAAACCGCATAACCGATACCGGCCCCGATGGCCAGAGAAATCAGAAATAACAATACGATGACTGTTGCCATCAACCGAAGGCTCAGCTGCTGGGCGGCGCGATTGTGCCGCGATAACAGTATAAGATTCATATAGTCTGCCCTGATTCTCGCACCTGCAGCGCGAACTATGCATAAACAGCTCTGTTAAGACAAGGAATCAACTTCACATTCAGGACAGGAACCTGATCTATTATGTCAAAAAGTGGCCCCAAGTCATTGTCTGAACTGATGGTTGATGCCAACTCCCCGGTGAAACGCCTGATGGATGAGGCCCACAGTCGCATTGAGCTCGCCGACCGGATTCGCGCCGGGTTACCCGAACCGCTCGATCAGCATATCGAGGCATGTAACCTGAGAGAGGACGGAACGCTGGTAGTGCTGGCGACCAACCCGGAATGGGCAGCCCGATTGAGGTTCGAGAGCGACAAAATACTGTCGCAGTGCCGCCAGCAACATCCGGGCGCCGCCCGGGTCAAGATCCGGGTATGGTGCCAGTAAGATCCGTGTGGTGCCGGTGTACACCGGCACCATCGCTCCGTCGCTAGACGACGGGGACGAGATTCGGGTAAGCGACCGGGGCTTTGGAAAGATCCTTGAAGGTAACTTCTTCCCATGCGCTTTGGTCGGCTCGCAGTTTACGCAATAACTGGTTATTCAGAGCGTGGCCGGATTTGTAGCCGGTGAACTCGCCCACCAGGCCATGGCCGAGCAGATACAGGTCACCGATGGCATCGAGGATTTTGTGCTTGACGAATTCATCTTCGTAGCGCAGGCCATCTTCGTTCAGCACCCGATAGTCATCCAGTACGATCGCGTTGTCCATACTGCCGCCCAATGTCAGGTTCATGGCGCGCAAGGCTTCGATATCGCGCAGGAATCCAAACGTCCGCGCCCGGCTGACCACCCTGAGGAACGCCGAGGTCGAAAAATCGACACTGGCGGACTGGGTATGTTTCTTGAACACCGGGTGGTCGAATTCAATACTGAAATTTACTTTGAAACCGGAGTACGGTCGGAATTCAGCCCACTTGTCGCCCTCTTCCACACGTACCCGGCGTTTGATGCGGATAAACTTCTTGACCGCTTTTTGTTCCGTGATACCGGCAGACTGCAGCAAAAAGACGAAGGGCGCTGCGCTGCCGTCCATGATGGGCACTTCCGCTGCGCTGAGATCGACATAGGCATTGTCGATGCCCAGCCCGGCAAACGCTGCCATCAGGTGCTCGACGGTCGCCACCTTGACACCGTCTTCGACAAGGGTGGTACCCAGCATGGTTTCGCCGACCTTGAATGCGTCAGCGACAATGTCTGCGGGTGGATCGAGGTCAATACGCCGGAAAACGATACCGGTATTCTCTGCCGCCGGACGCAGGATCATGTAGACCTTGTTACCGCTGTGCAGCCCGACGCCGGTGGCGCGGATCGAATTTTTGAGTGTTCGCTGTCGCATACAGTCAACGCGCGTCCGATCGGCTCGGACGCGGTCTTTCCTCGATCCTTATATTAAACTAACCCATTGAATATAAAACAATTTCAGCGGGATAGCGCACAATAACAGACGCGCCTTGCCGCGAAAGCTATCACAGACCACCAAATCAAGGGAAATCTCGCCCGCCCGGGTTTGCTCAATCCGCCTGCCGGCGCAAAAAGGCCGGTACATCCAGCAGATCGAACGATGGTTGCGCCGGCGGTGCCGCAGCCTGACCGGTGGCCTCGCGGCGCTGGGTCGTCGGCTGCTCGAAGTTCGCATAGTTCGGCTGGTCGGAACCACCTTTGGCGACTGCTTTGACCGGCGTCACAACACGCATCGGCGGCTGCTCCTGAACAGCGGCAGGTTGCCCCAGTCCGGTGGCCACAACGGTGACCCGAATCATATCGGTCATGTCATCATCGATCACCGTACCCACAACGACGGTTGCATCCTCCGAGGCGAACTCCTTGACTATTTCGCCTACTTCCTGGAACTCGCCGATCGACAGATCTTTGCCGGCGGTAACGTTCACCAGGATACCGCGCGCTCCGGACAGATCGACATCATCGAGCAACGGGCTGGAGATAGCCGATTCCGCAGCCTCCCGGGCACGATCTTCACCACTGGCACTGCCCGAACCCATCATGGCCATACCCATCTCCGCCATCACCGTGCGTACATCCGCAAAGTCGACATTGATCAGGCCCGGCCGGGTAATCAGTTCGGCGATCCCCTGAACGGCTCCCTGGAGCACATCGTTCGCAGCACTGAAAGCATCCAGCAACGTGGTCTCGGCCCCCAGCACGGTGTGCAACTTTTCGTTGGGAATGGTGATCAGCGAATCCACGTACTTGGCCAGATCGGATACGCCCTGATCGGCAATACTCATCCGCTTCGCACCTTCCATCGAGAAAGGCTTGGTCACGACCGCAACCGTCAGGATACCGAGCTCCCTGGCTACCTGCGCCACGACCGGACCGGCCCCCGTGCCGGTACCGCCGCCGAGACCGGCGGTAATGAACAGCATGTCGGTGCCTTCGATGACTTCCTGAATCCGGTCCCGGTCCTCCATCGCCGCTTGCCTGCCCGTTTCGGGATTGGCGCCGGCACCCAGGCCCTTGGTGATATTGCAACCGATCTGCAGGGCCGTGCGAACCTTGGCACTGCGCAGTGCCTGAGCGTCCGTATTGGCGCAGATAAAATCCACCCCTTCAATGCCGCTTTTCACCATATGGCGAACGGCATTACCGCCACCCCCGCCTACTCCAAGCACCTTGATTACAGCATTCTGGCTATATGCATCCATGAGTTCAAACATCGACTTCTCTCCTCGGCATCAACAACAACTAAACAACAACTAACAACAACAAAATCAGAGATGTCCCTGAAACCAGGCTCTCATCCTGTTCAGTACATCCTTCAAACCACTGCCGACCCGCATATCCGCGCCCGGCTGCCCGGATCGGCGCCTTGCATACTGCAACAAGCCCACACCGGTCGCGTGGATCGGGTTTCTGACCACATCGCCCAGACCCTGAACGGCCTGTGGCAAACCCAGCCGGACCGGCATATGGAACACTTCTTCCGCCAGCTCGACGGCACCTTCCATCTTGGAACTGCCGCCCGTCAGCACGATGCCCGCGGCAATCTGATCCTCGAAACCGCTGCGCCGGAGTTCATCGCGAATCAGCGTAAACAGCTCCTCGTAACGGGGCTCGACGACCTCGGCCAGCGTTTGACGCGCCAGCCGCCTCGGTGGACGTTCGCCGACACTGGGCACTTCGATGGTTTCATCCGGATTGGCCAGTTGCGACAGCGCACAGGCGTACTTGATCTTGATTTCCTCGGCATACTGGGTGGGCGTTCGCAATGAAACCGCGATGTCGTTGGTCACCTGATCGCCGGCAATGGGGATCACCGCCGTATGCTTGATGGCGCCGCCGTTGAATACGGCGATGTCGGTGGTACCGCCACCGATATCGACCAGGCAGATACCCAGCTCCATTTCATCTTCAGTCAGCACGGCATAGCTGGATGCAAGCTGCTCGAGCACGATGTCATCGACTTCAAGCCCACAGCGCTGTACGCACTTGACGATGTTCTGCGCCGCACTGGCTCCGCCGGTCACCATGTGCACTCTTGCTTCCAGCCTGACACCGGACATGCCGATCGGCTCGCGTATCCCGCCCTGCCCGTCGATAATGAATTCCTGCGGCAGGACATGAAGAATGCGCTGGTCGGCAGGAATAGCGACTGCACGAGCGGCATCGATCACCCGGTCGACATCGCTGCGGGCAACCTCACCGTCACGAATGGCGACGATACCGTGCGAGTTCAGGCTGCGGACATGGCTGCCGGCGATGCCGGTAAACACGGTATGAATTTCACACCCGGCCATCAGTTCGGCCTCCTCGACGGCCCGCTGTATGGAATGAACCGTGGATTCGATATTGACCACAACACCCTTTTTCAATCCTCTTGACGGGTGCATGCCAAAACCGATCACCTCGAGATCGTCATCCACGACCTCACCGACAATGGCGACCACTTTGGAAGTGCCGATATCCAGCCCGATGATGATTCCCTTGTCCGGTTTCTTAGGCATGCGGCCCTGCCTTTTCACTTTTCCAGCCAATTGCAAAACCATTTGTGTAGCGCATGTCGATGTAATCCACTTCTTCGGGACCTGCCCCCATCCCCTGATCCAGTACCAGAAAGAACCGCTCCAGCCGCCGGTCGATATCGGTCGCTCCAATGCGCACCCGAATACCGTTGCTCAGCTCGAACACCCATGCACCCCGCTCATCGAGCGTCATCGAGCGCGCCGACAAACCCCGCTGTTCCAGCTGCTTCTGAACCTGGAAATAGCGCCGTGCGACGACGGTTTCCGCACCTTCCGGTCCGCTCAGGCGAGGCAACTCGGCCGGCAGGTGGGTTGCATCCTGCACAAACTGGTCACCGTGTATGTTGAGCAGGCCACTTTCACCCCAGGCAGCCGCAGCGGACTGTTCCTCGACAAATACCTCGATCGAAGCCGGCCAGCGCCGCCGCACGTCGGCAGTTGCGATCCACGGAATGTGCGTCAGCTCCTTTTGCATTGCGCTGATATCCGCACTGAGAAAACCGGTTTCTACATACGAGGACAGCACTTCTTCCAGTTGCACTGCCGATACGCGCTGGAAAACACCCTTCACCACCACCGCTTCAATGGGCCTGTCCATCAGCCAGCGGGTCAGCTGGTAGGTGCCAACCAGGCATACCGCGACACCGGCCGTGCTCAACATCCGCAGCCAGTTGATCGCCGGCAGCTTAAACCGGGGGCTCTTTTTGCTCCGCTTGCGCTTGCGATTTCGTTTAGTGACCATCAGAAAAACTCGTTTCGAGAATTCGCCAGACCAGTTCGTCAAAGCCGATGCCGGCTGCCTGCGCTGCCATCGGCACCAGGCTGTGATCCGTCATTCCGGGTACGGTATTCACTTCGATGATCAGCGGCCGGCCATCGCCATCGAGCATGAAATCGACCCGCCCCCAGCCATCCGCGCCAACGGCCCGGAATACCGCCAGCGCCAGGTCGCGGAACTGCTGCTCGGTATCTTCCGGTAAACCACAGGGGCAGACATAACCCGTGTCGTCGCTGAAATATTTCGCGTCGTAATCATAAAAAGAGTTGGCCGCATCGATTCGTATCAGCGGCATGGCCTGCCCCTGGAGAATTGCGGCGGTATATTCGGGGCCGTGTACCCATTGCTCGGCAAACACCGCACACCGGTACCGGTCAGCCAGCCGCCATGCAGCTTCCATTTGCTCCGGATGCTCCACTTTCGTCAGGCCGATGCTGGACCCTTCCGCAGCAGGCTTGACCATCAGCGGCAGGCCCACGGTCTCGATCACCTGATCGAAGTCCCCGTTGTCAGCCATGACGGCGTAACCCGGTGTGCTGAATCCGGCGCCGATCAGCAACTGCTTGGTTCGCAGCTTGTCCATGGTGAGCGCACAACCCAGTACGCCGCTGCCCGTGAACGGCATCCCCAGAACTTCCAGCAGGCCCTGCAGACTGCCGTCTTCACCGCCACGGCCATGCAGTGCTATCCAGACCCGGTCAAAGCCGCCCGATGACAATGCGCCGGTAAGACCTTCCGCCGGATCGACAGCATGGGCATCTACACCGCTTCGCAACAACCCGTCCAGTACCGCTTTGCCCGACATCAGCGATATCTCGCGCTCGGCGGACCGGCCACCCAGCAACACGGCAACTTTGCCAAACCCGGCGGGGTCATCAATGCGAACGCGCATCTGCATCCCCCTGTTCGCCCACCAGGTGCACTTCGAGTTCCAGCGCAATACCGTGGTCACGCTGTACGATTTGTTGAATTTCCCGAATCAGGTTTTCGACATCCGCGGCTGTGGCGTCACCGGTGTTGATAATAAAATTGGCATGTTTTTCGGAAACCTGCGCACCGCCGCGACGATGGCCTTTCAGGCCGGATGCCTCGATCAGCCGCGCGGCATGGTCGTCCGGCGGATTGCGAAATACCGAACCGCAGCTGGGCAGGCCCAGGGGCTGGGTTGCCTTGCGTGCCTCCATCAGCGTTTTGACCCGCTGCATGTCGGTTTCTTCGCTGTGCCGGAACTGAAACCGGGCCGAGACAAACCACTCGTTGCGAGGACCGCTGGTCTCGCGGTAACCGATCGTGAACTCTGCCGGCTTGCGGGTCAGGAACTCGCCCGCACGCGTCATGACCTCTACTTCGACCACGTTGTCCCAGGTCTGTCCGCCGAATGCACCGGCATTCATTTTCAGTGCGCCACCGACGGTGCCGGGTATGCCGGCAAAAAATTCGGCGGGACCGAGTTTCCAGCGCACGCACTGGCGGGCAAGAATGGTACAGGCAACTCCCGCGCCGGCTTCGACGAGGCCATCGCCGAGATCCAGCACCGAGTTGAGCGCCGCCGAAGCAGCCACTACCACGCCACGAATGCCGCCATCACGCACCAGTACATTGCTGCCCAGGCCGAACCAGTAAACAGGCAGGTCATGATCCAGCTCCATGATGAACGACTGCAGTTCAGCGCGCGTACGGGGTCGAAAATAGATATCGGCCGGGCCGCCCAGCCGCCAGGAGGTGTGCTTCGCCATCGGTTCATGGTGCAGAACGCTGCTGTTCATGCGCCGCCCCTCATGAACCCGAACTCCGGAACCTGTTTTCAGGACCGTCGTTTTTTGCCAGCCGCGCCGGCAGCTCGGCCGCAACCGCACCAATATCCCCTGCACCCAGTGTCAGCAGCAGATCGTCGTTGCGAAGCACACCCGACAAAACATCCGGCAGCTGATCGAGGTCCGGAACGAATACCGGTTCTACCTGACCCCGGCTGCGAATCGCGCGGCAGATCGACCGGCCATCGGCGCCCGCGATGGATTCCTCGCCGGCCGCATAGACCTCGGTAACCAGCAGCCGGTCCACGCCCGCCAGCACCTCGGCAAAATCGTCCAGAAGATCCCGCGTCCGCGAGTAGCGGTGCGGCTGAAACACAACCACCAGCCGCCGTCCCGGCCATGCGCTGCCCACCGCCTCGAGCGCTGCGGCAATTTCCGTAGGATGGTGACCATAGTCATCTATAAAGAGTACCTTGCCGGCGCTGGTTTCCGTTTCGCCGAGCAACTGCATTCTGCGGCCGATACCCTGGAAACCGGACAGCGCCCGTTGCACCGCCTGATCGTCCAGCCCGAGATCGTGGGCCACGGCAACCGCTGCCAGCGCATTGAGTACGTTGTGCAGACCGGGAAGGCTCAACGTGATCTGCAACGGCGCGCAGGTACCTGCGCGATGCACAGTAAATCGCGTCTGCGGACCGTCGACAACGATATCCGAAACCCGCACATCGGCGTCTTCATCCATGCCGTAGGTCAGTGTCGTCCGCTTGACCGACGGCAAAATTGCACGCACGCCGGGATCGTCCAGACACATCACCGCAAGTCCGTAGAACGGCAGATTGTGAACGAACTCGATGAAGCTCTGGCGCAACTGCCCGACATCGCCTGCATACGTATCGAGATGATCGCTGTCGATATTGGTCACCACGGCCAGCATCGGCTGCAGATGCATGAACGACGCATCGCTCTCGTCCGCTTCGGCCACCAGGTATTCTCCGGCACCCAGCCGGCCATTGGTGTCGGCGCTGATCAGCCGGCCGCCGATCATGAAAGTGGGGTCCTCACCCGCCTCGGCCAGCACGCTGGCAATCAGGCTAGTGGTAGTGGTCTTGCCATGGGTTCCGGAAACAGCAATGCCAAAGCGAAAGCGCATCAGTTCCGCGAGCATTTCCGCACGCCTGACAACCGGCTTGCGAGCGTCCCGCGCAGCAGCCACTTCCGGATTCTCCTGGCTGATGGCACTCGATACCACGATCACATCCGCGTCGCCGATGTTCCCGGCGCGGTGACCGATGTGAATCGTCGCACCGAGTCCCTTGAGCCGCAGCGTGACCCGCGATTCCCGGAGATCGGAGCCCTGCACGGCGTAACCCAGGTTGATCAGTACTTCCGCAATGCCGGCCATGCCGACACCGCCGATCCCGACCAGGTGTATCCGGTTGATCCGGCGCATGCGTGATTTCATGATCCCGCTCCGGCATTCAGGCACAGCTCCACCAGCGAACTGGTCGCCTCGGGCTGGGCGAGTTTGCGAACCGTCCTGGCCCGCTCGAGGATAAATTCCCGGTGTTCGGTACAGGCGCGAATTTCATCGGCAAGCTGCTCGGGCGTCAGCGTAGCCTCCGGCATCATCACCGCAGCACTCACGCGAGCCAGGTATTCCGCATTCCTGGTCTGATGATCGTCGGCCGCCGCAGGATAAGGAACCAGTATTGCGCCCAGACCGGCAACCATCAGTTCGGTAATCGTCAGGGCACCGGCACGACAGATCACCAGGTCTGCCCAGTCATAGGCGGCGGCCATGTCATCGATAAAAGGCTCGACCCGGGCCGTGATGCCGGCAGTTTCGTATTCGGCGCAGGCAGCCTCGCAGGTAGCCGTGCCCGACTGGTGCCATATTTCCGGGCGGGATTCCTCTTCAAGCAGTGCAACCGCTCTGGGCACCATGCGATTCAATACCAGGGCACCCTGGCTGCCGCCCAATACCAGCAGGCGCAGCGCCCCCTGCCGGTTGGACAACCTCTGCTCCGGATCGGGCAGGTTCATGATTTCAGAACGGACCGGGTTGCCGATGCGGTGAGTTTTTACGCCGGCAGGAAAGCTGCCCGGAAATGCTTCGGCAATTTCACGGGCAAACCTGGCGAGAATACGATTGGTCAGCCCGGCGACGGCATTCTGTTCATGAATCACCAGCGGGCGACGCAGCATCCAGGCCGCAATCCCGCCGGGCCCCGATGCGAACCCGCCCATTCCCAGCACTACTTTCGGCCGCAGGCGCCGCACGATTCTTATCGCATCGAAAACCGCGACGAGCAGCCTGAACGGTGCCAGCAGCCATGCCAGCAAACCCTTGCGGCGCAGTCCCGATACCCGTATCAGCTCGAGTCGAATGCCCTGCCGGGGTACCACTTCGGCTTCGAGCCCCCTGGAAGTCCCCAGCCAGATGACCTGCTCGTCCCGGTCCAGCAGCGCGCGCGCAACCGCCAGGGCCGGAAATACATGTCCGCCCGTTCCGCCCGCCATGATCAGTACCGGTGCTGTCATCAGGCCCTCGCCCGCCGCCGCTTGCCGGCACTGCGTTTTCGCGGGCCGGTCAGGTGCCGGTTTTCGTAGTCGATCCGGATCAGGATTCCCAGCGCAATCAGCGTCACGATCAGGCTGCTGCGCCCGTAACTGATCAGCGGCAGGGTCAGCCCCTTGGTGGGCAGAATGCCCATGTTCACGCCGATGTTGATAAACACCTGGATGCTTTGCCAGACTGCAAAACCGAAGGCAAGATTCGCCTGGTACAGCCGCCCGCATCGCGCCGATTCCCGGGCAATACCGAGTATTCTCCAGATCAGCAGGCTGAACAGGACAATCACCCCGATGCTGCCGACCAGCCCCAGCTCCTCGGCGATGACGGCAAACACAAAATCCGTATGCGCTTCGGGAAGATAAAACAGTTTTTGTACGCTGCCCCCGAGTCCGGTGCCAAACCACTCGCCGGTGCCCACGGCAATCAGCGACTGGGTCAGCTGGAACCCGGTGTTGAACGGGTCGGCCCACGGATCCAGGAAAGCGGTGAGTCGATCCATCCGGTACGCCTTCGACAATGCCACCGGCACCAGCACACCCAGCGCCAGCGCAAGGCAGCCGAGAAAATTACGCAGGCGTGCACCCGCGACGAACAGCATGGACAGCGAAATCACCACCATCACGACAGTGGCGCCGAAGTCGGGTTGCATCAATAACAGCCCGCATACCGCTGCGATCAGCAGCAGGGGTTTTAGCAGGCCCATGAATCTTTGCTGCAGGTCCTTGCTGTGACGGACGACATAACCGGACAGATACATCAGCATCAGCAGGCGAACGGGCTCCGAAACCTGGATCTGGACCACTCCGGCAAGACTCAACCAGCGCGTACTGCCGTTGACCTTGTTGCCCAGCCCGGGAATGAAAACCGCCAGCAACAATACGAAGGCAAGACAGACCAGCGGCAGACCCAGACGCTCCCATATGCCGGTCGGAATCCTGGTCGCCGCAACTGCCAGGCCCAGGCCGATCAATGCTGCAACCAGCTGTCGTTCGAGATAAAAGAACGGGTCACCGGTCTGGCGGTCGGCCTGCGAGATGGATGCCGAGGCGAGCATAACCAGCCCACCGCACAGCAGTATGGCGATCACGACCAGCAGAATCCCGTCGATCGGAAATGAGTCATTGCCCGTCGTCGCCCGTGCGGTCATGGCGACCCCTCCCGGACAGCCTGTTGAAACACATCGCCACGGTGCGAGAAATCATCGAACATATCGAGGCTGCTGCAGGCCGGAGCCAGCAGTACCGTATCGCCGGGAGCAGCCAGCTTTCTGGCTGCATCTACAGCCTCCGGCAGGTCGTTCACCGCTGTGATGTCACAGTGGTCCTCCAGCGCGGCGGCGATTCGATCCGCGTCCCGACCCAGTACGATCACACTGGCATGACGCCCGGACAGCGCTCTTGCCAGATCCTCAAAACCGGCACCTTTTCCGTCCCCGCCGGCGATCAGTACCAGGCGGCCCGCAACGCTGCGGATACTCATCACGGCCGCTGCGACATTGGTTGCCTTGGAATCGTCGATCCAGGTAATCCCGTCATCGGTCAGCACCTGCTGCATTCGATGTGCCAGCCCCTGAAACGCACGCAATCCGGGCAACATCCGGGCCGGCTCGATGCCGGCCGCATACCCCAGTGCCAGGGCTGCAAGGGCATTGGCCAGGTTATGCCTGCCGGTGACCGAAAGCGCATCGACGGGCATGAGCAGTTCGTTACCCTGTGCAATGAACTCACCGTCGCCGGTCAGACGCACACCGAAGTTCCGCTGTGCCGGTTCATCCAGGCCGAAACTGATGACCGGTTTGTCGGCGGGAACAAGATCGTTCAACCGGGGGCAATCGCGATTGAGAATCACTGTCTCGCATTGCGCATAGATATGTGCTTTGGCTGCGACATACGAAGCAAAGCTGCAGTGCCGGTCGAGATGATCCGGGACAATATTGAGCACCGTCGCCGCCACCGAGCGTATGGGGCGGCTCCGCTCCAGCTGGAAACTCGATAATTCCAGCACGTAAAAATCGTCGTCCGGACTCAGGAGATCCAGTGCAGGCCGTCCGAGGTTGCCGCCGACACCCACACTGTGGCCTGCAGCGCTGAGCATTTCGCCCAGCATCGTGGTCACGGTACTTTTGCCGTTCGTTCCGCTGATCGCAATCACCGGTGCGTTGCATTCCAGGACAAAGACATCGATATCACTGAGTATCTCGATACCTTGCCGGCGCGCGCGCCTGATCAGCGGGTGCTGGAGATCGACGCCGGGAGAGATAATGACATGGTCGATCCCCGGTGGCAGGTCTGCCAGGGCATCGCCGGCAAACAGCTCTGCGTCGGGCATGGCCGCGCGAATATCGGCGGACCCGGGCGGCTCCTGCCGCGAATCCGCGAATACCGCACTGATGCCGCGCAGCGCCAGATAGTGGGCGCAGGAAACACCGGTGACTCCCATGCCCAGTACCAGGACTCGAGACGCCGATCCGGAATCGGCAGCCTGTGCCCGGGCCCGATGTCCTGTATTCCGGTGCTCCATTTTTATATTCACTGCCGTCGCCATCACCGGATCTTCAGACTGGATAAGCCGACCAGTACCAGGATGACGGTAATGATCCAGAAACGCACAATCACCTTGGGCTCGGCCCAACCTTTCAGCTCATAGTGATGATGCAAAGGGGCCATGCGAAATATCCGGCGGCCCGTTAACTTGAACGATGCCACCTGGATAATGACGGACAGGGTTTCGATCACGAACAGACCGCCCATCACCGCCAGAATCAGTTCCTGGCGCACGATCAGCGCCACCGTACCCAGCGCCGCACCCAGGGCCAGGGCGCCGATATCGCCCATGAAAACCTGGGCCGGATAGGTGTTGAACCACAAAAATCCCAGGCCGGCGCCCGACAGCGCAGCGCAAAAAACCAGCATTTCCCCGGCACCGCTGATATAGGGAATACCGAGGTAGTCGGAAAAAATGACGTTGCCGGCAGCATAGGCGAAGATGCCCAGGCCGCCGCCGACCAGCACTGTCGGCATGATCGCCAGGCCGTCCAGACCATCGGTCAGATTGACCGCATTGCTGGTACCGACAATCACCAGGTAGGCAAATACAATGTAGAAACCGCCCAGCGGCAACAGCAGGTTCTTGAAATAGGGAATCAGCAGCGCGGTCTGATAAGGCTCATCCGCCAGTGAAAACAGATAGACCGCCGCGGCCAGCGCAGCCAGCGACTGCCAGAAGATCTTGGCGCCGGCAGACAGGCCGACGGAATTGCGGAGCACGAGTTTTCGATAATCATCGACGAACCCGATCGCCCCGAAAGCCAGTGTCACACCGATCACCGTCCAGACATAGGGGCTGGTCAGATTGGCCCACAGAATCGTACTGAACAAAATGGCAACCAGGATCAGCACACCGCCCATGGTGGGTGTGCCGCTTTTAATAAGATGGGTTTCCGGCCCGTCTTCACGAACCGGCTGCCCGATTTGCCGGACGCTCAGCCGGCGAATGACGCGCGGGCCGTATACGAAGGAAATCACGAGCGCGGTCAGTGCCGCCATGATGGCCCGCATCGTAATGTAGGTGAATACGTTGAACCCGGATACATACCGGGAAAGATATTCGGCCAAATGCAGCAACATCGCCCGCCCCCTACCCGGTTGCCTGGCGGGCAGCGGCCAGCCGGTCGACCAGTTTGTCCAGGCCCATGCTGCGCGATCCTTTGATCAGCACCGTAATGCCGGGTCGCGAATCGGCGACGATGGCACCAGCCAGTGCATCGACGGACGGGTAAGCCGCCCCCCGGGAACCGAAACCCGGGATTGCCGATTGACTGAGATCGCCAATGCACAGCAGGCGATCGATGCCGGCTTTGCGGGCCTGTTCGCCTGCGGCGTAATGCAGCGCCCGGGCATCCTTGCCCAGTTCCGCCATATCCCCCAACACCAGCCACGTCTCGCCCGGAATGCCGGCAAGAAAATCGATCGCCGCGGACACCGATGCGGGATTGGCATTGTAGCTGTCATCGAAAAAGGTCATGCCCAAACGGTTGGTCACCGCCTTGAGCCGCCCCGGGACATTCTCCATACCCGCCAGCCCCTGTCGCGCTGCATCCACGGAGGCACCGGCGGCGGCAGTGGCGGCCACCGCCGCCAGGGCATTGATAATATTGTGCTTGCCGGACATCGGCAGGCGAAGATCGAAATCACCGTCGGGGGTGTGTATCAGCGCCTCGATCAGGGGTGCAGCCTGGCTGTTCTCGCCTACTGTCCGTTCACGAATCCCGGTGGCGTAGTAGTCGGCATTTTCAGACAAACCAAAGCTGCGCATATCAGCGGCACGGCTGATTCGCTGCCAGTAGTCGAAAAACCGGTCATCGCGATTGATCACGGCAAAGGAACACCGGTCCCCGGACGAACTGTGCATCTTCGCAAACAGTTCACCTTTGCTGGAGGCGACCCGCTCGATACTGCCGAACCCTTCCAGGTGCGCCGGGGCGGCGTTGGTGATCACGGCAACATCGGGCCGGGCGATACCGGCAAGGTAATCGATTTCCCCGGGACGACTGGCGCCCATTTCCAGTACCGCCATGCGGTGACAATCACGCAGGTTCAACACGGTCAACGGCAGACCGATATCGTTGTTCAGATTGCCGGCGGTCACCAGTAGCTGCCCGGCATCGCCGCCCAGCTCTGCGGTCAGAATGGCGGCAATCATTTCCTTGACCGTTGTCTTGCCGTTGCTTCCGGTTATGGCGACAACCAGCGGGGAAAACTGCCGGCGCCAGCTGCGCGCCAGGTCACCCAGGGCACGCCTGGCATCCTCCACCTCGACCTGGCTAAGAGCAGTATCCTGGCGCTGCTCCACCACTGCACCTGCTGCACCCCGGCGCTGTGCCTCGGCGACAAATTCTGCTGCGTCGAAACGCTCTCCGCGCAGGGCGACAAAAAGCTGTCCCGATTTCAGGCTGCGGGTGTCTGTGCTGACGGAATCGAAACGGGCATCGGCGCCGATGAGCTGCCCACCCACTGATTCCGCGACCATTGCCAGGCTGCCCATGCTCATTCCCCGGACCCCGCCGCCGGTCCCAGCACCCGCCGTGCCACTGCGGCATCGGAAAATGCCCGCGTATTGCCGCGTGCGATCTGTTTTGTTTCGTGCCCCTTGCCGGCAATCACCACGACATCGTCTGCACCGGCCGAGTCAATCGCCGCTGCAATGGCTGTCGCCCGATCCATGACGATTTCCACTACAGCCGGGTCATCGATACCCGTCATGATGTGTTCGACGATCGACTCCGGACTTTCGTTGCGCGGATTGTCGTTGGTGACGATGACGCGATCGGCCAGCGCTGCGGCAATCGATCCCATCGCAGAACGTTTGCCGGTATCGCGATTTCCACCGCAGCCAAACACCAGCCAGAGCCGGCCGTTGCAGTGCTGCCGAACCGCTGACAACAGCTGCTCCAGACCATCGGGCGTATGCGCAAAATCGACCAGTACCGCCGGCTGCCCCGGGCCGGCAGGCAATGTCTGCATGCGCCCCGGTGGTGCAGCGCACCCGGACAAGGCCGCAACGACATCGTCCAGGGGATAACCGTGAGCAACGAGTATTCCCGTCGCCATGGCAAGATTCTCGGCGTTGAAACGCCCCCACAGCGAACTGGCCAGCGCTGCTTTGCCATGGGTGCCCGTAAACCCGATCCGCATTCCATCGAGACCCGTTTCGAGAATTTCAAACTGCAGGCCGGCGGTTGCCTGAGACCGTGCCGCGGCAACCGATACCAGTTCGATTCCGGTCGCAATCCCGGCCGCGATTTCGCGGCCAAAAACATCCGCCACGTTGATCACTGCCGCCGCCATATCAGCGCGCTGAAACAACTTCGCCTTGGCTGCAGAGTAGCTGGCCAGGTCACCGTGATAGTCCAGGTGATCGCGGCCAAGATTGGTCAGTGCGGCGATTCGAATATGAACGCCCGCAATCCGTTGCTGATCCAGTGCATGCGACGATACTTCCGTGACGACGTGTGTGGCACCGTTATCCAGCAGTGTCCGCAACCGGCGGTGTACCGTGATGCAATCCGGCGTGGTCATCGAGGACGGCTGCAGATCCGGACCGATACCAAAACCCAGCGTGCCCATGTAAGCCGCTGTCTGCCCGAGCCGGTGCAGGGCCTGGGCCACGAGAAATGCCGTCGTGGTCTTGCCGTTGGTCCCGGTAATCCCGGTCACTGCCAGTGACGCCGAGGGCGTGTCGAAAAAACGATTCGCGATATTGCCCAGTTCCCCGCGTAATTCCGGAATGGCGATACCGGGCACTCCCTCGGGAAGCACCGGCGCGGCAATACCCGTGGCAGGCTCCCAGGCCACCGCGGCAATACCGGATGCCAGCGCCTGATCGAGGAACTCCAGTCCGTGATGCCGGGCCCCGGCACAGGCAAGAAACAATCCGCCCGGTGTGACACTGCGGCTGGCGGCACTGATATCGGAAACGGCCAGCGCAGGCACCACGGCGTTCATCCCGCGCAGCAGGAATTGCAGGTCCACGCCCCTGTTTTCGCTCACTCCTGTTCCATTTTCCCCTGCGCTACTCAATAGCTGATTTCCATTCGCAATCATTGGCGTCTGGCCATCATCGTGGTTCGATCCTGCTTGACCGGGTCGACCAGCAGATCCGGCGTGACCGCCAGAATTCGCAGCGCCCCGGAAGCCACTTTCGAAAAAACCGGCGCGGCAACCGCACCACCGTAATACTCCCCGGCACTCGGCTCATCGATGACGACGACGATGGCCAGACGGGGATCGGAAACGGGAGCGATCCCGGCAAAGACCGCGGTATGCCGGTCATCGACATATCCGCCTGCAGCTGACTTTCTCGCGGTGCCTGTTTTTCCCGCCACGCGATAACCGGCAACCGCCGCCTTGCGACCGCTGCCGGTCGGGCCGGTCACCGTTTCAAGCATTCCCAGCACCGCCTGAGCGGTCTCTTCCCTGACGACGCGGCGTGCGATGGGCGGACTGTCGATGCGCAGCAGCGATACAGGACGGCGCAGTCCACCCGCACCGATCGCGGCATAGGCCTGAGCCAACTGCAGTGGCGTCAGCGACAGGCCGTAGCCATAAGCCAGTGTCGCCTGGCTGATCGGACGCCAGTTCTCATAATAGCTCAGCAACCCGGCCGACTCACCCGGGAATCCACTGGACGTCAGCCGACCGATGCCGAAATTGGAAAGCACTTCCCAAAGCAGGGACGGCTTGAGTGTCATGGCCACCATGGTTGCGCCGACATTGCTGGAACGCACCAGAATCGTGGTCAGATCGATACGACCGAGATTCTCGCTGTCCTCGATCACCTTCGAACCGACCGAGATACGGCCGGGAGACGTATTGACCCGGCTGTCCGGCTGGTACTGTCCGCTCTCCAGGGCTGCGGCAATGATCAGCGGCTTGAAGCTCGAGCCGGGCTCGAATATATCGGTGATCGAACGGTTGCGATAACGCGAAGCGATAAACTGCGAGCGGTCGTTGGGATTATAGGAAGGCTGATTGGCCATCGCCAGCACCTCGCCCGTGAGCACATCCAGCACCACAACGGACCCGGATACCGCTTTGTGCTGTTGCATGGCAGATTTGAGTTCCCGGTATGCGAGATACTGAATACGCAGATCGATGGAAGTGACCAGGTTCCTGCCGGGTTTTGGTGACTCGATGCTTTCCACGTCTTCGACAACGTGCCCGTAACGATCCTTCAGCACCTTTTTCTTGCCGGGCGTACCGGCCATCCAGTGATCGAAAGCCAGCTCCAGCCCTTCCTGGCCGACATCGTCTATGTTGGTAAAACCGATCAAATGCCCCGCTACCTCGCCGACCGGGTAATAGCGGCGGTATTCACGCAGCAGGTACACACCGGGAAACTTTCTTTGCTCGACAGCGGCAGCGTCCGCAGGATTCATATGCCGCTTGAGGTACATGAACTCCTTGCCGGCATTCCGGGTCAGCCGGCGCGTCAGCGATTCGCGTTCCAGATCCAGAGAAACTGCCAGCGCGGGTATCTTGTCGGGGTATTTCAGCAGCTCGCGCGGATTCACCCAGACGGAATCGACGGGCGTGCTGACCGCCAGGGGCTCACCGTTCCTGTCGGTGACCGTGCCACGATGCGCCGAGATCCGGGCCATCCGCAGGTGCCTTGCAGCTGCCTGCTCGTTGAGAAAGCTCTTGTTGAAAACCTGCAGGTGAACAGCCCGTGCACTGAGCACCACGGCGAAAAGCAGCAGGCCCGCCGTCATGAAATGGCAGCGCTGAAGAAAGCTGCGCTGCTGACTGTTGAGCTGCCGGCGTTTTGGCTTCATGGCTGCATCAGCTGTATTTCATCGGGACGTGGCGTACGCATGTGCATCTCCTGCCGAGCCATCTTCTCGACGCGCGCATGCCGGGACCACATACTCTGTTCGATCTGCAGCCGGCCCCATTCAACTTCCAGCTGGTCCCGCTCGGCAATCATGGCCTGGAGTTCGGTAAACAGCTTGCGTGATTCATGCTTGGCATAGACGCAGCCGATAGCCGATGCCATTACCAGTATCGTCAACACGCCAACCAGCACCAGTCGTGGCCAGACCCCGGTCATGCCACACGCTCTGCGACTCTCAGCACGGCGCTGCGCGCCCTGGGGTTCCGGCACATCTCTTCGTCCCCGGGCCGTATCGCCCGCGACGGAAGCTTCAGGTGAGGAAGAGCTGAATCCGGCACGACGGGTAAGTCCGCCAGTGCCGGATCAACCCGCGCACCTTCACGAAAAAATCGCTTTACAATCCTGTCTTCCAGGGAATGAAAGCTGATCACACATAACCGGCCGCCGGTCGCCAGGCCTTCCAGTGCGGCCGACAGCCCCTGGGAAATCTCATCGAGTTCCCGGTTGATAAATATCCTGATCGCCTGGAACGATCGCGTTGCCGGGTGCCGGCTCTTGCTCTTGCTCTTGCTCTTGCTCTTGCTCTTGCTCTTGCCCTTGCCCTTGCCCTTGCCCTTGCCATGCCCCGAACCGCGGCGCGGCAGTACTCTCTCGATCAGCGCAGCCAGTTGCCCGGTGGTCGTAATCGGGTTTTGCTCACGCTCGACACACACCGCTTTGGCAATCCGGCGAGATGAACGCTCTTCTCCGTAGCGGTACAACACCCGTGCAATTTCCCGTTCCGATACCGAGTTGATCCATACCTGCGCCGAAATACCACTGGCAGGATCCATGCGCATATCCAGCGGACCATCTTTCATAAAACTGAAACCACGCCTTGCATCGTCAAGCTGCGGCGAAGACACGCCCAGGTCGAACAAAATTCCGTTGACCCGGCCGACCAGCTGCCTGCTTTTCAGAAATGCGCCCAATTGCCCGAAACTCTCGTGCTCGATACAAAACCGAGGATCTTTTTGACTCAATTCTTCCCCAACCCGAACTGCTTCCGGATCGCGATCCAATCCGAATACCCGGCCTTCGGGTCCCAGTACGTCAAGAATCGCCTGACTGTGTCCTCCACGACCGAATGTGCAATCGACGTACACACCATCCGGTCTGATTGCCAGTTGATGCAAAACCTCATCCAGCAGCACGGGTTCATGTGGAATCACTCTGGTGATCCGACCTGCCAAACGAGATTCTTACAGCGACAGGGACTCAAGTTCGGGTGGCAATTCAAGTCCTTCGTCACCACCTTCTGCCAACCAGGCATCCCTTTTCGAGTTCCAGCCCGCCTCATCCCATAGTTCAAATTTGTTGCCCTGACCAATCAGAATTGATTGACGATCGAGTCCTGCGTATTCCCGGAGCTCCCTCGGGATCAAAACCCGGCCATGTCCATCCAGCTCGAGATCCGACGCGTAACCGACCATCAAGCGCTGCAGTTTGCGGGCCGCCCTGTTCAGGCTCGGCAGCCGCATCAACTGTCGTTCGATGTCTTCCCAGTCAGGGAGGGGATAAAGAAGCAGGCATTTGTCCTGGTCGATGGTGCACACGAGATGCCCTTCGCAACGGGCAACGATTCGTTCCCGGTAGCGGGCAGGGATAGCCAGCCGCCCCTTGGCATCAAGGGTAATTTTTGTCGCCCCACGAAACACGATATACCGGACAAGTTAGCCCATTTCCTCCCACTGTTTACCACTTCTCTCCACTATAGAGAGATTATCGTCATACTGTCAACCGCAAGCAGTGATTAATTCTTTGAGGACAGCAACTTAGCGGTGTTCCGGGGAGTGGTTTGGAGGCTTTTTTCCGCACTGCTGATACGCAAAATCATGGTGTTAGCGCACTTTGTTTTAGTTCTGTCGAGGTTTTGCGGGAAAAAGAAAAAGGAGCTGGCCGATAAGCCGGGTTCTGTCGAGGGCAATCATTCATCTGGGACCGCTGTCACCAGCAGCCTCAAGCGACCTACCCGGGAGTCCGGGCGGACATCCGGCCCACGCACCCCGGGGGATGAACCCGGGGCCCTGGATACTCCCCTATTTGGTCTTGCTCCGGGTGGGGTTTACCGTGCCGCGGCGTGTTGCCACCCGCGCGGTGCGCTCTTACCGCACCATTTCACCCTTACCACGGGCTGCGAACAGCCTGTGGCGGTATATTTTCTGTGGCACTTTCCGTAGGCTCGCGCCCCCCAGGCGTTACCTGGCACCCTGTCCGCAGGAGCCCGGACTTTCCTCCCGGCGAGTCATCCCCGCCGCGCGATTGCCTGGCCAGCTCCAGAAACCACCATACTAGGTGTCACGACGCAAGCCAACAGCGATACGGTAGGCCTGCTTTCTCGGTGCGCCGGGAATCCTGGCCGCCAGCGTTGCCGCCTGGCCGGCCGGCAGCTGGCTGCTCAGGATGGACACCACCCGCTCCAGGTTCTGCTGATCGACGCTGGTGTCCGGCTCGCAGCCACCGATGACCAGCGTATATTCGCCCTTGCTGCTGCCCGGATCGGCCGCCAGCTGTTCCCGCACTGCACCGATGCTGCCCCGGTAGAATGTCTCATGCAGCTTGGTCATTTCCCTGCCCAGCGTCACCGGCCGGTCTGCACCGAATACACAGGACAGATCTGCCAGGGTGTCGTGGATCCGGTGGACCGACTCGTAAAACACCAGTGTTTCGGTGCACTGCCGCAGACCCTCGAGTGCCGTCTTGCGCGCCCCGGACCTGGCGGGCAGAAAGCCTTCAAAGCGAAACCGGTCGGTGGGCAGCCCGGCCACCGACAACGCGGCGATCAGGGCACAGCTGCCCGGTATCGGAGTAACCGGGAAAGCACGCTCCCGCGCCGCGGCCAGCAAACGAAAACCCGGATCGCTGATCAGTGGCGTACCCGCATCGCTGACCAGCGCCACGCTCTTGCCGGCTTCGATCCGGTCGATGACGGTCTGCACCCGTTCCGGCTCATTGTGCTCATGCAGCGACATCAGCCGGTTGCTGATCCCGAAATGCGTTAGCAATTGCCGGACCCGGCGGGTATCCTCGGCCGCCACGAGATCCACCGTTGCCAGCACGGATCGTGCCCGGGGACTGATATCATCGAGATTCCCGATGGGCGTAGCGACGATATAAAGCGTACCTGGTTCAGTCGGCATCCGTTGATCAACCTTATACTTGCTATACATTCATATGAAATCAAATCCGGCCGAAGCAGCAAACACCACCTTCATGCACACCGGAAAGGCCCTGAGAATACGCGCGGGCCTGATGCTGATCATTCTGGCGCTGCTCGTCACCGGCTGCGGGCCCGAGCGATTCGTACGACCGGAAACCCCGACAGACGCCGACGTCACCCGGGCCGAACAGTTCAGCAGTAACGGGCAACATGGCGCTGCGGCTGCAGTGTACAGAGACCTGGCCAATCGCGGTATGCCTGAGGCCAGACAACGATACACGCTGCTGGCAGTCCGTGAATACCGGCTCGGCGGGGCACTCGATACCGCACAACAGCTTATTGAACGGCTGCCACAGCCTGTCGCCGCAGAAAACCGGCCGATGTGGGCACAGGTCAGGGCAGAGCTTGCGCTTAGCCTGGGCAATCCGGAGCAGGCGCTGGAGTATCTGGCCCAGGCGGGCCGGCCAGAAAGCGATGACATTGCCGCGAACCTGCTGCTGATCCGCAGCGAGGCGCTGTTTCGCCTCAGCCGGCCGGCCGAGGCCGTAACGACGTTGCTGGAACGGGAAACGCGGCTGAAATCTGCAGAGATTGCCGACAATCACCGGAAAATCTGGCGCGGCCTGCAGAACTGGGGAGGCGGCATCACGCCCGAATCCTGGCAGGCCGCCGCTGACCCGGTGCTGGCCGGCTGGCTGCAGCTTGCCTACCTCACCCGCCCGCTGCGCGCCGATCCGACGGCATTGCGCTTTGTGCTGACCAACTGGCAGTTATCGCATCCCCGCCACCCTGCAAACCAGAGCCTGCTGGGCGAACTACTCGCCGACCTCACCATCATGCTCAACTACCCGCAGCGGGTCGCGTTGCTGTTACCGTTGTCAGGCCGTCAGCAACACACCGCCGCTGCCATTCGCGACGGTTTTCTCGCTGCTCATTTCGAAATCGATTACCTTCCGGTGCGACCTGAAATCATCGTCTATGACGTCCAGCGCCTTGGCGCCGTGGAAGCCTATCATCAGGCAATCGTGGACGGTGCCGATTTCATCGTAGGCCCATTGTTAAAGAATGCCGTTCTGGATGCCGCCCGGGTGGCAGGCAACACACCTACCCTGGTTCTGAACTACCTGCCCGATGATGCCACCGCACCGCCCAGCCGCTTTTACCAGTTTTCCCTGTCCCCGGAAGATGAGGCCCGCCAGGCCGCTCGCACCGCCCTTGCGGCAGGCGAGTTTCGGGCCATCGCGCTGGCACCGGGCAATGTCTTCGGACAACGCCTGCTGACCAGTTTTGCCGCAGAACTCGAACAGGGCGGCGGCAAACTGCTGGACTACCAGTATTACGATCCCCGTACCCCCGATTACTCGGCGAGCATCCAGGCGCTGTTGCTGATCAACGAGAGCAAGTCACGTTACCGGCGGCTGAGTGCGAATCTTGGCGAAAAGCTCGCTTTCGAGCCGCGCCTTCGCGGCGATGTCGATCTAATATTCCTGGCGTCCCGGGCGGAAGCGGGTAAAGCCATACGCCCACAACTTCGTTTCCACTTTGCCGGAGACATTCCGACCTATGCGACATCGGCAATTTTCCAGGAAAATTCCCGCAACAATGCTGACCTGAACGGCATCATGTTTCCAGAAATCCCATGGATTATCGATCCGGACGAGAAAACCGTCGCGCTCAAAAGGATCATCGCCGAGCGCTGGCCGTCGCAGGCGGTGCGCCGCTCGCGCTTCTACGCAATGGGTTACGACGCCTACCGGCTGATGCCGTTACTTCACGGCCAGGCGCAGTTCGGCGACCGGGAAGTTCCCGGTTTGACCGGCAGGCTGTTCATGGATCGAGACGGACGAATCCACCGCCGCATGCCCTGGGCCCGGATGACGCGCGGGAAACCCGTGCCCATGGCGGAAACGGACTATTAGTGGCGTCTCCCACCTTGAAGCAGGCGTCGAGGCCGAACGTATCGGGCGCAGTTACCTGGAGAAACGCGGCCTGTCGACGGTAGCAAGCAATTACCGCTGCCGCCGCGGCGAGCTGGACCTGGTGATGACGGGCTGCGCCACGCTGGTATTCGTGGAAATCCGCTACCGGCACTCCCGGGCACCGGTTCCGCCGGAGCAGACCGTCACAACTGCCAAGCAACGCCGTATAGCGATAGCCGCCCAGCATTTTCTTTCGTCTCATGCCCGCTTCCGTGACTATCCGGCGCGTTTCGATGTGCTGGCACTGAGCGGGTCGCTGCCGACACCGCGTATCCGCTGGATCCGCAACGCGTTTACGATGGATGACCTGGGATAAAAGGGGGCAAATTTGTTTTTCAGCAGGAAAAATGACCCCATTTATCCTCTCTAACGCAGTATCATCGTCCCCCATGCCGGACAGGGAAAACATCCGCAGTCATTTTACGGAGAGCGCCGCAGTCAATCAGGCTGCCATGAAGACGCTGGTCCCGGCGATTGCGCGCGCGGCGGAACTGATGGCGGACTGCCTGAAAAAAGGCGGCAAGATTCTCAGTTGCGGTAATGGCGGATCGGCCGGCGATGCGCAGCATTTTTCCGCAGAGCTGCTGAATCGCTTCGAAATGGAGAGACCCGGGCTCGCAGCCATCGCGCTGACTACCGACAGCTCAACGCTGACATCGATCGCCAACGACTATGCCTATGAGCAGATATTTTCAAAACAGGTTCTGGCGCTGGGCAACGAGGGAGACTGCCTGCTGGCGATCTCGACGTCCGGCAATTCCGCCAATGTAGTCAGGGCGATAGAAGCCGCTCACGAAAACCGATGTTCGGTGATTGCCCTGACCGGCGGGAACGGCGGCAGTATTGCAACGCAACTGGGCAGCGGCGATGTCGAAATCCGGGTTCCTTCGACAAGAACCGCCCGGATTCAGGAAATTCACCTGCTGACCATTCACTGTTTTTGCGATGCCATCGACCGGTCGCTGTTCGGTCGCTGACAGACAGGCGCGCTGTTACGCTACTTGACGACTCTGAGGTGCGATTTTCCGGGGTGCGATTTTCCGGAATGCGATCTCCCGGAATGTAGCCCGCCGGATGGTGCATTTCCGGCCGATGCCGGCGCATCGTCAGGAGCGGTTTCGGGTGTGGCGGGGGCTGCTGTATCGCCGGAAACCCCCTCTTCGGAAAAAATCATTCCCTGCCCCGAGCCTTTGGCAAATATCCCCAGTATGGCATCGACCGGAACCCGGACATGGCGTCTGACACCGGAGAACCGGCCGTCAAAGCTGATCAACTCATTACCAAGATCGAGGTTACTGGTTGCTGAATAGCTGATATTCAGAATGATCTTGTCATCCTTCGCATATTCCATCGGCACATTGACACCGGATGCGCTCACATCGACGACAACGTGAGGCGTCTCACCATTGTCGATCATCCACTCGTGCATCGCACGAAGCAAATAGGGGCGTTGTGAGGTCGCCATGGCCCGGCTATTGCCGCATTTCCTGCTCGAGTTCCGTCAGACTCTCCTGGAATGAGGGCCGCGAAAACACGTCGTCCATATACCGATCGATGGCCACCGACGAGCCGGCAATATCAATGCCATAGTGTGGCAGACGCCACAGTACAGGCGCGATACTGCAATCGACCAGCGAAAAAACATCGCCCAGAAAGAACCGTTTCGCATCGAATACTTCCGCACTCGCCAAAACGCTTTCCTCCAGCATTTTACGGGCTCGCGTCGACTGCTTTTTCTCTGCCGCTTCCTCGACCTTTTCGGCGAGGCTGTACCAGTCTTTTTCGATGCGATACAAAGCAAGACGAAATTGCGCGCGCGTGACGGGATCTACCGGCATCAGCGGCGGGTGCGGGAACCGCTCATCGAGATATTCGACGATGACTCTCGAATCGTACAAAACCAGATCACGATCGACGAGCGTCGGAACGCTGTGATAGGGATTCAGATCGAGCAGATCTTCAGGAAGATCCGCCCCGTCAACATTGACGATCTCCACATTGATGCTTTTTTCAGTCAGTACCAGGCGTGTCCGGTGGCTGTGGAAGCAGGTGGGACTCGAAAACAGCGTCATTACAGAACGCCTGTTTGCTACAACTGTCATGTTACGTCTTTCCAGAATTCTTTTTTCAACATATGCGCGAACAACCCGAATACCAGCAGAAAAGCGATCACCAGCACGCCAAGCCTGTGGCGTTCCAGTTGCACGGGCTCTCCCACATATTCGAGAAAATTGACTGTATCGCGAACGAACTGATCGTATTCTTCCGCTGTCAGCGACCCTTCGGTGACGGGCTCGAACTTCTTGAACACGTGCTCCGTCCTGCCGTCTTCGTGGACCACTTCCTCATAGACAGGCTTTTGCAGCCCCTGAAGCTCCCAGAGCACATGCGGCATGCTGAGATTTTCCAGCATCAGGTTATTGACACCGGTCGGCACGCCTTCCTCAACATAGAAGGATTTGAGAAAAGTGTACAGGAAATCAGGGCCTCTGCTTCGCCCGATCAGCGTCAGGTCCGGCGGTGTCCGGCCAAACCAGCGCTCCGAGTCTGCCGGCGGCATGGCAATCGTCATCATATCCGTCGGTTTCTCGGCAGCGAACATCAGATTATTGACCACCTGGTCCTCGGAAATACCCAGGCCCTTGGCAAGCTGGTTGTAGCGCATGTACTGCAGCGAATGACAGCCCATACAGTAGTTGACATAGTTCCTGGCCCCGCGCTGCAGGGAGGCCTGATTGCCGATGTCGTTATTTGCTTTCATCAACAGCTCGCCGCCACCGGCTGCCATGACAGCCGCCGTCCAGGTCACAAGCAGGATTGAAGCGAATCCACGTATGGCGATCGCAGGAAATAAATTCATGGTTCTGTTGCTCATAGCTGATATCACCCGTGATAGACAACGCGTTCCGGAACGGGTTTGGTTTTTTCCCGGCTCGTATAGATCGGCATGAATAAAAAGAAGCCAAAGTACAACGCTGTAAATATCCGGGAGAAAGTCGTATAGGGTTCAGCCGCAGGTTTCATGCCCAGGTAACCAAGTGCCAGAAAACTCACAGCAAATATGGTCAGAGCCAGCTTGTATGTCCAGCCCCGGTACCGTATCGACTTCACTTTGCAGCGATCCAGCCACGGCAGAAAAAACAGAACCACGATCGCACCACCCATCAGCATGACGCCTCCGAGCTTGCTCGGGACGGCACGCAACATGGCGTAGAACGGCGTGAAGTACCACAAGGGCTGAATATGTTCCGGTGTCTGCAGAATATTTGCCGGCTGGAAATTGACAGACTCAAGGAAATAGCCGCCCATCTGCGGCGCAAAAAACACTACACCGGAAAACAGGATCAGGAAAATGATGATAACGACCAGGTCCTTGACCGTGTAGTATGGATGGAAGTTGATGCCATCCAGTGGAACGCCTTTTTCGTCCTTGCGTTCCTTGATCTCGATTCCGTCAGGATTGAGTGAACCTGTCTCATGCAGCGCCAGAATATGCAGCACGACCAGCGCAATCAGGGCCAGCGGCACTGCGGCTACATGCAGGGCAAAGAACCGGTTCAGGGTAATGTCTGAAATAAAATAGTCGCCCCGCATCCACTCGGCAAACCCGTCACCGACGTAGGGAATCGCTCCAAAGAGTGACACGATGACCTGGGCACCCCAGTAAGACATCTGCCCCCAGGGCAGCAGGTAGCCGAAGAACGCCTCGGCCATCAGGACAACGTAGATCACCATACCGATCAGCCACAACAGCTCGCGCGGTTTCTTATAGGAGCCATACATCATGGCACGGAACATGTGCAGGTAGATGACGATAAAAAATGCCGACCCGCCGGTGGAATGCATATAGCGAATCAACCAGCCGAACTCTACATCGCGCATGATGTATTCCACGGACGCAAATGCTTCCGTGACCGATGGCTTGTAGTTCATGGTCAGGAATATGCCCGTGACCAGCTGGATTACCAGCACAACCATCGCCAGCACGCCGAAGACATACAGCCAGTTGAAATTTTTCGCGGCGTAGTACTCGGTCAGGTGCTCCTGCATCATCTTGGACATCGGAAAACGCGCATCGATCCAGTCGACGAGCTGAGACA
>JAJRXW010000244.1 GCA_024276095.1 Gammaproteobacteria bacterium
ACCTCCGGGGTACCCCGGGTACTGGTCGTGGAAACCGACCCCCGGAAAAAACTCGCCAGCAGCGATGCGCTGGCGATCCTTAAGTATGTGCAGCAGCTCGGCGCCCGGCAAGCCATTTTTTTGGCGCTGCCGCCCGGTCTCAACGACGATTTTTACCGCCTGGCAAGCGAATATCCCGATGTCATTGTCGGCAATCCGGAGGGAGAAATACCGCGATCGGGCACATCGCAGGCGCTGCTGCCGACCGGCGCCCTGGCGATTCCACCGCCCGAGTTTGGCATCCATCGGCGCGCAGCCACCACGGTAACGGCAGGCGGCCGGGAGCTGCCCACGCTGGCGCTGGTATCCGCCCGGCACCTCGGCAAAGAACCGCCCCCGGGAGATTTCCTGATCAACTTCAATGCGGGCCCTGACTGGATCCCCCGGGTGTCGATCGATCGCGTGCTGGCAAAGGGCCTGATCCCGGAACTCGTCGCCGGCCGGACCGTACTGATCGGCAATTCCCTGTCGCCCGGGGAGGCCGGACTCTACACGCCGATCAACGCCAGCGGGCAGGGCATGCCGTTGCTCGAATACCAGGCCTATGCCATCGATACACTGCTGCAGGACAAACAGATCAACACCACCCCGTGGCTGTTGAACCTGCTGATGTTCGGACTGATCGGCCTGGCCAGTCTATTGGTCTACCAATGGTTCAACCTGGATCGCAGCGGCTGGTTTACGCTGGTGCTCGCGGCCGGCTACCTGGGGCTGGGCTGGCTGTTGCTGCATGCACTGCTGATCCGGATTCCGGTAGTGGAGATGATGGTCGCCCAGATCCTGATGTTCTGGCTGTTCGTTCGTTTCAAGCTCCTCAAGGACGACCAGGAAATCAGGCGCACCGTGCTGCAAAGAATGGCGCGACTGCAGGAGTACGTCCTGCCTCCGGACTTCTACAATCTGGATGAGCACTGGACCCGGGTCATCACTTTTCTGGACCAGACCCTGAATCTGAATCGCGTGATCCTGCTCGAACGGATCGAGGGCGATCATCGTGTGCGGGAAGTGCAGGCACTGCGCTGCTCACTGGAGGATATCGACGAACGGCGGCGGGACTTCGAACGCCCGCCATACAGCGACGCAATTGCCGAGGGCGGGCCGATCATGCTGGATCGCCGGCTGTTTTTCAGCAGTCCTTCCGAAGGTGGCTGCGACCAGTACTTGGTGCCGCTGCTGTTCGGCGGCGAGGTACAGGGATTCTGGGCATTCGATGTCGATACGAAGGTCGTCGAATCGGCGGACAGTTTTCTTGGAAATATCCGTAATTTTGCCGGCCAGATTGCGGAGCTGCTTTATCACCGGCATCGATGGATGGAACAGCATGATGCGGAAAAGAAAATTTTCCGGCGTTTTTTCCGCCTCGAAGTGGCCCGGGGCAGCAGCCAGGAGATCAGCGAACTGCTGGAACTGCTCGATAACCGGCTCATCGCCCTGCAGGCCGTGTTCGATGGCCTGGCGACAGCCGCGATTCAATACGATCTTTTTGGCCGCGTGGTACAGCTCAACAGCAGCATGGAAGAATTCATGCGCCAGCAGAACCTTCCCGGTTACGATCTTACGGCACTGGACCTGCTGGTCACGATCACCGGTATGCCGGCGGATGAGGCGCGCCGCTTGCTGCGGCATGTCATCGTGGACCGGCATGACTTTCTTGTCCCGGTAGCGGCGAATGGAGAGCAACGAGGCAGCCATACCGTACATGTAAAACCACTGGCAGCCCCGGAAGCCGACTCGGCATCGGGCCGGTCGACCGCGCCTTTTGAACTGTCCGGAATACTCTTCGAGTTGAGCGATGAGCGGAATATCCAGAAACGCATCGAAGCCAGGGAACAGTTGCTGGAATGGATGGCCCTGAAAATCCGAAGTGAACTGAGCTCTTTTGCGGAGTCCGCAGCCGGCGAACATTCCGGATCGGCGAATCCCGTCAACGGCAGGCTCGCAACGGTTCTGGCCACACTGGACCAGGCCCATGCCGCACTGTCAGCGACATCGGCAAACTCCCCATCGGCCATATACCCGGTAGATGTACACCCGCTGCTGTTCTCGGTGATCGATGAAATCAGTGAAGCAATGGCCAGAAAGAAAATCAGGTGCAAAGCCGGGATTCCACGACTCATGAACCTGGTTACAGCCCAGCCCGACCAGCTCAAAATTCTTTTCAGGGCGATTCTCGAGGCGCTGGTCTCGGACGCAGCGGCGGAGTCGGAGCTGGAAGTCGGTGTCAGCGAAAACGGGAACTCTCTGCTGTTCACATTTCGCAATACCGGCTTCGGCATTCCGGACGAGTACCTGCAGGCACACCTCTGGCAGCCGGAATACGGCGTTACGGAGGAATTCAAGGGATTGCGGGAAGCCATCCAGCCGGTAGCCGACTGGGACGGTGAAATCGAGATACACAGTGAAGTGGGCGCGGGGATGAGCGCCAGCCTGCAGCTGGCGGTAGCAAAATGAACGGCATCGACAGCATGCACGGACACAGGGCTGATTCGTCTTGAACGGGTACCTGCTGACAATTTTCCCGCAGGGAGCGCTTTCCGGCTCCGTCATCACCACCGTGTGGGTCGGTGTGTTCGTCGTTGCGTTTTTCAACCTGCGTCTCGGCTGGGTTTTATCCGGCCTGGTGGTCCCGGGCTATCTCGTTCCGCTGCTGATCGTGAAGCCATGGGCCGTTGCGGTCATCCTG
>JAJRXW010000245.1 GCA_024276095.1 Gammaproteobacteria bacterium
AAGCGAAGGTTGCGGCGAGCGAGTCACCGATACTGATGCCCATGCGGCTGGGTGGCGTAGACGGATCGCCGCAGACGTAGCGAAGCCCGCCCATGGATTCGCCAACGGCGCCAAACCCGGCTCGTTTGGAATAGGGGCCGGTCTGGCCGAATCCGGATACCCGGATCATGATCAGTCCCGGATTGATCTTTTTCAGTTCTTCATAGGACAGGCCCCAGCGCTCCATGGTGCCGGGGCGGAAGTTTTCCAGCAGAAAATCCGCCCTGGAGATCAGGTCCCGGGCAATTTCCTGTCCTTCCGCTTCGCGCAGGTTCAGCGTGACGGATTTTTTATTACGCGCAATCACGGGCCACCACAAAGACATCCCGTGTGCCTTTTCCTGGCCCCATTCGCGCATCGGGTCGCCCTGGTTCGGTGGCTCGACCTTGATGACCTCGGCGCCGAAGTCGCCCATCATCTGCCCGCAGAAAGGGCCGGCCAGCAGAGTGCCCATTTCGATGACCCTGAGATCGGAAAGCGGGCCCTTGTTGTCAGTTTCTTCTGATGACATTTATCATTCCTCGACCGATACACGGTTATATGCACCGGTTGTTATGGTATCGGCGATTGCCTGAACAGAACACTAGTATACAATAGTCGATCTTATTTTCGCGGCAAGGTTCAGATGAACACTCAGCTAACGCGTCACGTTTCGATCATCGAAGTTGGACCGAGGGACGGGCTCCAGAGTGAGCCGGAAATCCTGTCTACCGATGTCAAGATTGCGTTTATCGAGCGTGCCATCGACGCGGGCATTCGCCGCATGGAAGTGACCAGTTTCGTGCACCCGAAAAGAGTGCCGCAGATGGCCGATGCCGAGGCCGTCATCCGGAACCTGCCTGATCGGGATGACGTGATTTATATCGGACTGGTGCTCAACCGCAAGGGCTTTGAACGGGCGCGGGAAGCAGGTATCGATGAGATCGGCATGGCCGTGGTGGCGAGCGATACCTATAACCAGCGCAATCAGGGTGTCTCTACCCGGGATTCCGTGCAGGCCTGGCTGGGGATCGCCAAAGATGCGCAGGCCGCCGGTATCAGGGCCAATGTCATGATTTCTTCGGCTTTCGGTTGTCCGTTCGAGGGCGAGGTGCCGTTGGCGCGCGTGCTGGAGCTTGTCGACCAGGTGATGGAGGCAGTGCCTGTCGAGCTGGGTATTGCGGACAGCATTGGCGTTGCCGTGCCGAACCAGGTCACGGAACTGCTTGGCGCGGTGCAACAGAAGGTGCCGGGCATGCCGGTGCGCTGTCACTTTCACAATACCCGCAATACCGGGATTGCCAATGCCCAGGCGGCGCTGGATGCCGGGGTCGCATCGCTGGATGCCAGCATCGGCGGCATCGGGGGCTGCCCCTTCGCGCCGGCCGCAACAGGAAATATTCCGACAGATGATTTAATGTATATGCTCGAGCGCTCCGGTATTGAGACCGGGGTGTCTCTGGATAAAATAATTGCAACAAGCAAATGGCTGGAAGCGCAACTGGGACGCGGTGTTCCGGCCATGCTGCCCAAAGCGGGCGGGTTCCCGCAAGGTATCGGAGTACAGCAAACAGGTTCATAACAAGCAGTGCCAGCCGCCCATAAAATCGTCCAGCACTCTGTCAAAGGTAAGTATATATCCATAGCTACAGGCGGGCGGATCTGCCTGTACACTTTTTGAGTTTCACAACGAGTTTTATAAACAGGGCAACCACCTAAGGGGAAAGTATGAGTTACCGTTTAGGAGTCGACGTCGGAGGCACGTTCACGGATCTTCTGCTGGTCGGCGGCAAATCAGGCAAGGTTTTTACGGCCAAGGTTCCAAGTACGCCGGAGGATTCTTCGATCGGCGTTCTGAACGGTGTCGCAAAGGTCTGCAAAATTGCAAAAATCGATCCGGCTGAAATCAGTCACGTCATGCATGGTACGACGGTGGCGACCAACACGGTCCTCACCGGTACCGGCGCCAAAGTCGGTCTGGTGACCACCAAGGGTTACAAGCAGGTTCTGCAGATCGCGAGATCATTTGTACCCGGCGGTCTGGGCGGATGGGTCATTTACAACAAGAGCCTGCCGCTGGCGCCGCTGGCTCTGACCGTCGAAGCGGATGAGCGTACAGCGGCAGACGGTTCGATTGTCAGCAAGCTGAAAACCGGCAGTCTTCGCAAGGAACTTCGTGCGCTGAAGAAAAAGGGAATCGAGGCGCTGACCATATCGCTCATCAATTCTTATGCCAACTCCGCGAATGAAAAAGAAGTCGCCAGGGTGGCCAGGGAAGTATTGCCGGGAATTCCGGTTTCGATGTCATCCGATGTGGTACCCGAAATGCAGGAGTACGAGCGCACCATTACAACCGTTGCGAACTCCTACGTACGTCCCAAGGTTGCAAGTTACATGCGCAACCTGCAGCGGGACCTGAAAAAGAGCATGAAAGAAGTTCAGCTGCACGTATTACGCTCGGACGGCGGTCTTTCATCCGCCCGTGCAGCCGAGTCCTACCCCGTCAACCTGCTGATGAGCGGTCCGGCGGGCGGCGTGACGGGAGCGGTTTGGGCGGCGCAGCAGGCAGGGCACAAGAACCTGCTGACGTTTGACATGGGTGGAACTTCCACCGATGTGGCAATGGTTGAAAACGGCGCCGCACAGCTCAGGCGGGAAACCACTGTCGGTGACGTCACCGTTCGTGCATCGTCAGTCGACGTTCGTACCGTCGGCGCCGGCGGCGGCTCGATTGCTCACGTCCCCGAACTGACCCTGGCGCTGCGGGTGGGCCCGGAAAGCGCCGGAGCCGCACCGGGACCGGCCGCCTACAACAAGGGGGGCGAGCAGCCTACGGTGACGGATGCCAACGTATTGCTCGGCTATCTGCCCTCGGGAGAAGTCCGCCTGGGCGGCGATATGGAGATTCGCAAGGATCTCGCACTCAAGGCGATCAAGACCATCTCCGGATCGCTCGGGCTTTCGCCCAAGGAAACGGCTGCCGGCATTATCGATATCGTTAACGAGAACATGTACGGAGCGCTGCGGCTGGTTTCGGTCGAGAAAGGCTACGATCCGAGAGACTTTGCGTTGATCGGTTTCGGTGGCGCCGGACCGCTGCATGCCAATGCGCTGGGACGATTGATGAATTCGTGGCCGGTCATTATTCCGCCCGGTCCCGGTGTCCTGTGTGCATACGGTGATGCCTCGACCCGGGTGCGGGATGAGGCATCGCGGACTTACATCAGGCAGTTTCATGAAACCACGGCGAAAGAAGTCACACGGATATTTACCCGTCTTGGAACGCAGGCCTCCAAAGTGCTGGACAAAGAGGGGATACCCAAGAAAGACCAGACCACCACTTACCAGGTTGATATCCGTTATCACGGCCAGGGGCTTACGCTCACGGTCGACTTCGATCTCAGGGAGCTGGAGAAAAAGGGCCTGGACCTGATCGGCGATCGTTTTGACGAAATGCACAAGCAGCTGTTTACCTTTGCTCTGCCGGAAGACAAGGAGCTGGTTAATCTGCGTGCCGTTGCCGAGGGCAAACCGACCGTCATCGAGGCCATAAAACTGCCTCAGGGAAGCGCCGATCCGTCAGCCGCCGTCATTGCGAAAAACCGGATTTACGTGGATGGCAAGGATCGCCAGGCGACTTTGTACAATCGTGCCAAGCTTAAAGCGGGTAATGTGATCAAGGGGCCGGCGATTGTGCTGGAGATGGATTCCACCACGCTGATCCTGCCGGGTCATGTCGGGAAAGTGGAACAGTTCGGCAGCATATTGATCACGCCGGATGCCTGACTCGATCGAGACAGCCGAAGAGAAACAGCCCAAAGGAAACAGCCCAAGAGAAACAGTCTGAGAAGATCAGGCACAGGGAGCCGAAAAAATGCCAACAACGATTGTTGAAACCAAGCCCAGACCTTTTAACCGGGTCAAGATCGATCCGATCACCCTGGATATCATCGAAAATGCGATGCTCAATGCACGTTGGGAAATGGACACGGTGCTGTTTCGTACCGCCATGTCTCCCGGCATTCGTGAGCAGCATGACGAGTTCCCGATGATCGCCAACGTTGACGGCAAAATGGTCGTCGGCCAGTTCGGCAGCTTTATCCACGGCTTCAAGGAGGCCTACAACGGAACGATCGAAGAAGGCGATATGTTCCTGACCACCGATCCGTATTCCTGTAACGGTGCGGTCAGCCATACCAACGACTGGCTGTTGCTGCGGCCGATTTTCAAGGATGGACGGCTGATCGCCTACTCGGCGATGTTCGGCCATATGACCGACATCGGCGGCAAGGTGCCGGGCAGTCTGCCGACCGATGCGCGGCAGGTTTTCGAGGAGGGCATACGGGTACCGCCGACCAAGATCTACAAGAATGACGTGTTGCAGGAAGATATCCTCAATCTGATCCTGAAAAACTGCCGTCTGCCACACTGGAACCGGAGCGATTTCAACGCCATCGTTGCGTCCATTCGCACCGCCGAGAAGCGGGTGATCGAACTGTCGGAACGTTTTGGCGATGATGTGCTCTATTCGGCGCTCGAGGATCTGCTCGATCGTAACAAACGGGCCATGGCTACCCTGATCAAGAGCGCGATTCCGACTACAAAGCAGTATTTCGAAGACTATATCTGTGACGATGGCATGGGTATGGGGCCATACAAGATGAAGTGCGCCATGTGGCGGGAAGGCAGCAAGGTCCATTTCGATTTTGCGGGAACCGATCCGCAATCGATCGGCTCTGTGAACTTTCTGCTCAATGAAGAAATGTTCAAGATGTTTTGCGGCGTCTACATGATCATGGTGTTCGATCCGCAGATCATGTTCAACGACGGGTTTTATGATCTGATGGAGGTGCATATCCCGGAAGGGACGCTGCTCAAACCGCTGGAGCCCGCTGCCCTGTCATGCCGTACCCATGCGCTGGGGCGGATTTTCGATATTCTCGGCGGCCTGCTCGGGCAAGGCAACCCTGATTTCATGTGTGCCGCCGGATTCTCCGACAGCCCGCATTTCATGTACTCCGGCTATGACAAGAAAGGCGATTGGTACCAGTTGTTCCAGATCGGCTTTGGCGGCGTTCCCGGCAAGCCCTTTGGCGATGGTCCCGACGGGCATTCGATGTGGCCGAGTTTTACCAATGTTCCCAACGAGTTCATGGAAAGCTATTTCCCGCTGCGCATCGAAGCATACGAAACCATACCGGACAGCGGCGGCGCCGGACAGAACCGCGGCGGTAACGCGCTGCGCGTCTCCTATCGCTTCCTCGAGCCCGGTGAGATTTCCATTCACGATGACCGCTGGCTGACCTATCCGTGGGGGGTCAACGGCGGGCTGCCGGGACAGAGAAGTCGCAAGATTCTGCATCGCAAGAGCGGCAAGGTGGAACTGCTGCAGTCAAAGTGCGACCGGATCAAGGTGGACGTCGGTGATTTGCTGCATTTCGATACCTGGGGCGGGGGCGGCTGGGGCGACCCGTTCAAGCGCGATCCCGCGGCGGTTGCTTTCGATGTCGAAGCAGGCCTGGTAACCGAGAAAGGTGCCAGACGCTACGGTGTGGTATTGAATGAAGACGGTACCGTAAACGAGAAATCGACGGTCAGCCTGCGTGCACGGTTGAGCAAGAAACGCGGCAAGACCAAGCTGTTCGATCGCGGCGGTACTATCGACGAACTGAAAAAGCGCTGTAAACGCGAGACCGGACTGGAGCCGCCGAAGGCACCGGAGTTCCGTCAGCTGAACAAGGCAGCCGCGCCGAAGACGACCGCCAAGCGAAAGAAGAAAAAGACCGCAGCGAAAGGCAAGAAGCGCAGCAAGGCTGCCTAGACACCGTCGTCTGGAGACCGTCGAATACTGTCGGTACCGTCATTGCCGGCAGGGGCAGGGTGTTCGAATGAGCGGGGTCCGGGCCCGGCGCCAGGGATCGGCACCGCCCGGCAGCACTGTGTTCAGGCTGCGCTTCCTCCCGCCAGCGGGGCCAGGTCGGTCTCGATGGACTCGAGAGGGTTCTTGTCGTGTTGATCGACAAAATCCTGGCTGATGCGCCTGGCAACGTTGCGCATCCTCGGGATAAAGCGCTCGATGGCATCCGCTTCCGGTACCGCCGTGCATGAGAATCGTGTCGTCAGCGACGCCATGGGCCGGTCCATTACCATGATCGGTATGGAAAAGCTGATTTCATCGGAGACTCTGCGTGGTCTGCGCCAGACCGCATAGCCGCGCTTGCGCGTCTCGACCAGCATCTCGTAAATTTTCTTTCGGTTTCTGGCCGGCTTGTCCGGCTCACGTTTCGACCTGCCGAGTATGTCGAGCAATGTTTCGCGCTGCTCTTTTGCACAATAGGCCAGGTACACGATTCCCGATGCCGAGCCAAGCATCGGCACCCTGAATCCCGGGGCACGTTTTTCTACCGCGAGAGGGCTTTGATGATCCGTAGTTTGCCGGATCAGCATGCTGGTGCCGGATAAAGTAGCCAGTGCTACGGGCCAGACGATCTCCTTGCACAGATCATAGATATAAGGGCGGGAGATCTGGGTCACCCAGGCCTCATCGTCGAAGCCGTCACTCAGGCCCCGGACCATGATGGTCAGCCGGTAGCGATCGTCGACTTTTGCCCGGTAGGCATAACCGGCGACGCACAGCGTCTCCAGCACGCGGTAGGTTGTAGTACGGGGCAGATCGATATACGAGGCAACCTCCGAGACCGTTGCCCCATTGTGTTCGTTCAGGACGTGAAGGGCATCAAGACCTCGGAGCAGGGCGCGGATTGGGCGGGCTGAGCTCATTGTTTTTATGTTTCTCGATTGACCGGCAGGCGGTCGATATTACCCCTGCGCGGCTGGGCTGCCAAGCGTTTTGGCCGTGCAGCCGCGGCCTCTGACGCGTTTAACCGCACAGTGGTCAAACGGCTGTCGGCTCAATATATCGCCTGATCGGCCAGCGAACCGGCCCGCCGGGAGATTACCGGCCGGCGGCGAAGGCCAGCCGGCGGGCAATGTTCGAGCTGCAGCTCAGCTGCTGTTTACCGGGTGTTCGTAAACGTGAATATCGCGCTGTGGATAGGGAATGGCGATACCTTCCTCATCGAAACGCTTTTTGATCTGCTCTGTCAGATCGAAATACACGCCCCAGTAATCTGCACTGTTGACCCAGGGGCGCACCACGAAGTTCACACTGCTGTCCGCAAGCTCGGAAACGGCAATCGTCGGTGCCGGGTCGCTGAGTACCCGGTCATCGGCCTGGACGATGCCTTCGAGTACGCGCCGTACTTTGTCGAGATCATCGTCATAGCCGCAGCCTGCCACGAGGTCTACACGCCGTGTCGGATTGGCGGAGTAGTTGGTAATCGTTCCCGACATGATTTGCGCATTGGGGACAATAATTTTCTTGTTGTCCCCGGACTTGATGATGGTGGTGAAAATCTGAACCTCGATGACGGAGCCGGCGACGCCGCCCGCTTCGATAAAGTCTCCCACCCGATACGGCCGGAAAGCGACGAGCAGGACACCTGCGGCAAAGTTGGCCAGTGAGCCCTGTAAAGCCAGTCCGACGGCAAGGCCGGCTGCGCCGAGTATTGCCAGCAGAGAGGTCGTCTGGACGCCGAGCTGATTGATCGTGGCGATGACGACAACCGTCATCAGTAATGCATACAGAAGGCTGCTCAGGAACCGTTCCAGCGTGTCTTCGACTTTGGCCCGGGCCATCATCTTCTTGGCAAAATTGGTCACCAGCCTGGCAATCCATTTGCCGATAAAAAAGATGACCAGGGCAACGATGGCCTTGACGCCAAAATCAGTCGCCAGTTGTTTCGCAAGCTCGATGTAATCAGATAGCATTTCCACGGCGGATGGTTCCTTTTTCCTGTTTTTGTGCTTCGGAGCTGCGGGATTGCGCTCCCCGGGCAGGGTGGTTATGTTGTTCGTATCCGCATTGTTGCCGATTCGCGAAGGCGATGCAATGCGGCAGCCAGGCTACAGGCAGAGTCAGCTAATTTACTTGATAAATAATATATAACATTATGAAATATAAACAATTAGGATCGAGCAATCTGAAGGTTTCCGAGCTGTGCCTGGGGGCGATGACTTTCGGCGAAGAGTATGGCATCGGTGCGCCCGAGGCTGACTGCCGCAGGGTTTTCGATGCCTATATTGCGGCAGGCGGTAATTTTATCGACACCGCCAATGTCTATAACCATGGAACCAGTGAGAAAATGCTTTCCCGGTTCATCGAGGGCCAGCGGGACTATATTGTACTTGCAACCAAGTACGCCCTGAGCAGCCGCAGTGACGATCCGAATGCCGGGGGCAGCCATCGGAAAAACCTCGTCCAGTCGCTCGAGGCCAGCCTGCGGCGACTCGAAACCGATTATATCGATCTGTTCTGGGTTCATGGCTGGGACTCGACGACATCCCTGCCCGAGTTGATGCGGGCACTGGATGACCAGGTCAGAGCGGGCAAGATCCTTCATATCGGGATATCCAATGCCCCGGCCTGGGTGGTCGCTGCAGCGAATACGCTGGCAAATGAGCGCAACCAGACGCCCTTTACCGCTTTGCAGCTTCACTATAACCTCGTTGAACGCAGCATCGAGCGGGAATTCTTCCAGTTGGCCGTCGCCCAGGATATGGCGATTACCGCCTGGAGTCCGTTGGCCGGCGGCCTGTTGACGGGCAAATACAACCGTCAGGCCGATCCGTCGGCCAAAACGGCAGGGCGGCTCACCAGCAATTCCCGCCGTGCGCAGGTGCTGGCGGAAAAGAATATCGATACGGCGGAATCCCTGACGGCGATGGCGGGCGAAATTGGCTGCAGCCCGGCGCAGCTGGCATTGGCATGGTTGGCGCAGCGCAGCCCGGTTGGAGTGATTCCAATCATCGGCGCACGTAACGAGAAACAGCTTGAAGACAATCTTGCCAGCGCTGGGCTGGTGCTGGCAGCGGAGCAGATCGAAGCGCTCGATCAGTTGACCGCATTGACACCGGAGTATCCCCAGGCACTGTTAAGCAGCGAGTTTTTTCGCACGATGATGTACGGGGAGCACGGCTAATCGGGTATCCGGGCGGGGGGCCTTCAGGACAGGGACAGGCGCAGGGGCCGTGGCCATGTTTTGAGACCCGCCGTAAACCCATCCATGGGGGCTTGCGTCCCGCGTCCATGCGGGACACAGTCTCAAAACATGGCCACGGCCCCTGCGCCTGTCCCTGTCCTGAAGGCCCCCCGCCCGGATACCCGATTAGCCTTGATGGTATATGGCGCACACCGTCAGAACATGACCGTTGTCGCTTTGGTCTTGAGGTAGGGCTCCAGTCCTTCTTTGCCGAATTCCCGGCCCCATCCCGACTGCTTGTTGCCGCCGAAGGGGATTGCAGGGTCGACGGCCGCGTGACAGTTGATACTGACCTGGCCCGAGTCGATTCGCGCTGCCATGCGATGGGCAAGAGAGATATCCCGGGTCCAGACGCTGGCTGACAGCCCGTAAATCGATTTATTGGCTTCGGCGACCAGTGCATCGAGGCCTGAATCCGTGTCCGTATCGCCAAAAGCCTGAACGCACAGCACCGGGCCGAATATCTCTTCCCGGGCGATTTTCATTTCCATGCTGGTGTGCCCGAATACCGTGGGCCTGACGAAATAACCTTTTCCCTCGACTGCTTCCCCGCCGCATACCAGTTCGGCATCCGTCGCTTTCCCCGATTCGATGTAAGCCAGCACGCGATCGCGCTGTGCGGCAGAGATCAGCGGACCAAGGTCGGTGTCCGGGAGCAGGCCGGATCCGAGACGAAAGCTGCCCGCCATTTCGGCGACACCGTCGATGACCTGCTCATAGACGTCTTCGTGGACGAACAGGCGGGTACCGGCCATGCAATTTTGTCCATTCAGGAAAAAAGCGGCCCGTGCAGCGCCCGGAATGACTCGCTCCAGGTCGGCGTCCGGAAATACGATAACGGGCGACTTGCCGCCCAGTTCCAGCGTGACCTTTTTCAGGTTCCCTGATGCGGCCTGGAGTATTTTCTTGCCGACGCCGGTTGAGCCGGTAAAAGCAATCTTGTTGACGTCGTCGTGTTCGGCGAGTGCTGCGCCTGCCGTAGCGCCGTAGCCCGGCAGAATATTGATCACGCCGTCAGGGAACCCGACTTTCCTGCTCATCTCCGCCAGAACCAGCGCTGTGAGCGGTGTTTCTTCGGAGGGTTTGAGCACTATCGTACAGCCGGCCGCCAGTGCCGGCCCCAGTTTTGAAATGGCCATCGTCAGCGGCACATTCCACGGGGTGATAGCGCCGACCACGCCGACCGGTTCCCGCCGCGTGTAGCTGAGCGACGCTCCATTGGGCGCGCCCTGCGGTGAAACCGGGATCGTATCGCCATGAATTTTCGTCGCCCAGCCGGCGTAGTAGCGCAGAAACCGGCAGCCGAATGACGAGATTGCCAGCTGTGCCATCGAGCGGGGCATGCCATTGTCCAGCACCTCGAGTTCGGCGACAAAAGGCAGGTGTCTTTCCAGTTCGTCTGCCAGTCGCCAGATCAGTTCGGTCCGGTCATGGGAATTGATTTTCGACCATTCTCCGCTGAAGGCGGCCCGGGCGGCCGAGACGGCCCGGTCAATATCGTCGCCGTCGGCACAGGCCACCGTGGCGATTTTCGACTCGGTTGCCGGGTCGAAAACATCGATGGTCCCGCCGCCAACGGGGTCTGTCCACTGACCATCGATGAACAGCTTGTGCGGGGTGGTCAGAAAGTCACGGGTTTCCCCGGACAGATCGTTTGACTCGACAGCGCTCATGGAAACTCCAGTAATCTTTTCAACAAGCCAGCATATATGGCGCACGCTGCCGGAATCAAGGCGCACCGCCGGCATCGACAGCAGTTGCTCCGGGTCGGTTATCATGCGGCAGTTCAAGGGGGAATCCTGCCGATGGGAATACGCTGGAAGATTGCAGTCCTGCTCTGCGTGATCACAACGATCAACTATATCGATCGTCAGGCGTTTGCCGTAGCCGGGCCGGTCATACTCGAGGAGTTTGGTTTAAGTAACCGGGAATTCGGCGCGATCGGCTCGGCGTTTCTGTTTGCCTACGCCATTGGTCATCTCGTGGTGGGCCCGGTAATCGACCGGGTCGGTACCAGGCGGGCATTCAGCCTGGCGGTCATTGCCTGGAGCCTGGTGGGAATACTGCATGCGGCGGGCAGGGGGTTCTGGAGTTTTCTGACCCTGCGCGGGCTGCTGGGTTTGACCGAGGCAGCCAATTTTCCCGCCGCACTCAAGACCGTCGCCGAGTGGTTTCCGGCCGGGGAGCGATCGCTGGCGGTAGGGATCGTGACCGTAGGGCCGGGTTTGGGCGCGATGATTTCGCCGCCGTTGCTGGGTTACCTGATCCTTGCTTTCGGCTGGCCATGGGCGTTCATTTTGCCGGGGCTGGCGGGGTTTGCCTGGTTGCTGATCTGGCGGGTCTATTATCATCCGCCGGAAACCCATCCCGGCCTGTCAGATTCCGAGCGGCAGCTGATTTGCGCGGGGCGCGAGCGCGATACTTCGCCGGGGCATCACGGGCCCTGGTATGGTTTTTTCGCCTATCTGCGCTATCGCCAGGTCTGGGGTCTTTTGCTGAGCCGTTTCAGCGGTGACGGTGCATTCTATTTCTATGTCATGTGGCTGCCCTTATACCTTTACCAGGCACGAGGCTTCGATATCAAGCAGATCGCCCTGTTCGCCTGGGTGCCTTTTGTTGCCGCGGATCTGGGCAGTCTTGTCGGGGGCTGGTTTGGCGCCCGGCTGGTGCGTATGGGCGTGAGTATCGACCGGTCGCGAAAGCTGTTGATCTGGCTGGGTGTGATCATGGTATTGATGTCCCTGCCGGCTGTCCGGGTTGAATCGCCTGCGCTTGCCATTGCCCTGATCGGCCTGGCGATGTTCGGGCTTCAGTTCAAGGCGGCCAGCCTGTTTTCACTGCCGGCGGATCTTTTTCCGGCGCGCATCGTGGCCAGCATCTGGGGCCTGTTCGGTGCGGCGGGCAGTTTTGGCGGCATGCTGTTCGTTGCCTATGTCGGCTGGGCCAGCAACGGTGAGGCTTACGGGGCGGTGTTCGCGGCAGTCGGGATCACCCAGGTGTTGTCGGCGGTGCTGATCTCATTACTGATTCCGCGGATTTGTCAGATAGATATTATATAATAAACAACAAGATATTGAATAAATCTCATGTGAAATAGCGTATTTGGACAGACTTCCCCATGCAGATTCTTCCCGCGCAGAAAACGATATTCAGCTGGCTCACGTGGCTTGGCAAAGTGGAGCGAGCGATCAGTTTCGCGGCGTTCATGGTCATGATTGTCGTCGTTTTTGGCGATGTCCTGAGTCGCGAGATTACCGGTGCCGGCCTTCACTGGGCCCGGCAGGCAGGTGTCTACGCCAATCTGTTCGTGGTGATGTTTGGTCTCGGCGTGGCTTCTGCCAATGGCCGCCATTTGCGACCGAGATTTGCCGATAGCTGGTTGCCCGAATCGTGGCAGCCGGTGCTGGAGCGCCTGCAGGAGCTGGGGATGGCGCTTTTTTGTATGGCCTTTGCATTGGTCGCGGTGACCGTGGTCAATGATTCCGTGCAGCTGGCCGAGCGTTCGGCGGTACTCGGCGTGCTCATCTGGCCGTTTCAGGCGGTCATTCCGGTTGCCTTCGGGCTGGCCGGGCTGCGCCACGGCCTGTATGCACTGTATCCGGCGTTGCGGCCCGCTGACAGCGTAAACTACCGCCGGCCCGCGGTGCCGGAGAACGAGGCCGGTAGCCGTTGATGGAATTTGCCGGCCTGCTGCTGATCGTCCTGGCGCTGCTCGCGCTGCGCCAGAATCTGCTGGTGATTCTCGGCGTCGTGACAGCCTATGCCTACCTGGTATTTGGCGATGGTGTGGTGGCCAACATCGTCGTCGATGCCTGGGATGCGGCGAACAAGGAAGTACTGTTATCGATTCCGTTGTATATCCTCGCGGGCAACATCATGTCGCGCGGGGG
>JAJRXW010000246.1 GCA_024276095.1 Gammaproteobacteria bacterium
ACCGATAGTGCGTGGCGTATTGGTCCTGAAACCAAGCCGGGCGCGGCCACCGCGCTCGCGGTCGAAGGACAGGTTGGCATTCTCGTCGGTCGCATTCTTGACATACAGCACCCCTTCCCAGGTATCCCAGATGAGACCGGCGCTGAGGTTGAGGATGGTATAGGCATCGAGTTCCAGATCCACATTGGTCACTTCGTTACCCGTGGCGCCGCCAAAAGGCAGGCCCGACGTGAAACTTCCGGCACCGGCCACCTGGTCGCTCGGCTGGGTAATCCGGTCATCGATGTAATGCACCGTCGCCGAAGCATAGGCGTCGGTATCGAAGAGCGTGAACAGGTAAGAACCCGTAGCAGCGATCTGGAAATCCGGCACTGAAGCAAGGCGGTTGCCATCCTGTACGCCGCCCAGCACCGCACCGTTGGCATCGATCACGGTAGAATCGAACTCGGCCTCGAGAAAACTGCCCGCAATGGAAAGCTCGATCGATTCGGTCGGCTGCGCCGCCAGCTCGAATTCAACACCGGCGGTATGTGCTTTGGGAACGTTGAACGAGATACGCGAGGAGCACGATCCGGCATCCAGCGTTACCTGCAAATCCTCGATGTCCGAATAGAACACGGCGGTGTTGAAAGTGATGCCGTTATCGAAGCGGGATTTCATGCCGACCTCATAGTTCACCATCTTCTCGTCGTCGTAGTCCTGGAAACTGCCGAAAATCAGCAGGTCTTCTGCGGTACACAAACCCGTGTTAAGCGGGTCGTTCACACCGCCCAACCGGAAACCCTGAGAGACCTGGGCGTTCAGGGTGATTTCATCGTTGAGACCATAGCTGGCCATCACTCGCGGCGTAAAACCATCCGAGGTCGTTTTGTCGACCTGGCCGGTATCGCCGTTGGCAAACAGTCCGCCGGTAGTGATGACGCGCTCTTCCTCGAAATCATAGTACCGGCCACCGGCCGTCACCGTTAAACGGTCAGTAAAATCGAAGGAGACCTCGCCGAACAATGCCAACTGCTGAATGTCGTAAGGCAGATCGGAATTGAACGGAGAATCGAGATTCGGAAACCCGTTGGCAACCGCAGCCGAGGTCCCTGCACCAAGAACCGAATCGGTCACTGCTGCATAGCCCGGCGTGGGCAGCCGCTGGGCATAGTCACGCTGGACATCGGAGTAGAACACTCCGGCGAGCCACTGGAGCTTGCCATCGGTGTTCGAACTGATCCGGGTCTCCACTGTAGCCTGGGTCAGGTCCGTCGTATCGCGAAGATTCGACGGCAGCAATACACCCGCATCGGGATAGCCCAGATCGACGGATACACTGCCTGTCAGGGCACTGGCATCGCGGCTGACAAGGATTTGCCGGTCCAGGTAGCTGCCGATAAAGGTAATATCGAAGCTGCTCAGCGACCATTCCGCAACCACGTCCGCCAGCAATGTTTCATCGGAGAACTCTTCATCAAGCTGCAGAAACTGTTCCCGCTCGCCGAGCTGGATCGCAGGACGGGTCGTCGTGTAGGGGTTTGCATACAGGTTGTAAACTTCCTGGCGGTTGAACCCGTCTGCATCGACTTCCTGGTAGATGATGCGGGGCGTAATGGAGAAATTGTCGGTCGGCGCAAACTTGAGGGCCACCCGTACTCCGGTGCGTGAACCGCTGTTCACATCCTCGGTCACACCGCCGCCTTCACGGCGAGCATCAATGTAGCCCGCATATTCGGTGGAATACGCCACGGCGCGCAGTGCCACGGTGTCACTCAATGGAACGTTGACCATGCCCTTCAGGGAACCGCCGATTTCACCATCCGTGACCGTGTTGAGGTCGGCTTCGATCCCGCCGCTGAACTCCTCCAGGTCCGGCTGATTGCTGATATAGCGAATCGTGCCGCCGATGGAACCCGAGCCAAGCAGCGTGCCCTGCGGTCCGCGCAGCGTTTCCACGCGATTCAGATCGTAAAGATCGAAATCCGGTGTAAACAGGGACAGCGAAATCACCGACTCATCCATATAGACGCCAACCTGCTCTTTGACACCGGGTTGGTCGCGGATGATCTGGCCGGCCGATACGCCGCGAATCGCGACCTGGCTTTGGCCGGGCCCGAGATTCTGTACCGTCAGGCCGGCAACGTTTCTGGACAGCTCTTCCAGGTCGGTTGCCCCGGTACGCTGGATATCCTCCTGCGTCTGGGCGTTGACCGAAAAAGGAACGTCCTGGATCGTCGATGCACGCTTGGTAGCGGTCACGATCACTTCCTCGATCTCGTTCTGGGCATTCACCACTCCCGATGCGCCAAGCAGCAGCGCAGCGGCCGGTACGCCCAAACCTATATGCCGGGTGAATATTTTTGAAAAACGCGTTGTTTTTGTGTCACTGGCCATCTATTTGCCCCCTTCGGCTGGCGCGGTTCACCTTGAATCGGGCGGAATTATAACAAAATAATGACAATGTAATCATGTTGTTTTTATGTCGCAGGCGACAGTTGAGTCAACCCCGGTCAGGAGCAGGCTCCATGATTCCACGATAAACCTCGATATAGCGCCGGGTCATTTTGGCCGGAGAGTATTGCTGCGCCTTGTCGCGGTTGACCCGGGCGATGCGCCCGGCCAGTTCAGCGTCGCGATACAGGGCGAGCACCGCAGTACCCAGCGCATCGATATCATCGACCGCACACAGGTAACCGTTGATGCCGTCTTCGACAATATCGGGAATGCCGCCCGCTGCGGTGGCCACGATGGGCAACGCATGGGCCAGTGCATCGAGAAGAATGGAACCGAGTCCTTCGTGCCGGGAGGGAAACAGGAACACATCGAAGGCCTCGAGATAGTCGGCAACGTTGTCCACCTGGCCGGGAAAATACACATTCGGCAGGCCCGCCGCTTCGCGTTTGAAAAGCTCCTCGTCCTTGCCGCTGCCGACCATTACGAAGGCAACCTCGGGCGCCTGTTCGAGCATGCTTCTTGCCACGGCAATAATCTGCAACTGGCCTTTGGCCGAGTCATCCAGCGCACCGACATGGCCGACAATGAAATCGCTGCCGATCGACCGGCGAATCGCCACTACCCGCTGTTCATCCGCTGCCTCCCCGCTGCAGGCGCTGGGAATGCCGATGCAACTCGATTCGGGCAACAGCGCCTGAACCGACCGGCTGATCGCATTCGACAGGGTCACGATGGCCGCCGCCTGGCGGTACTTGAGACGATTCAGGTAAGAATGCACCGGTCCTTTCTGCACCCGTCGCGTGACCACATAAGGTACGCCGCGTAACCAGCGGTTGAGCAGTGCCGCCTGCAGGCTCCTGCCGTCGTGGGCATGCACCAGATCGGCGCCGCCAAGCGCGCGCAGCGCGGCAATAATGTTGTTCGATACTGCGGTTACCTGCAGGCCGGGAATCCCCGCGCAACGCTCGACCAGCGGCTGGCCGCACCGGGCCACCAGGGTCTGCTGCCAGCCCTCGCCTGCCAGCCCCCTGATCAAAAGCTCGGTCTGACGTTCGCCGCCACGGAAACCGCGGGCCAGGTTAATATGCGCAAGGCGGTTGGCCCACATACTTTTTCGCCAGGTGAAGAAACGTCAAAATTATATCAATGCCGCATGGGTAGCAATGGCCCGGGCCTGCGCAAACTGCCCTGCTGCCCGGCGAACCGGGGTACCGATTCGCAATTTACCCACCTGCGACATAATTCCCGCTATGGCGCTGCGCAATGTGAACTTGCGTCACCCATTTTCCAATATCCCGAATCGGCCGATGCTGTAACGAATCGGGGAACCCTGCAAATGTTGCAGCAAGCTGCCGGTTTGTCCATAGTTTCCGCTGCTGATTACGGGTAAACCCGGCGAAAGCCGGGGACACAAAACCACCGGTCTACAGGATTGAACCCAGGACAGCGGAGTTGCCAGCACACCGCCCCATGCGCGGAGCCCTTCCGGCCTGCTGCCTTTTCGCTTGCCTCAACCGGTGCATCACGGAATTCTGTGAGGAAACGGAATATGGCCCAGGCTGCGCGGCAGATCAGGAAAAAACTGCATCGACAAACGGCAATACAGCCGGTTGTTGCCACCCCCGGATGTGAATCCGAAATCACAGCAATACTGCGCGATAGTAAACGATTCCCCCGGCCGGTCAGGCCGGTGGGCTCGGATTCCGCCGCAACCCGCTGCAATCGTGCTGCCAAGGGCACGCTGTTGCGAATGAATAAACTGAACCAGGTCGTGTCGCTCAACAGCGGCAGCGTCACCGTCCAGGCCGGCATGCGTTTGCGCGATCTGGCCAGGTATCTTGCCGGCCAGGACCTGGAGCTGTCAGGCGGGTGCGATTTGCCTGACCGGACCGTCGGCGGTGCCGTGTGCAGCGGCTCGCTGCTGGCATCGATTCCCGGGGATGCGGGACACCTGTCTTCTATCGTCTGTTCGCTGACATTGCTCACGCCGCAAGGCGGTCGCATGGAAATCGATGAGAACCTGCCGGATCTGATCCGCGTCATCAGGTTCAGCTACGGGCTGCTGGGCTGCATCTCTTCAGTGACGCTGCGAACGCGCCCGATTCGTTCCTATACCATTCAGCACCGGCGCATGGATTTCGCAGAATTCGAACAGGCCGTACCGAGGCTGGGCGTGATGCGGGCCGGCGTTCGCTTTTACCTGCTGCCGTTTCGCAACCATGTCTTTGTCGAGTTGCGCCGCTACACCAGTGACGACCGGCAAGGGCGCGTGTTGCCCTGGAAAATCCGGGACTGGGCCTGCAACACCGCACTCCCGGAGGTGCTGCGCTCGGTCAGTCGCATCATTCCGATTCGCCGGCTCCGTTATCCGGTGATCGACGGGGTCAGCGAAGCCACCCAGATGTTGTCCAACAATGCGCTGGTCGAAACCGGCAGCCATTCCATGGAACAGACCGGACGGTTCCGCAGGACCACCAGGACACGCAAAACCGATTACTGCACCTGGCTGTTCCCGGCCGACCGCTTTGCCGAGGTCGTCTCTGCCTATCGTGAATTCTGTATCGACTACTACCGGTTCTGCCGGTTTCGTTGCGACCTTCCGGCGCTGGGTTTTTGCATCGGCAAGGATGATCAGTCGCTGTTGTCACCCAGCTTTGACGGCACGGTGTTCGCGATTCGTACCCGATCCAATCAAAACACCGGATGGCCGGATTTCGTGCTGGAACTGGCCGACTTTGCGGCACAATTCAGCGGCATCCCGGTATTGAACCAGACA
>JAJRXW010000247.1 GCA_024276095.1 Gammaproteobacteria bacterium
CTAGTCCGGTTCAGTCGGCCCGGACAGCGCGCCGACAAACCCGGGCAGCGGCGTCACCTCGCCTTCTGTCCACCAGCCGCTGGCGCCCGCCAGCCTTTCAATATCGGCGCTGCGATCCTGGCTGCGTGGATGGGAGCTGAAAAACTCGAGCACCGGGCTGTCACTGCCCGGTTGTTCTTTTTCCAGTCGTTCGAACAGCGCACCGGCACCGGCAATATGCCCATAACGTTTTTCCACCGCACGGATGGCTTCCTGGTCTGCTGCACGCTCCTGTGCACGGCTGAAACTCAGCAGGGTCAAAAGCCCGGTTTCACCCAGCACCCGGCCACCGGTATCGCTGCCGCTGGTCCCGGTCACCACAGACCACACGACCCCGAGCAGTACGCCCCGCCCCAAAGCCTCGATCGGATCGCGATGCTTGATATGCGCGATTTCATGAGCCACCACCATCGCCAGGGCGTTTTCGCTGGGCATGGCCTCAAGCAGACCGCGAAAAACCACGATGTGGCCGCCCAGCGTTGCATAGGCATTGACCGGATCGTCATCCATATAGTGCATCTGCACCGACATGCCGGCCGGCAGATCGAGTGACAGAGACAATTCATCAGCCAGCGCCTGCAGGTATTGCGCGACAGGCCCGTCGGCATCGTCCAGCCGATCGACGAAAACAGCAGCGATCTCCTGCTCGTACGAGAACGGCACCAGCGGCACGAGCAGCCTGGCCATGAATGCCAGCACTGCCATGACCAGCAGTGAAACAAGGATCAGTCCCACCACCAGCCAGACCAGTTCTTTCAGCGGATGGTCCTTGCTGGTATTGATGCCTTCGGGTATTTCAGGATTTTCGTACTGCACGGCAGGCCGGGGATCAGCCCCGGACAAACAACTCCCTGGACGGCGCAAGCGCCGATGGAGCACCCGCGGTGATGATTGCAGTGCCATAGGCAAGGACTTCGATCGAACCGACGGTTTCCTTTTCGCCCTTGGATATGGAAGCGGTTTCCATGCGGACATTGATGACCATCCCGGCACCGAGTTTTCCGGCCTGTTGCTGCATGCGCAGGATCGCTTCGCGCCGCGCACGATCCACCAGGGTTTCGTAGGATCTCACGCGGCCGCCGAACAGGGCGCGCAGCCCGGCAAGAAAGCGCTTGAAATAATCCACCGAAATGACGACGCTGCCCATGACCAGCTGCACCTGCTGTACTTTCTCCTGCGCGGGTGGTGTGCGGGTCTGAATCAGCAGCACTTCGCTACGAAACTTTTTTTCCCGCGCGCGGATCGACCGGTAGTGCCGGCGCTCCGCCATCTGGCCGAAAAAAAACCCGAGCACCAGCAACGAAAGAAATGTGATGAGCTCGATCATTCGTTATCCAGCACCACGGCCGTGCCATAGGCGAACAGCTCGGCCGCGCCCTGTGCTACTGACGAAGTCGAAAAACGCACGTTCAGCACGGCGTTTGCTCCGACCGCCTGCGCCTGTTCCTGGAGCCTGCCCAGGGCCTCGTCACGCGATTCCTGCAGCAGCTCCGTATAACCCTTGAGCTCACCCCCGAAAACATTCTTCAGACCGGCCATGATATCGCGACCGATATGCTTGGCACGTACCGTACTGCCCTGCACCAGGCCAAGGTGCTTGACGATCTGACGCCCGGGAACGGTTTCTATGTTGGTGACCAGCATTTTCATCTCCTCGTGCAATATTCAGGCGGGCTTTGGGTGATAATAGCGCACATGAAAGAAGCGATTGTAGAAAGACTTCACCATTTGGTCGCCCGGTCCGAGGAACTGGGCGGCCTGCTGTCGGACCCGGAGATCATTTCAGACCAGAACCGGTTTCGCGACCTGGCCC
>JAJRXW010000248.1 GCA_024276095.1 Gammaproteobacteria bacterium
AATCCGCCACGCCGAAAATCGATGCCCTGGTCAACAAGGGCCTGATACACAAGAACAAGGCAGCCCGCCACAAAAGCAACCTGCACAAAGCCATCAGGGCACTGGACCAGAACCGGACCTGACGGCCAGGCCAAAGAACCAGGCCGCAATCAGCCCGTATTCAGCCCGGAACCGACAGCGCGCCGCTGCTGCCGCGCGCCCGGAAACAGCCACAGATCATCGCAACGGGGCCCTGACTCAGCCTTCGCCCGATTCGGCGCTTTCCGCCTGTTCTGCGGCGATCGCCTCGAGCCGTGACATCACATCGCCCACCAGCGCCCGGGTGCCCTGCCCGCTCAACGCGCTGATACGATAGACCGGCGCTGACCACCCCAGTGCCGCGACGATGGCTGCCTGGGACCTGAGCTGTTCATCTTCCGGCAGCAGGTCGGATTTGTTCAGTACCAGCCACCGCTCCCTGGCTGCCAGCTCGGGACTGAAACGCGCCAGCTCCGCCGCCAGCGACCTGATTTCCGCAACCGGGTCACCCGCCTCTTCCAGCGGCGCCATGTCCACCAGGTGCAGCAACAGCCGGGTGCGATTGAGATGCTTCAAAAAGCGAATACCCAGGCCAACGCCGTCTGCAGCGCCTTCGATCAGGCCCGGAATGTCGGCCATCACGAAGCTGCGCAGCGGGTCGGCAGCCACCACGCCGAGATTCGGGTACAGGGTAGTGAACGGATAATCGGCTACTTTCGGCCGCGCTGCCGATACCGCGCGTATCAGCGTGGATTTGCCCGCGTTGGGCATGCCCAGCAGGCCGACATCGGCCAGCAGGGTCAACTCCAGATGCAGCGACAGGCGTTCGCCCACTGTCCCGGGTGTCGACTGGCGCGGGGCGCGATTGGTGCTGGATTTGAACCGTACGTTGCCCTTGCCGCCGGTTCCGCCCCTGGCCACCAGCAATCGCTGACCGTCGCTGGTCAGATCGCCGATGAACTCGTTGGTCTCCGCGGCAAAAACGCGGGTGCCGGTCGGAACGGCCACCACCAGGTCCGCCCCGCCGCGTCCGGTCCGGTCCTTGCCCATTCCCGCCTGGCCATGCTCGGCACGAAACCGCCTGGCTACCCGGAAATCCGCCAGGGTATTGATGCCCGAATCGGCCTGCAGATAGACACTGCCACCCTGCCCGCCATCGCCGCCATCCGGGCCGCCACGGGGAATGTATTTTTCACGCCTGAAACTGGCGCAGCCGGCGCCGCCATTACCGGCCTGCACCCGAATTGTGGCTTCATCGACGAATTTCATGGGGTGGGCGTACGATACGCCCGGCAGCGATCAGGATTGCAGGGTGCGAATGCTGACAAACTGGCGGTTTTTCGGACCCTTGCGCTCGAATTGAACGACGCCGTCGGACTTCGCAAACAGCGTGTGATCGCGCCCGAGACCGACATTCACGCCGGCATGAAACCGGGTGCCGCGCTGGCGCACGAGGATATTGCCGGCGAGCACCTGCTCGCCGCCGAATTTCTTCACACCAAGTCGTTTGGACTCGGAATCGCGACCGTTGCGGGAACTGCCGCCTGCTTTTTTATGTGCCATGCCTGGTTACTCCTGGGTCTGCTCGGCAGTTTTTGCCGCGGCAGCCGCCTTTTTCCTCGGGGCACCGGTAATCCCGGTGATTTCTACCAGCGTGTACTGCTGACGGTGCGTTTTCATCCGCAGGTAATTCTTGCGCCGCTTGAACTTGATGACATCGACTTTCTTGTCTTTGCCCTGCTCCAGCACCTTTGCCTTCACCTTGCTGCCGGATACCAGCGGTGCGCCCACCTTGACGTTGCTGCCTTCACCCACCATCAGAACATTATCGAACTCAACGCTGTCGCCTTCGGCAGCAATGAGCTTTTCAATCTTGAGCGTATCGCCCTTGCTGGCCCGATACTGCTTTCCGCCCGTCTTGAATACGGCGTACATATCTCATCTCCGGATTGGGCCGCCCATCGGCCCGAAAAGAGCCGGAATTCTACGTACTCCCAGCTGAGTTATCAATGGCTTGTCGTCAAGGCATACCGGCATTCCCGGCCGGCTGACCGCCGCGGCAGCCCACCGCATTCAGCCGCTGTGCCAGGCGAAGACCTGCCAG
>JAJRXW010000022.1 GCA_024276095.1 Gammaproteobacteria bacterium
ACTGCGCGCACCTGGTTCGCCGCTGACAAGACCGGTTTTCATATTCTCCATACGCTGTTCCAGACCTCGATGAAATATCCGTCGATTCAGCGTTTCGACGAGTTTTTCTGCCTCGACCTGATCGTCGATGACGGCCGTTGCCAGGGCATCGTGGCAATTGAAATTGCCACCGGCGAGTTTTTCCGTTTCGAGGCCCGTGCCGTGATATTCGCTACCGGCGGTGCCGGGCGCATCTATCCGACCAATACCAATGCCGGGATCAGCACCGGAGACGGCATGGGCATCGCCTTTCGCCACGGCGTGGCGCTGCGCGATATGGAGTTCGTCCAGTACCATCCCACCGCATTGCCCGGCACGGGGCTGCTGATTACCGAGGGCTGCCGCGGTGAAGGCGGGTTTTTGTTCAACAAGGACGGCTACCGCTACCTGCAGGACTACAACCTCGGCCCGGTCGATCCGTCGCCAAGGCCCAAGGCGATGGAACTGGGGCCCCGCGACCGGCTCAGCCAGGCCTTCTGGCACGAGGACCGCAAGGGGCGCACGATCAAGACGCCGCTGGGCTCAGTGGTCAATCTCGATCTGCGCCATCTCGGCCGCGCCAAGCTGCATGAACGCCTGCCGATGATCTGCGAAATGGCCGAGACCTTTCTCGGTATCGACCCGGCGGAAGCGCCGATTCCGGTGCGCCCCGCGGTGCACTACACGATGGGCGGCATCTGGACCGATGGCAATACCGCCACCGAGCTGCCGGGCTTTTTCGCCGCCGGTGAATGTTCCAGCGTGGGCATACATGGCGCCAATCGGCTCGGCTCCAATTCGCTGGCAGAGATCGTGGTGTTCGGTAAAGTGGCCGGTGAGCAGGCCGCCCGGGCGGCGCGCGCGGCCCCGGCGGTGGATACCTACACAGCAGGCCGGCATGCTACGGCCAGCATGGAAGCCGCCCTGCGTCTGCTCGAACAAGACGGCGATCAGCGCATCGCCGATGTGCGCGGGGCCATGCACGAGACCATGGAAGAGGGTGTCGGTATTTACCGTACCGAAGAGGGCATGCAGGCAACCTGCGGGATACTCGAAGAATTGCGCGGGCGCTATGGCCGGGTCCGTCTCGACGACAAGAACCGGGCATTCAATACCGAGTGGCTGACAGCCATCGAACTGGGTTTTACGCTGGATGTCGCCCGCAGCATGGCGCATGCGGCACTTCGGCGCAAAGAATCCCGCGGTGCGCACCAGCGCCTGGACGGCTACGAACTGCGCGACGATGCCAATTTTCTCCAGCACTCGCTGGCCTACACGGTGCCCGGCGCACCGCCGCGTATCGACTATCAGGATGTCGTGATCACCAAGCTGCCACCGGCGGAGCGTGTCTACGGAGGCAGTGAGAAATGACACAAAAAACCATAGATATCGAGGTATTGCGATATAATCCTGAGAAAGATTATAAGCCTTCCTACCAGACATTCGAGGTGCCCTTCGCTGACGAAACTTCAGTCCTGCAGGGCCTGCAGTACATCAAGGACCAACTCGACGGCAGCCTGACTTTCCGCTGGTCCTGCCGCATGGAGATCTGCGGCAGCTGCGGCATGATGATCAACGGCGTGCCGAACCTGACCTGCAGCAGTTTTCTGCGTGACTACTACCCCGGCAAGCTGCGCATCGAGCCGTTGTCACACCTGCCCATCGAGCGCGATCTGGCCGTCGACCAGACCGACTTTTTGCAGAAGCTGGAATCCATTCATCCCTACATCATTCCGAAGGAGAACCAGTCGGTCGAGGAGGGCCCGTTCAAACAGACCCCGGCACAGCGCGAGCGCTTCTACCAGTATTCGGAATGCATCAACTGCCTGTTGTGTTACGCCGCCTGTCCCCAGTACGGACTCGATTCGGATTTCCTCGGACCGGCAGCGATGGCGCTGTTGCATCGTTATAATTCAGACTCGCGTGATGACGGCAAGGCCGAGCGCATGCCCATTGTGAATGCACAGGAAGGTGTCTGGGCCTGCACACTGGTCGGCTATTGTTCCGAAGTGTGCCCGAAAGGCGTCGACCCTGCCTCGGCGGTTAACCGCAACAAGGTCAACAGCACACTCGATTATTTTTTCCGCTTCATGGCGCCCAAGGGGGCGGCAGAGTAATGGCCACGCGTCGCCCCTACATGCGGCCGATGGCGGGGTGGTGGCGCCGCAATCCCTTTTACCTGTTTTACATGCTGCGTGAATCGACGGCGGTGTTCGTGACCCTGTACGCGCTTCAGTTGCTGTACGGCGTGTATACGCTCACCGTCGGACAGGCGGCGTTCGAGGCCTGGCTGGCCCGGCTGCAGCATCCGGTTTATATCGTGTTCCACGCGCTCGCACTCGCAGCAGCACTGTTGCACGCATTTACCTGGTTCAACGTCGCGCCCAAGGCAATGCCGGCGTTGTACCTGGGAACACGCCGGGTGTCCGACCGGACGGTTGTCCGGGTGCAGTTCGTGATTTTCTTCGTGGTCTCGGCAATCATGCTGGGCGTGGCGTTAGGAGGTTAGTGGTGGCCGAACAGTCGATGCCGAACCAGTCCCTGAACCAGTCTTCGCAACGATCGTTAAAACGATCGAATGAGCCGGTGTTCTGGGCGCTGTTCGGCGCAGGCGGCGTAGTGGCGGCCTTCCTGCTGCCTGCCGTTATTCTGATTACCGGCCTGGCAGCTCCGCTGGGTATTCCCTCGCCCGAACTGTTCAGCTACGAACGTGCCAGCGCTTTCGCCTCCTCATGGGCGGGCGCGCTGTTTCTGTTCATCGTGATCTCACTGTCGCTGTGGCACGGGCTGCATCGTGTCTACCATTCGAGCCACGAGCTGGGTATTCATCGTGGTCCGTTGCTGTCGGTCATCCGCCTGGTGTGCTACGGCACGGCGCTGGGCGGTACGGTGCTGTCGGCCTATTGGCTGATCGCGGCCCTCTGAGCAAGCGCGCTACCGGCCGATGAAAATCTGGGTCGATGCCGATGCCTGCCCGGTCGTTATCAGGGAAATTCTGTTTCGCGCGGCGGACCGCGTTGGCGTGCCGATGACCCTGGTCGCCAATCAACCGGTTCGGGTGCCCCCGTCGCGCCATATCAACACGCTGCAGGTGCCGGCTGGCTTCGATGTTGCAGACAACGAAATCGTCAGGCGGGTGGCCGCCGGCGACCTGGTGATTACCAGCGATATTCCGCTGGCCGCCGAAGCCATTGAAAAAGGCGCGCTGGCACTGAGCCCGCGCGGCGAACTGCATACCGCCGAGAACATCAGGGCACGCCTGAACATGCGCGATTTCATGGACAGCATGCGCGCCAGCGGCGTCGATACGGGTGGCCCGCCGCCGCTTGGCCAGAGCGACCGCAAGTCCTTTGCCGACCGGCTGGATACCCTGCTGGCAAAACAATAGACCGGTACACCGGCGCCCTTATTTTTTGCTCTTTTGTGACAGCCCGATGCCCAGCATGGGTTTGCCGAACTTCTCGGTCACCGTATCGATGGCCTGGAGAATTTTCTCGTCCTGCACCTGTTGTTCGACCGGCGCGAACAAATCCGTCTGCATACCGTCCGGTTCTGCCCAGCCACTGATCCCCACACCGATCAGCCGCACCGGCTTGTCCGGCAGCCTGCCATGCGTAAAGAGCGACCAGGCCGTTGTCAGCATGACGCGCTCATCGTGGGTGGGTGCCGGCAGCGTGGTCTGCCGGGTACGGGTCTCAAACCCCTCGAAGCGGATTTTGAGCGTGACCACCGTACCGGCCAGCGCTTCCCGGCGGGCCGTGCGGGCGACTTCGGTGGCCAGCTCGCGCAGCACATCGTGCAGGCGGTCATGATCGCGGATATCCGTGGCGAAGGTTGTTTCTTTCGAAATGCTTTTGCGCTCGCGATCGGTAACGATTTCGTCTGATGCATGGCCACAGGCTTGATGGTGGAGGCTTTCCGCCGCCTTCATGCCGAGATGGTTTTCGAGCATCTCCATTGGCATAGCTCGCAACTCCGCCACGGTGCGAATATTGAGCCGGTCAAATATTTTCCGTGTTTGCCGCCCGACGCCACGCAGGTTCACGACCGGCATCGGTGCGAGGAATGCCGGCACTTCATCCGGCGGGGTCACCTTCAGCCCATCGGGTTTGTTTGCCTCGGAGCCGAGTTTTGCAATCAGCCGGTTCGGCCCGATACCCACCGATGCCGTCAGCCCGGTAGCATCCACGATGCGCCGGCGGATCTCGCGCCCGATGGCCTCCGGCGGGCCGAAGATTTTCTGCAGTCCGCTGATATCAAGATAGGCTTCGTCA
>JAJRXW010000249.1 GCA_024276095.1 Gammaproteobacteria bacterium
CTATGCCCCCGATCGCCGGACTCCCCGTCAAAACCAGGCATTGTGTGGTCGGTGTCCCCTTTGGAGGGAATAAAGCGGACCGCAGGGAGCCATCCCGACAAAGGGGACAGCGGGCGCGCAATGCCGGACGATTGGCACGTTATCCAGACCGTGATCTGTGGCAAAGTCGGAATGGCGGCCAGCCCCCGAGGACAGGGGCCGGGTACTCTTTCCGGCGGATGGCTCCCTTGCGGTCCGCTTTATTCCGCCTCCAAGAGTCCCCGCCCCCTGTCCTCTGACATCGGCGGTCAGTATCAGCTTTTTTCGGGGCCCGTATTCTCTGACAGTGGCGGTTAACGCCAGGTTTTCCGGAAAGTATGATCGGGCGCTGATGGCACGATCAGGTCTCGTCTAGCAATCCTTGAGATTTTCCGCGTCAATTTCCTGCAAGCCGCTGTCCAGCAGAACCTGCACTTTCTGCTCTGCATCTTTCAGTGCGGTCTGACAGTCGCGGCTGAGCCCGACGCCCTTTTCAAACTCTTTCAGCGACTTGTCCAGCGACAGCTCACCGCTTTCCAGATGTTCCACTACTTTTTCCAGATCGCCGAGGGCTTTTTCCAGATCGATCGGCTGCTTTTTCTTTTCTGCCATGTCCCTGTCCATGTGTGCGAAGATCGCGTAGCTTAGCAGAATGACTGTGTTGACAGTCAGGCTGGTCATCACTATATTTAGAATCAGTCTAAATGAGTACTGAATACCCTATTAACTAAAGGAGAAGACGACGTGGACCTTAAAGGCAGCAAGACCGAACAGAACCTCAAGGATGCATTTGCCGGTGAATCCCAGGCTAACAGACGTTACCTGTATTTTGCCGCCAAAGCAGACGTCGAAGGCTATAACGATGTGTCGACCGTTTTTCGTTCCACAGCAGAGGGCGAGACCGGCCACGCGCATGGTCATCTCGAGTACCTGGAGGAGACCGGCGATCCCGCGACCGGACTGCCGATCGGCAGCACCGCGGACAACCTGAGAGCCGCTATCGCCGGTGAGACAGACGAGTACACGGACATGTACCCGGGCATGGCAAAGACGGCGCGTGACGAAGGCTTCGATGAAATCGCCGACTGGATGGAGACGCTGGCCAAAGCCGAACGTTCCCATGCCAATCGCTTTCAAAAGGCGCTGGATAACCTCGGCGATTAGCATTGGGCACAGACCGCCATCGTGAAGGCAGTCTCGAGGCACCGACGCGTCATCCGGTAGACTGGCAGTCGGAATCGTTCTACGACGAAGCTTCATTGTTCGGTGAACTGGAGCGGGTGTTCGATATCTGTCATGGATGTCGGCGCTGTTTTAACCTGTGCAATGCCTTTCCGACCCTGTTCGATGCCATCGACGAGTCGGAAAGCGGCGAGATCGATACGGTGCCACGCGCTGTCTACCAGGACGTGGTCGATCAGTGCTACCTGTGCGACATGTGCTACATGTCCAAGTGCCCCTATGTCCCGCCTCATGAATGGAATGTCGATTTTCCGCACCTGATGCTGCGGGCCAAGGCCCGGCGGTTCAGGGAGGAGGGAGCGCCGCTCCGGGACAGGATGCTGGCGGCCACCGACCAGGTTGGAGTGCTGGCCGGCATTCCGGTCGTCAGTGAGTTGATCAACGTGGTCAACCGAAGCAGCGCCGGTCGCGTGGTACTCGAGAAAGTACTGGATGTGGACCGTACCGCTCCGGTGCCTCACTATCATCGCCGCAGTGCCCGCAAACGCCTGGCCCGGCGGGCCGATGCCCGCGGACAGGATCATGTGGCGGCGGGAGGTACCCGTGGGCGGGTGGTGTTGTTTACGACCTGTTACGGCAACCGGAATACGCCGGAGGTCTGCGAGGACCTGACGGCAGTATTCGAGCACAACCGGATTCCGGTGGCGCTTGCCGGTTCGGAACGGTGTTGCGGCATGCCGAAACTCGAACTGGGTGACCTGGAATCCATCGACAGGGCCCGGCAGGCCAATATTCCCGAACTGTTGAGCCGGGTACGCGATGGCTGGGATATCGTCGCGCCGGTACCGTCCTGCGTGCTGATGTTCAAGCAGGAATTGCCGCTGCTGTTTCCCGATGACGAAGACGTACAGGCTGTTGCGGCGGCATTTTTCGATCCTTTCGAATACCTGTTCCTTCGGCACAAGGCCGGGCACCTGGTGACGGACTTCACCGGGGATACCGGGCGCGGAGCCGGCAAGGGCCTGGGCAAGGTGGCATACCAGGTGCCCTGTCATCTCAGGGTGCAGAACATCGGCCTGAAAACCCGCGATGTGCTCGAGCTGGTGCCCGGTACTTCCGTCGATGCCATCGAACGATGCTCCGGTCATGACGGCACCTATGGTGTGAAACGCCGTTTTCGGGCGGCTTCGGTGAAGATTGCACGGCCCGTGGTGCGCAAGGTGAAGCAGGCCGAGGCGGATTTTTTCACCAGCGACTGTCCCATGGCAGGCGAACAGATTGCCGGTGCCCTGGAGGGTACGCGGAACATTCATCCCATGACCCTGCTTCGCCGGGCCTACGGAATCTGATCATGCAGAAGCTCGCACCGGAAGACCTGTATTCGCTGGAGGACTACGCAAGGCTGCGCGATGATTTTCGCGCCCGTGTCATCGAACACAAAAAGCATCGCCGCCTGCAATTCGGCGAGCACCTGAGCCTGTACTTCGAAGACCGGCTGACCATGCACTATCAGGTCCAGGAGATGCTGCGGGCCGAACGGATTTTCGAAGCGGCAGATATCCAGACCGAACTCGATGTATACAACCCGTTGATCCCCGATGGCGAGAACTGGAAGGCCACCATGATGATCGAGTATCCGGATGTCGCCGAACGTCAGGCGGCACTGGAGCGGCTGGTGGGAATCGAAACGCAGGTCTGGGTTCGGGTCGGCGAACATGATCGCGTCATGGCGACTGCCGATGAGGACCTCGAACACACCTCGGACAGCAAAACTTCTGCAGTGCATTTTCTTCGCTTCCAGCTGACCCCGGCAATGGTTGCCGACCTGAAGTCCGGAGCCCCCCTGTCGGCCGGCGTCGATCATCCCGCCTGTTCTTTCACCATCGAAGAAGTCCCCGGCACCATCCTGGAGTCCCTGATCGCCGATCTTTCGTAGCCGAATGCATGCAGCATTGCATATTCCCCCGGTTACATTACCATTCCATCGTTGAGCGTTTTCCTCATTCCGTCGCCTGAATAAATGAACCGTAAATACGATGCCTCTGATATCGAGGTCTTAAGCGGGCTCGATCCTGTTCGCCGCCGGCCGGGTATGTATACCGATACCTCGCGGCCGAACCATCTTGCCCATGAGGTCATCGACAACAGTATCGATGAAGCTATCGCAGGACACTGCAGGCGCATCGACGTAAAACTGTACGAGGACGGTTCGCTGGAGGTCTCCGATGACGGGCGCGGCATGCCGGTGGACAAGCATCCGAAGGAGAAGATCCCGGGTGTCGAACTGGTGCTGACGCGGCTGCATGCCGGCGGCAAGTTCTCCAACAAGAACTACCAGTATGCCGGCGGGTTGCACGGTGTGGGTGTGTCGGTGGTCAATGCTTTGTCGAAAAGCCTTGAAGTATGGATTCGCCGTGACGGCAAGGAATACAACCTGGGTTTCAAGGGCGGCAGGAAAAGCAGCAAACTGGAAGTTGTCGGCAAGGTCGGAAAGCAGAATACCGGGACCACGATCCGTTTCTGGCCGGATCCGAAGTACTTCGACAGTGAAAAGTTTTCCGTTGCGGATCTCAAGCATGTATTGCGTGCCAAGGCGGTTCTGTGTCCCGGTCTGGATGTGCGTTTTTCGGTCGAGAAGCCCAAAAAGTCCTTCCAGTGGCAATACGAAGGCGGCCTGGAACAATATCTTTCCGAATCGCTCGGAGAAGTGGACTGCCTGCCTGCCGAGCCTTTCAGCGCCGGTGTGAAGGGCAGCCGGGAGGAAGTCGAATGGGCGGTGACCTGGGTACCGGCCGATACCGCCATCGTCGGCGAGTCCTATGTCAACCTGGTGCCGACGGTGCAGGGCGGTACGCATGTGACCGGTTTTCGCATGGGCCTGACCGAGGCGATCCGGGAGTATTGCGAATTCCGCAATCTTTTGCCGCGGGGGCTGCGCCTGGCGCCCGATGACGTCTGGGACGGCGCCAGCTATATCCTGTCGATGAAAATGGAAGAGCCGCAGTTCTCCGGCCAGACCAAGGAACGCCTGTCCTCAAGGGAGTGCGCCGCATTCGTTTCCGGTGTCGTCAAGGATGCCTTCAGCCTGTGGCTGGCACAGCATCCCGATACCGGCGATCAGATTGCCCAGCGGGCCATCGATGTGGCCCAGCGCCGTCTCAAGGCCAGTAAAAAAGTCGTTCGCAAGAAAGTCGTCACGGGCCCGGCGCTGCCCGGCAAGCTCGCCGACTGCACCAGCACGACGCCCGAGATGTGCGAACTGTTCCTGGTGGAAGGAGATTCGGCAGGCGGGTCGGCAAAGCAGGCCCGCGATCGTGAGACCCAGGCGGTTTTGCCCCTGCGCGGCAAAATCCTCAACACCTGGGAAGTCGATCAGGGCGAGATCCTGGCATCCCAGGAGGTGCACAACATCAGTCTTGCGCTGGGAGTGGACCCGGGCGACGAGGATCTTGCCCGGCTTCGCTACCATAAAGTCTGCATTCTGGCGGATGCGGATTCCGATGGCCTGCATATCGCAACACTGATCTGTGCGCTTTTCGCCCGGCATTTCCCACAACTGGTCAAGTCCGGCCATATCTATGTTGCCATGCCGCCCCTGTACCGCATCGATGTCGGCAAGCAGGTGTTTTATGCCCTCGATGAGCATGAGCGGGATGGAGTGATGGACCGCATCGAGGCGGAGAAAATGAAAGGTACCGTGAGTGTGACGCGCTTCAAGGGGCTGGGCGAGATGAATCCCGCCCAGCTGCGCGATACCACGATGTTACCCGAGACACGGCGGCTGATTCAGCTCACCATCGATGACAGGGACGGGACCGATAAAATGCTGGATATGCTGCTGGCAAAAAAACGGGCCCGTGACCGGCGAAAATGGCTGCAAACGAAGGGTAATCTGGCTGAAATCTGATCAGTACTGGACACGCTATGGCGACACAGGATCAACTTGACTTTCTGGGTGTTGAAAAGCTCCCGCTGAAATCCTTTACCGAGAAGGCCTACCTCGATTATTCGATGTACGTCATTCTCGA
>JAJRXW010000250.1 GCA_024276095.1 Gammaproteobacteria bacterium
ATACGCACGACAGCGTTGATATTACCGATATGATCATGAGTGCCGATGGCAGAAGCGTCTATGCCATGCGGGTCGATAACGGTTATCCCAGTTATCTTGTTTTTTCCCGTTCCCATGAAGAGGCGGCAATTTTCAAGAAACTGTTACGGACATTTTCAGGCAGCCTGGTTTCAATCAGAAGCCGCAGTCATGATGGAAAGTTCTGGGTGGTTTACGTCAGTACGGATGTAGAGTCGGGCAGTTACTACCTGTTTGACCGTGACGCCGGAGAGATAAAACTGCTGTTTAAATCGCGGCCGGATATTAAACCAGAGCAGCTGTCACCGGTCGAGCCGATAGAGTTTCGATCCTTTGATGACACGCTCATCGCGGGATATTTTACCCGGGCAAAGGGCTCGTCGGAAGAAGTTGCACCGCTGGTAGTGCTGGTGCATGGCGGTCCCCGCAGCAGGGACTACTGGGAATACGACGGCCAGGTACAGTCACTGGCGACCAACGGGTTTTCCGTACTGCAGATCAACTATCGCGGTTCCAGCGGCTATGGGGAAGCATTTGAAGTGGCCGGGAACCGGCAATGGGGCAACAATATTCAGAAGGATATTATTGCCGGCACGCGCTGGGCAATTGAGCAGAAGCGCGCAGTGGCGGGAAAGATCTGCATTATGGGCGGCAGCTTCGGTGCTTACTCGGCATTGCAAAGCGCCATCATGGCGCCCGAGCTGTATGCCTGTGCGGTGGCTAACGCGGGTATCTACGACCTGACCTTGATGTACAAGACGGGTGATGTGGAATCTGCCTATGGGGGCGAGGCTTACCTGGAAGAAGTTATCGGTCGCGATAAAGAGGAGCTGCAAAGGTATTCGCCGGTCAATCGCATTGCGGAATTACAGGCACCCGTGTTTATTGCTCACGGGAAAAGAGATCAGCGCGCACCGTTCGCCCATGCGAAAAGACTGAAAAAAGCACTCGACAAGCACGACAAGAAGTATGAGTGGTTTGTGAAAAAGCGCGAGGCACATGGCTTTTACGATAATGACAACCAGGTTGAATATCTGGAAGCAGCCATTCAATTCCTGGACAGGCATTTGAGGAACCAGGGCGAATAAACAGGCAGCGTATCGGCAATAGCAAATGTCAGTTTTCAGCGCATAACCTGGTTCCGGTTCCGGTGCCAATCAACAACCAGCTAATAAAAAAGCCGTCCTGGGACGGCTTTGGAAGTGGCATTGGTGGAGGCGGCGGGAATCGAACCCGCGTCCGCAAATCCTCTGCCTTCAGCTCTACATGCTTATTCCGTCTTTAATCTTGCTGCCTGTTACCCGACGGGCAGGGAAAGCAGACAGCCAGTTCAGTCAAGTTTTAACGATCAGACCCTGAACATGTCGTCGCGCGATTCTGTGATAGATGACCCCTGCTTCGGACGCACAGAAACGAACCTTGCAGAGGGCTAAAGGCTGTTTTTTAGGCAGCTAAAGCGTAGTTGTCGTCGTTGGCAACTATAAGGTTTTGCAGTTGTATTAACGAGGTGATCTGCTCCTCGGCATGCACTCAAGGTTTCGTAATCCACGTCGAAACCATGTCGCCCCCGTATTTCGGGAATATGGATACAGTGTAGGGGCAATGGCAGGAAAAACAACGGTCAAAGCGTTGTTTTCAGGATATTTTTGCTGCATGCCGGAAAAACACCCCCATGGCCGCCGGCCTGGGCAGCCTGTGTACAGGCCGGCCATGCTTCTGTTTGCCTATGCTGCACCGATGGTGCAGACTTTTCTCGCCCGCAACAGCATCAGGGAAAGCTGAATGAGCAACAACTCCGTGACCGAATGGTTTGCAGCGCAAATGGTTCGGATATTTCTTTTTGTCGCCCTGTTGGCGGCCGGTCCTGTCATGACCACTTCAGGGGTGCTTTTCGCTGCATCCGCCGACCAGGGCACGGTATTGATTACCGGTGCCAACCGGGGGATCGGGCTGGAATTTACCCGGCAGTATGCGCAGAAGGGCTGGAAGGTGATCGCTACCTGCCGCAATCCCGGGGCGGCTACTGAGCTGCAGATGATTGCCGGAGAACATCCTGGGGTCGTCATTGAACAGTTGGATGTGACGGACCATCCGCGCATCGATACGCTGGCGGAAAAATACCGTGACACGCCGATCGATGTGCTGCTCAACAACGCCGGTATTTCAGGGCGTCACCTGGATTCGCAGTCGGCGGGGCGAATTGACATTGACGTGTTCAACCAGGTGATGGCGGTCAACAATATCGGGCCTTTGAAAATGGCGGAAGCGTTTCTCGACCATGTTGCCGCCAGCCGGGAAAAGAAGATCATGACGGTCTCCAGTTCCGTCGGGTCGATCTCCAAGCCTTTTGGCGGCGGCTATATCTATGGGCCGAGCAAAGCGGCTGTCGATATCGTGATGCGCTCGATGTCGAGGGATCGATCCGTAACCGATCGCGGCATTATCGTGGGACTGCTGTCACCGGGTGTGGTCGATACGGATTTCATGAAGGGTGTGCCGATGCCGAAAATTTCTCCACAGGAAAGTGTGGCGGGAATGATCGCCATCATCGATGGATTTACGGTTGAGACGGCCGGTACCTTGCGCCGTTACAACGGGGAGGTGGTCGGATGGTGAGGCGAGTGTTGATTCGCTGGGCGGTCGGTATCCTTGCGTCGGTTATTGCGGGCGTCAGCCTGCCGGCCGGCAGTGCGCTGGCGCTGGATCCGGATGCGCCGGTCGTGCTGATCACCGGTTCGAACAGGGGGATCGGGCTGGGTCTGGCCAGGCATTTTGCCGCACAGGGCTGGAATGTCATCGCGACCTGCCGGAAACCGAAAAACGCGACCGAGTTGCAGGCCCTGGCCGCTCAAAATCCCAGGGTAGTCATCGAGAAACTCGATGTGACCGACAACGACAGGATCAGGGCGCTGGCCGCGCAGTACCGGGATACGCCCATCGACGTGCTGCTGAACAATGCGGGTATTTCCGGCGGAATGAAAAACGAGTCGCTGGGCGCCCTCAACTACGGCGTGTTCAATCAGATCATGGCGGTCAATGCGGTCGCTCCGGTGAGAATGGCGGAGGCTTTCATGGAGCATGTGGCCGCCAGCGAACAGAAAAAGATCATGAACATATCGAGCGGAGAAGGTTCGGTGGCCTCGGTTCGTGGCGGACGGCTGTATTTCTACCGCAGCAGCAAACGGGCGCTGAACATGATGATGCACACCATGGCCAAAGAGGTCGCCGGGCGCGGCATCGTCGTTGGCCTGTTGGGGCCGGGCGCGGTGGATACCGACATGATGCGGGGCATTCCCATCCCGAAGCTCAGTGTCGAGAAAAGCGCCAGCGACCTTTACGAGGTCATAGCGGGGTTCGATGCCGAATCATCGGGGATGTTTATTCATCATGACGGCACGCCGATCCCCTGGTAGCATAAATGATATTTAACATTAGCTATATTATATATCGTATTGTTTTTAAACGCTATGTTTTAGGATTCTTTCCCGCTGCCTCTGCCAGTCCCGGTCCTTGCTGGCGGCCCGTTTGTCATGCTGTTTCTTGCCTTTGGCCAGACCCAGTTGCACCTTGGCGCGGCCGCGCTGCCAGTACATGGACAATGCCACCAGCGTGTAACCCTTTTGCTCGACAGCGCCGATCAGCCGGTCCAGCTCTTTCCTGTGCAGCAGCAGCTTGCGGGTGCGAATCGGGTCGGGATTGACGTGTGTCGAGGCCGACATCAACGGCGCGATATGCGCGCCCAGCAGCCAGGCCTCACCGTCTTTGAGCACAGCATAGCTTTCGGTGAGATTGGCCCGTCCGGCCCGCAGCGCCTTGACCTCCCATCCCTGCAGGCTGATACCGGCTTCCATGCGGTCTTCGATGAAGAACTCGTGAAATGCCTTGCGATTTTCGGCAATGGGCCGATTCCCGTCTTTAGCGGTTTTTGATTTTTTGGCTGCCATTGCTTCCGGTTGTTCACATCGCCCAATTCCTTCACAATCCTGCCAACATTTGCCTGTAGAGGAAAGCAAATAATGACTGATGGCACCAGCGGCGGCGAACGCCGTACTTCACTGCACGGATTCTGGTCGTCGCGATTCACGTTTATCCTGGCCGTGACGGGTGCCGCAGTCGGGCTGGGCAATATCTGGAAGTTCCCTTATATCGCCGGGCAGAATGGCGGGGGCGCTTTCGTGCTGGTCTACCTGTTGTGCGTGTTTGGCATTGGCCTGCCGATCATGATGTCGGAAATCCTGATTGGCCGCCGGGGGCGGCGCAATCCGATTGCGACCATGCAGCTGCTGGGCGAGGAGGAGTCGGGTTCGCGTGCCTGGGGACTGGTCGGCGTGATGGGCGTGATGGGTGGTTTCCTGATCCTGTCCTACTACAGCGTGATCGCAGGCTGGACCATGGCGTACGTAGTCAAGGCGCTCAGTGGCGCATTTGCGGGTGCCAGCCCCGAGGCGCTCAGCGATCAACTGGACGGATTGCGCGGCAGCGTTCTGCAGTCAGGTTTCTGGCATACGCTGTTCATGGGGATCACGGTCTCGCTGGTTGCCCTGGGGGTCGAGCGCGGTCTGGAACGGGCCGTTACGTTCATGGTGCCGGCGCTGGTGGTGATCATGCTGATACTGCTCGGGTACTCGGTCACTTCCGGACAGTTCGGCGCCGGCCTTGAATTCATGTTTCAGCCGGATTTTTCCAGGCTGACCGGTGACAGTATCCTCGCTGCCATGGGCCAGGCATTTTTTACCTTGAGCGTCGGCATGGGGTCGGTGATGGCCTACGGGGCCTATTTGCCTCAGGAGACCTCCATTACCAGGACTTCCATTGCGGTCGTTTCGGCGGATACGGCCATCGCTATTCTGGCCGGAATGGTGATCTTTCCGATTATCCTGTCGAACGGACTGGATCCTACGCAGGCAGGCATGGGGCTGATTTTCAAAACCCTGCCGCTGGCATTCGGCACAATGACAGGCGGTGTGGTGTTCGGGCCGCTGTTCTTTTTGTTGCTCGGGTTTGCCGCGCTGACATCGGCGATCAGCCTGATGGAGCCCGCCGTCGCCTGGGTCGTCGAACGATGGCATATATCCAGAGCCTCTGCCGCAATTACGGTCGGTTCCGTTGTCTATATCCTGGGCTTTGCAACCGTGCTGTCATTTAACGTGCTGAGCGGTTTCACGTTCTGGCAGGGCACCCTGTTTGCTGACATCGACTACCTGACGGCCAATATCATGCTGCCGCTGGGCGGACTGTTTATCACGGTTTTTGCCGGCTGGGTGATGTGCCGCAACTCGACGGCCGATGAACTCGACGAACATGCCGGGCCTACCTACAGGATATGGCGGTTTCTGGCGCAGTATATTGCCCCTGCCGCGGTGGTTGTGGTGTTCCTGAACTCAATTGGTGTATTTGATTAGTGCGGACAGTCGATCGAACTGCTCTGGTTTCCTGCAGTCCCCAGCAGATGTTCGACCTGGTGGCGGATGTGGATGCCTACCCGGAATTTCTGCCCGGTTGCCAGTCCGCTCATCTGCGTTCGAGAACCGACACCGAACTGGTTGGCACGCTGACGCTTGCGCTGGCAGGCATTTCCAGCACCTTCACGACACGAAACAGGCTCGACCCGCCCGGCAAGATGGGGGTAGAGCTGATCGATGGGCCGTTTCGCACCCTGCGCGGTGGCTGGACTTTCGAGCCGGCGGGGGATGGGGGATGCCGGCTGACCCTGAAGCTGGAGTTCGAGTTCTCCAACCCGGCCAAGGATCTGCTGCTGGGCGCGATTTTCGAGACCACCTGTAACACAACGGTACAGGCCTTTGTGTCGCGGGCCCGGGCGATCTATGGTTGAACCCGGGTGCATTCCGATCGAGGTCGCCTGCGCATTGCCGGATCGGCAGCGAATACTCAGGATAAATGTGCCGGCAGGTACTACCGCCAGAGCGGCTTTGCAGCGTTCGGGCCTGTTGACGAGCTTTCCGCAAATCGAGCCGGACAGCTGCCCGCTGGGTATCTTCGGCCGGCCGGTGGCAGATGATCATGTCCTCAAGGCGCATGATCGCCTGGAGGTATACCGGCCGTTGCACGAGGACCCGCGGGAAGCTAGGAGA
>JAJRXW010000251.1 GCA_024276095.1 Gammaproteobacteria bacterium
ATTCGTACCGCTCGTATACCGCACCACACCATCGCCAACGTCGGTCCCGCTCTTCCAGCCGATCGTTTGCATCCTGTTCAGCGTTGCCATGAACCAGACCGCCAGTTCGTCCGAACCTTCCAGGCCGATTTTGAAATTTTTTGCGGCATCGATTCGCACCAGCTGGTCGAAAGGAGGCGTCAGAAATTCTTCCGCAATCGCCTCATTCTTGAAAACGATGGATAAATCAGGATTCTCGCAGATGCCCTGCTTCGAAGTGACTTTGCCGTTTTGCAGTTTTACCCAACGACCTTTCGGCTTGTCCTGCAACTTGAACTGTGCGGTCAGGTCTCTTTGCTTCAGACGGTCGGCGAACTCGGGATGCATGCGCGCTGTCACTTTCAGCGCCTGCACCATCCCGAAAAGTATGATCGAAAATTTCATATAGCCCTCCTGATATAGGCCAGGTTATTCATGTTTATTGGTTACTTTGACCGTGTTGATCGTCTGTCGCTGCCAGGCCAGGTCTTTCCCGAGAAAACTGCTCAGCGCCGTGACGGCCCGACAATACAAGGTGCCAGGCGCGAGCTCTTCAACCCGTTCACGCAGCGCGGGCACCCAGTTGCAAAGATGCCGCTCGGTGAAATCCACCTGCGCCAGCTGACTGGACAAGACATCCTTATCGGCCTGCGATTCCCTGAAACAGAGAAAATGCATGAACTCCAGCTCTACCGACAAATGGTCAGGCGCCCAGGCAAACCCCTCTTCGAGTGCATAACCGAAAAAATCGTAGAAACGCACAATCTCTTCCCGAACGCCGGCCTTTTGCCCGGTCATCAGGTCTTCGCGGATGGGCGCAGGCGCCCCCTGGTCTCCAACCTCGAAAAGACGGCTGTATTCCGACTTCAGGTGCAACGGCTCGGCCGATACCAGCTCCCGCATGATGTCATCCAGCCCATCCGCATAGGGAACGAGCCTGCCAATGCCGATCTTGTCGCGACAGCTGGCGCGCGAATCGATTTCATGCGGCGAAGCCAGCAGGTCAGAAAATGCTGAATAACAGGCACATCGCGCCGCGGCGGTTTTTTCCAGCTCGCGGCCTGATACGGTTCTGCTGATACCCGGCCCGATACTGCCCGACCCGGTATTGCCCGACGCCATGAACTGGTCGAGCGGTTGAATCTCTGGTTGCCCGGACGAAGACCGCTTCGCCGGTGATCGAGGCGTCAGATTGTCGGACGCCGGGCTCATGGGTATTCCAGGCAGCGGGTTGTTACGGTTCCAGCCCGGGCAAAATCTCTGCGATCGAACTTGACTGACATGGTAACAGGCAGACTAACGGGGCTGACATCGGGGTGTGCTGACAATTATCACTCGCAGGCCCCGGCACACGGCGAATCGGAGCCTGCATATTCAGGCCGTTATTCTACCTCATGATGGCGCGCCGACTGATAGAATCACGGGGTAGCAGGCAAACGACGAACAATCCCGATGATTGACTACCAGCAAGCCCTTCGGATCATTGCCGATTCGGTTCCGGCAGCATCGCCGGAACCTGTGCCCCTGCCCGAATCGACCGGCTGTGCCACCGCCACGGATATCATCAGTGAGACTGCCGTCCCGCCGTTTGCCAATACTGCCATGGACGGCTATGCGCTTCGTTCTGCGGATACCGCCGGGGCGAGCGCATCGAATCCGGTCGAAATGCAGGTAGCCGGAACGACAACCGCCGGCGAGTCCGCGCCCGCCTCTGCAGTCGAAAATGCCTGCTGGGAAATCATGACCGGCGCGCCGATGCCGCCAGGCTGCGATGCTGTGATCCCGGTCGAGAACGTCGAATGCACACGAGATGGGGATGGCGCCCCGCTGCGTATCCGCTTTACCCGTCCGGTGCAGCCCGGGCAGCATGTAAGAAAGGCGGGAGAGGACATCGGCAAAGGACAGCTGTTGCTGGCGGCCGGGCAACCTGTTTACCCCCAGGTCGTGATGGGACTCGGCGCAATCGGCTGCTCGGAGGTTTCGGTACGCCGCATGCCCCGGGTAGCCATTATCACCACCGGCAATGAACTCCAGGACAACGAAAAACCACTGCAAGGCGGGCTGATCCGCGATGCAAACGGCCCCTACCTGGCGGCATTCATGGCACACACCGGCATCGAGCTGGTGCGACACGAATCGGTCACGGACGACCCGGCAATGCTGCGATCGTCCCTGGAAAGCGCGGCAGCCGAAGCCGATGTCATCCTGACTACCGGTGGTGTTTCCGCCGGCCGGATGGACTTCGTCCCGTCGGTGGTCACCCGGACCGGGGGCGAAATCCTGTTCCACAAAGTCGCCATGCGACCGGGGAAACCGCTGCTGTTCGCGCGGCTTCCTGCCGGGCAACTGCTCTTCGG
>JAJRXW010000252.1 GCA_024276095.1 Gammaproteobacteria bacterium
CATTGGCATTGATTCCGCGCAGAATGATATTGGGATTGTTGCCGCCGATGCGGGCGCCCTGATCAAGATAGGCAACACCCGGAACCAGGCGCAGCAAATCGCCGAGGTCCGCAACGCCGGCCTTTTCGAGGTTATCCGCCGAAACAGCGCTGATGTTATAGGGGGTATCCTGCAGGGTCATTGACCGTCTTGTTGCGGTAACGATGATCTCTTCGAGTTCGGCCGCTGGAGCAGGTTGAACGCCCAGCGAACCCGCAGCTGCGAGGGCGGTAATGCCGCTGTTCCTGAACAGGGATTTGCCGGCTTTGCGGCCGGTACGGCGCACCTTGTTGCGCCTGGACTTGCTGCACTTGACTGGTTTCGACACGTTACCCCCCTGTCCCGACATGGATCGAACCGATCAGCGACGCTGATCGCTGTGCAGCTGCCTGGCTGTCAGGCAGCCGTAGACCTTTTAGTGGTCAGCTGCGCTGAATGGCGACGGGTGAACATACAGTCATGCGGTGTCAACCTTTCGTTCGCAAGTAACTGGACGAAATCTTGGCATAAACTGAATGTTTATTCAATATTTTGCTGTCGCGGGGCGGGAAACCGGCTCATTGCCCCGTTGCTAGGGCGCTTCAACGGATCTTGTTGTTTTCCGATTGTCCGCCTGATGCGTTTCAAACAGAACCAGAACCATGTGCTTGAGATCGGCCAGCGTACGCTCGGCCCGGATCCGCCGCTGATCGACAATCACGATCAGAAGCGCGTGGCTGAGCTCCAGAAAGGCGCGGCCCAGCCGGTTCAACTCGTTATCGGTTGCCAGAAAGCCGAGCCGCCTCAGGATGATGATCATCTTCGAAATAATAAGATCATCATGCTCGGCATCGAGATGACGAAGCTCCGGTATCGCACAAAGCGCCTGTGCCAGCGGAAGAACCGCTCGCTGATTCCGGTAAACGGCCAGCAGTCGATCTACGGTCTCGTCGACAAATTCAACCAGCGTCATCTTTTCGACTTCCATGTTCTCGATTTCCTCCAGAACAGTCGTCATCTCTTCCAGCCATTTCACTCCAAGATGATTCAGAATGGCATGCTTGTTGGGGAAATAGTGATAAAGCAAACCAACTGAAATTTTCAGTTCTTTGGCGATCATCAGCGTGGTGAGGTTGTCGATGCCTACCTGCTCCAGCAGCTGTGCGGTAACATCGAGAATCTGCTGGGTACGTTCCTGCGCCCGCTGTTGCCGGGGTTGCCTGCGCAGCTTGAGAGAACTGCTTTTTACAGCAGGTAGCGTATGAGGCCTTGGCACCTGTTTCCTCCGTACTATGCGGCTTTGGGTCTGCGAAGCATAGCCGAACTGTACGCCAATGCCACGCGCAAGCGTAACCGGCACGGCTGACACCGGTTTGTCAGCGGGCGCTCGACTCCATCACCAGAATCAGCCGCGTTGGCTCACCGCCCACCTCCAGGCGCCTGAGCACTTTACCCCTGTCAATGTCGACCTGCGCAATCCGTCCTTCATTCGGCAGGCTGACGTAGGCGCTGCCGCCCGCAACAAGAATATCCGGCAACACGGCTTTGTCGGTGTGCTCGTGGAAGTCTTTGGCAAAGGGCGCGGTCACCGGAACGGATCGCTGTAATTTGCCGTTGCCGCCATCACGGATTTCAAGCACACCGGCTCGCGTCAGCACCAGCAAATAGCGGCCGTCGCCGGAGGTTGCATACTGGACCGACGATTCAACCGGAATGGTCTCGAACTCGTAGGGCCGGCGCGCCATATCGAGGCGGTAAAACATCGGCAGCGTGCCTTCCGTATAGCCCCACAGAATCCGCTCTTTGCCTGCCAGGAAAGCCGCCACACGCTGGGAGGCGGGATAGGCGATCTGCGCCACCTTCCGGCCGGTTTCATCGCCCTGCGTGCCCACCACCAGCACGTGCGGGCCGCAGCCGAAGAAAATCCGGCCGGATACCCTGTCTTCAGCCATGCCATGCAATGCGGGGCAGCCGGGTATGCGCGCCACTTCCCGCCCGCTGTCGCGGTTCAGCACCTGGACAAACCCGCTCCTGAGATGGCCGATATAAAGGTTCTCACCGGCTTCCATGGCATGATAGTGGTCCGGCTGCGCCAAACTGTAGCGGCGCAGCGCCACTTCACCGTAGCCACTGAAATTGCCCTCCTCGAAAACGATGATTTCGGCGGTAGTATCCATGTAAAGCGCATCCCTGCCTCCCACGGTCGATATCATGCCATCATGCCGTCCGCCCGTAGTCGGGGCATTCGCAAGCACCGTACGTGCAACGTAGGGCGGCCGCACTTCACGGGTGTCGGGATCGAAACCGGTGTCGATGACCGTCACCCAGTCCCGATCGGTGTTGCGGCCACGCATGGCAAACAGGTGCTGCCGGTCGGAACTCAATGCCAGCGCCATCAGGTACGGAGGCGTAGAGAGCCGGAACACCGGTGCCCCGCCAGGCAGGTCGATCGCAACGATCTCGCCGGTTGCCGCATCGGCGGTAAACAGCCGCGCCTGCGTGGTTTCGGCCTCGGATGCACGCGCCACGGGACCGTGGGCGAAGGTCATGCCTGGTATTGCAGCTAAAACGAACAGCAGCGAAAGCGGTATGACGGTCAATCTCGAAAACATGAATCAATCCCGGTATGAAGGCGATGATGGATCATACGCGGTGATTGCGGCGCCGGGCCATAGCGGACAATACCTGAATTCCGCCAGAGGGACAGCCGGTGCCGAATGTGCCGAACCGGCGCACACTTTAGATTGTCCAGGGAGTACAGTTTTCCGGAGCCGGCCAGTTGGCCGCCCCCTCGACAACGTCAACTGGTGAGTTCTGCGGCGCGTACGGCAAGCTTGTCCAGAATCGAATTCAGCTGCCTTCGTTCATCACCGCTCAGTGTTGCCATCAGGGATTTTTCGTAGGCCAGAGCCTTTGGCGTGATCTCGGCACATACGCGCTTGCCTTTTGCGGTTAGTGTCAGATGAGACACGCGTCCATCTGACTGTGAAGCGCGGCGCCTGACAAAGCCCCTGCTCGTCAGCAACTGTACGGCACGCGTGATGGACACCTTGTCGTGAGCGGTGCGCTCCGCTACCTGAGTTGCCGATATTCCGGGCTGTTCAGCCAATACGGCAATCACACGCCAGTGGCACACGTTGATTCCAAAACGGTCTGCGTAGGCACTGGCAATCAGGTTGCTTACCCGGTTCGTCAGCACCGAAAGCCGGTAAGGCAGGAATTTCGCCAGTTTCAAGCTTGACATTTTCATTTGCAATTAGTTACAAAAGTAACTAATATATTACGGTCCTGGGGGGGAGTTTGCAAGCTGCGTAACAAGCGCCAGTTATAGTCCCGCCGACAGAATGCAACAATCACAGGAACAGAAATATCATGCGCAAAGTATTCGCTTCTCAGGCTGACCTCGAAGAAAAACAGGTCACCTTTTCGCAGCTTTCCGAAAACGCCTATGCATACACGGCAGAAGGCGACCCCAACACCGGTGTGGTCGTCGGTGACGAGAGCGTACTGGTTTTTGATACCCAGGCGACCCCTCTTATGGCCCGGGACGTCATTGACAAGATCCGTACGGTTACGGACAAGCCCATCAAGTACGTCGGCATGAGTCACTATCATGCCGTTCGGGTACTTGGCGCAACGGCGTATGGTGCTGAACAGATTATCGCGAGCCAGGACACCTACGAGCTGGTGGTCGAACGAGGCAAACAGGATTGGCAATCGGAGTTCGAGCGCTTTCCACGCCTGTTTCAGGGCCATGAATCCATTCCGGGGCTGACCTGGCCCAACATCGTATTCAAGGGCCAGATGACACTCTGGATGGGCAAACTCGAAGTACAGTTCCTGCAGCTTGGTCGCGGTCATACGAGAGGAGATACCGTTCTCTGGCTGCCGGGGCAACGCGTACTGTTCAGCGGTGATCTGGTCGAGTACGGCGCAACACCCTACACAGGAGATGCCTACCTTGCGGACTGGCCGCAAACGCTGGACAACCTGGAGGCCCTGAATGCGGCGGCTGTCGTTCCGGGGCGCGGTGACGCGCTGACAACGCCTGAAACCATAAAGGAGGGCCTGAACGGAACGCGCGATTTCGTTGCCAGGATGTTCAACTGTGTTCGGAAACTCCGGGCAGAGGGCAAGGATTTAAGATCCATCTACGAAGCAACTTATGCAACTCTGAAACCCGATTTCGGCGACTGGGTGATTTTCGACCACTGCCTGCCCTTCGATGTGGCGCGTGCATACGATGAAGCCGGAGGCATAAAGGATCCGCGTATCTGGACAGCCGAAAGAGATGCAAAGATGTGGGAAGACCTGGCCGGGTAAGCACCTGCAGCGGAGGCGCCCCGAAGATCCCCCCGGATACACGGAGTAGATATGTCTGCAAAATACGGTGAATTGGGCCAGGCACGCGGTGCGGGTCGCTCTTTGCAGGCTGTCTATCCCTTTGTAGAGCCCCCGGACCTGCAGACCGGGGAAACCCGGCACTGTCCCGTGGTGATCGCCGGCGGAGGTCCGATCGGCCTGGCAACGGCCATCGACCTCGACCGGCACGGTATTCCATCAATCGTACTCGAAAAGCATGATTCAGTCAGTGATGGCTCGCGCGCTATCTGCTGGTCGAAGCGCACGCTGGAAATACTCGACCGACTTGGAACCGGCCAACGGATGCTGAACAAGGGCGTCACCTGGAATGTCGGCAAGGTCTATCACGGCGACCGTCCCGATCCGATCTATACGTTTGACCTGCTTGCCGACAAGGCGCAGAAATTCCCCGCCTTCATCAATCTTCAGCAGTACTATGCCGAGGAATATCTGATTGAGTCGCTCGCCGGCCACCCGGCTGTCGACCTGCGTTGGCACAGTGAAGTGGTTGCTGTCGAAACCAGTCCCGAGCGGGTGACTGTTACGGTCACCACACCGGCAGGTGACTATCAACTGACCTGCGACTACCTGATCGCTGCGGACGGCCATCGCAGCCCGGTCAGGCACATGCTGGATCTGGACTTTGAAGGACGCGTTTTCGAAGACAATTTCCTCATTGCTGACGTAAAGATGAAAGCGGATTTTCCTGCCGAACGCCGATTCTGGTTCGATCCGGTGTTCAATCCCGGTAAAACGGCATTGCTGCACAAGCAGGCAGACGATGTTTGGCGTATCGACTTTCAGCTCGGCTGGGATATCGACAGGGAAGCGGAACTCGATCAGAAAACCGTTGACGCCAGAGTCCGTGCACTCATAGGGGGTGATATTGAATTCGACTACGAGTGGATAAGCCTGTATACCTTCCAGTGCCGGCGCATGAAAAACTTCGTACACGGGCGGATAATTTTCGCCGGAGATTCCGCCCACCTGGTCTCTCCCTTCGGTGCCCGTGGCGCCAACGGTGGTCTTCAGGATGTCGATAATCTGGTATGGAAACTGGCGCTGGTTCTTGAAGGAAAGGCGCCGCCTGATTTACTGGACAGTTATGATCAGGAACGGGTGTACGGAGCCGATGAGAACATCCTGAATTCATCGCGCAGCACTGATTTCATGACACCGAAAAGCGACATCAGTACTGCCTTCCGTGACGCCGCTCTCGAACTCGCCAAGGATTTCGCTTTTGCCCGCATGTTCGTGAACAGCGGCCGCCTGTCAGTACCCTGCACTCTGGATCAATCTGTCCTGAATGAGCCCGACACCGAGGACTTCTCGGCAAAGCAGCGGCCCGGCTCTCCCTGTCTGGATGCGCCGATCATGCTGAATGGCAGTGAATCCTGGTTCCTGAATCAGCTCGGCGACTGCTTTACCGGTGTTCTTTTTTCCGATGCCACGGGGTCAATCACCGATGAGATGCGCGCACTGGAAGACTGGGATATCCCTGTACGTGCAGTGATAGTCAAACCGGACAACGGTAGTCCATCCGGCGGGGCCATAATTGATAGTCAGGCGTATCTGCACTCGCACTATGATGCCCGCCCAGGCACTTACTACCTCATTCGCCCCGACCAGCACGTTGCCGCGCGATGGCGGGCTTTCGATCGCACAAAGGTCGAAAGAGCGCTTTCGCGGGCCACCGGACATTCCACTTGAACCGGATACCAGCGTCATGAAATCAGAAATCAATATCAGCGACCCCGACGGTTTCTACTCGAGCCTGATCGATCTGCATGAGGGGCTATCGACTGACGAAAGCCTCATCGTCAATGCGAAACTGATCTTGATGATGGCCAATGAAATCGGCGACCGGTCGATACTGGATGAAATGCTGGCGTTCCTTCGAAATCCGTCAGAGGACCAAAGCCGATGAAGCGATATATTTCATACCCCCGTGTTGAAGGAACGGCATCTCGACAGGCCCATGCGGACCTGCCCGAAGGCACCTATGAGAGAGAAATGAGCAAGGAGGGGTTTTCAGGCCCCGCTGCCTTCACCTACCACACCAACCCGCCAACAGGATGGAGCGAATTTGAAGGCCCGCTTCGACCACGTGCATTTGACCTGAATAAAGTTGACGAAACCTGCGCCTGTCCATGGAACAGCCCGGAGATCATGTTCAATCAGGCGGTACGCTGCCGGTTATGGAACCTCAACAGGCCTATGGATCACCTGGCAAGAAACGGTGACGGGGATGAACTGTTGTTCATACACCGGGGAACGGCTGATTTTTTCTGTGACTTCGGACACCTGGCAGTTTCCGGGGGCGACTACGTCGTCATTCCGAGAGGCACAATGTGGCGGCTGACCCCGTCGAAACCCCTCATGGTACTGATGATTGAAAACACCAACGCGTCGTATATGCTCCCTGACAAGGGCCTGGTCGGACATCATGCCATCTTCGATCAGGCGATGCTGGATATCCCGGTTATGAACGATCAGTTTCTGGCTCAGCAGAGCAACTCTGAAACGTGGCAGGTGAAAGTAAAAAGATATCACCAGGTCAGCACAATCACCTATCCGTTCAATCCGCTGGATGCCGTTGGCTGGCATGGCGACCTGTCGGTAGCCCGTATCAATGTAAGGGATATTCGCCCTCTGATCAGTGACCGTTACCATCTGCCGCCTTCGGCGCATACGACGTTCATCGGCAATCGTTTCGTCGTTTGCACATTTGCACCAAGACCGTTCGAGACAGATCCTGGTGCGCTAAAAGTGCCTTTTTTCCACAACAACGATGACTACGACGAAGTGCTTTTCTATCACGCAGGAGAGTTTTTCAGCCGTGACAACATTCCCCCCGGAATGTTGACGCTGCATCCGGCCGGATTTACCCATGGGCCTCATCCCAAGGCGCTGAAAAACATGCTGGTGCAGCCGAAACCTTCTACCAACGAGTACGCCGTGATGATCGATACGCGAGATGCACTGGAAGTTGGCGGGGCGGCCGAGGCGGCCGAATGGAAAGGCTACGTGGACAGCTGGAAGGATTAGTACCGTGAAACTCGCTACATTGAAAAACGGAACCCGGGATGGAAGACTTGTCGTGGTCAGCCGTGATCTGTCGCGTGCGGTTCCGGCGGATGGGGTGGCGCCAACCCTGCAGGCTGCACTGGACAGCTGGTCCGATATCTCGCCGCTGTTGCAGGCTGTATACGACCGTCTCGAAGCAGGAGAATCGGCAGATGACTCATTTCCGTTCGACACCGCTGATGTCGAGTCGCCCCTGCCCCGGGCATATCACTGGGTGGACGGCAGCGCCTATGTCAACCACGTCGAGCTGGTGCGCAAGGCCCGGGGGGCGGAGATGCCTGAAAGTTTCTGGCATGAACCGCTGGTCTATCAGGGCGGCAGCGATGAAATGTTGCCACCGGTCGGTGAAGTGCCTGTGCCATCCGAAGAATTCGGAATCGATGTCGAGGCCGAAACGGCGATCATCACTGATGACGTACCCATGGGAACCCGTGCAGCCGATTCCGCCGGCCATATCAAGCTGCTGATGCTGGTCAATGACTGGTCTCTGCGCGGACTGATTCCCGGGGAACTGGCCAAGGGATTTGGCTTCTACCAGTCGAAACCGGCAACCGCATTTTCTCCGGTAGCCGTCACACCCGATGAACTCGGCGATGCGTTTCGGGACGGTACATTTGATCTGCCATTGATCACCCACCTGAACGGAGAATTATTGGGGCAACCGGAGTGCGGTGTCGATATGACCTTCAACTTCCTCCAGCTCATCGAGCATGCGTCAAGAACCCGAAAACTCGGCGCCGGAACGATTATCGGATCGGGCACGATTTCAAACTACGACCGCTCGCGAGGTTCCAGTTGCCTCGCGGAGAAACGCATGCTGGAAACCATTGAGCATGGCAAACCCGTTACCTCATTTATGCGCTATGGCGATACCGTGCGTATTGAAATGAATGACGCTCGGGGAAAAAGCATTTTCGGCGCGATCGAACAGAAGGTTGTACGCGGCTAGCCATTCCGGCTCGCAGCGCCCCGCATCACGCTTTGACAGGAGGCGACACGTATTGCCGTTCTTTTTCACGCAGAGTATATTTTTTCAGCTTCCCTGTTGCAGTCCTCGGCAGCGCGGCGACGAGTTCGACGCGTGTGGGACACTTGAAATGCGCCATGCGCTCGCGACAGAAAATAATCAACTCTTCACCGCTCACTTCTTCTCCCTCACGCAATACGACGAATGCCTTCGGTGTTTCACCCCATTTTTCATCGGGAACGCCTATCACCGCGCAGTCCAGCACACCTGGGTGACCATACAGGACAGCTTCGATTTCCGGTGAGCTGATATTTTCACCACCGGAGATAATGACATCCTTCTTTCTGTCGACAATATTGATGTTGTGGTACTCATCCCAAACAGCCATATCACCGGTATGAAAATAGCCATTGGTGACTACCTTCGCGGTTTCATCTTCCTGCCGCCAGTAACCGGCAAATACAACGTTTGACCGCGCACAGATTTCACCTATCGATACGCCATCGTGCGGAACGGGATTGTCATTGTCGTCAAGGAGCACGATATCCACACCGATCCCCGGGACGCCGGCCCGGGATCTGCGCCGGAAATCATCTGCCGCGGTAATACAATCCGGTTGTGATGATGTCAGAAACGGCGCTGTTTCCGTCAAGCCGTAGATCTGGACAAACCGCCAGCCAAGCTCCTTTTCGAGTCGCTCGATGAACTTCGCCGGCGGCGGTGCACCGGCAACAACGAGCCTTGGTCGTGTAACGATCTGGTGGGCATCCTTTCCAGGGTAGTCCAGAATCGTTCGCAACACGGCCGGAGCCATACAGGCAAGGGTCACGGCTTCCTGTTCGATGAGTTGATAGATCTTCGCTGCATCAATTGCACGCAGAACAACGTGTGTGCCACCCATGCCTGTCAGTGCGTAAACCCCTCCCCAGCCATTGCAGTGGAACATCGGCAGAGTCCACAGTTCAACATCTTCGTGGACGATTCCCAGGTGAGCAATCAGGCTGTAAGCGTTTATGTAGCAGTTTCGGTGGGTCAGCATCACACCCTTGGGCCTGGCTGTCGTTCCCGAGGTATAGTTGATCGAGACAAGATCATTCTCGTTCCGGTCCGCGATCGGCGGTGAGCTGTCGAGGGCCTTTCCAATCAGCTCTTCCCACCCGGTCCAATCGGCAGGTGCAGCACCTTGTCCGTCACAGACAATCCAGTGCTCGACAGTTTTCAGATCCGCCCGGATACCGTCGATCAGCCCGGTGTAGCCGGAATCAACCAGCATTACCGTCACGCCGGCATGATTGAGAATGTACTTGTAATCCTCGTCGATCAACCGGTAGTTGAGCGGCGCGAGCACGGCGCCTATCTGGCTCGTCGCATAGAAACTTTCAAGAAAATAGTGCGAATTCGGGCTCAACATGCAAACGCGATCACCCTTGCCGACATCCAGATCGAGAAGAGCGTTGGACAGCCGGTTTACGCGAGCCTGGA
>JAJRXW010000253.1 GCA_024276095.1 Gammaproteobacteria bacterium
CTCGTGCCGAGACTGTGTCCCGCATGGACGCGGGACGCAAGCCCCCATGGATGGGTTCACGGCGGGTCTCGGCACGAGCACTCCGCACCGTCGCTCCGGGCCTTCCGGGGGTGCCATGGCAACGCGCCTCTGCCCCTGGCCGCTGCTCCTAACCCGTCTTGCTGTCGCTCAGACCAAGAACGTGGAAACGCAGCGCGCCTATTTCGTCCCGGATCTTCGCCGCCTCCTCGAATTCCAGGTCCCGCGCATGCTGATGCATTTTTTTCTCCAGCACGGCAATTTTTTTCAAAGTGTGCTCGGGAGTCAGACCTGAATAGTCCGGTACAGCCTCGGCCACGCGGCGCCCCCTGGAACGGCCCGGGGCACCGTCCCGGGCGCCCTCCATGATCTCCCGCACCTGCTTGGTGATCGTTCGGGGCACCACACCGTGCTCCGAGTTGAAGGCCAGTTGCCTGTTACGGCGCCGATCGGTTTCGGCCAGCGCTCTTGCCATCGATCCGGTCTCCCGGTCTGCATACATGATCGCCTTGCCGTTGAGATTGCGCGCCGCCCGGCCGATCGTCTGGATCAAGGAACCTTCGGAGCGCAGGAAGCCTTCCTTGTCGGCATCGAGAATGGCGACCAGTGACACTTCCGGCAAATCCAGTCCCTCGCGCAGCAGATTGATCCCCACCAGGACATCGAACTCCCCGAGCCGTAAATCACGCAGTATTTCGGTACGTTCTACGGTGTCGATATCCGAATGCAGGTAACGAACCCGAACGCCGTGCTCCTGAAGATAGTCCGTCAGGTCCTCGGCCATGCGTTTGGTCAGCGTGGTAATCAATACGCGCTCATTGCGCCTGACCCTCGGCCCGATCTCGGACAGCACATCGTCCACCTGGGTCGCTGCGGGTCGTACCTCTACTTCCGGGTCGACCAGGCCGGTCGGACGCACGACCTGCTCGACAACCGCATCGGAATGCTCGTATTCGAACTCCCGCGGCGTGGCCGATACATAGACGGTCTGCGGTGAGAGCCGCTCGAACTCATCGAAGCGCAGCGGCCGGTTATCGAGTGCCGATGGCAACCGGAAACCGTACTCCACCAGCGTTTCCTTGCGCGACCGGTCACCTTTGTACATACCGCCGAGTTGTGGAATCGTCACGTGGCTTTCATCGACGATCATCAGCCCGTCATCCGGGAGATAGTCCAGCAGGCAGGGTGGCGGCTCTCCGGGCCTGCGCCCGGACAAGTAGCGGCTGTAATTCTCGACGCCGTTGCAGTAACCCATTTCCTGGATCATTTCCAGATCGAAGTTGGTGCGCTGCTCCAGACGCTGCGCCTCAAGCAGTTTGCCTGCCGCGCGCAGAACCTTCAGACGATCCGCCAGATCGACCCTGATGACGTCGATGGCCTGCAGCATGACATCACGGGTGGTCACATAGTGTGAGCCCGGGTAAATCGTCAATCGTGGCACCTTGCGTTCGACATGCCCGGTCAACGGATCGAAGTACGACAGACCTTAGACTTCGTCATCGAACAGTTCTATCCGCACGGCATCCCGTTCTGATTCCGCAGGAAAGATATCGATGATCTCCCCGTTGACGCGGTAGCTTCCCTGCGACAGTTCCACTGGATTACGCGTGTACTGCAGTTCGGTCAGCCGGCGCAGAATCTCCCGCTGGTCGATGCGATCGCCCAGCGAAAGATGCAGAACCATACTGAAATAGGCCTCCGGATCCCCCAGGCCGTAAATGCACGACACGGTGGAGACAATAATGGTATCGGTTCGTTCGAGCAGCGCCTTGGTCGCCGACAATCGCATCTGTTCGATGTGGGCATTGACGCTCGCATCCTTCTCTATATAGGTGTCTGAGGACGGGACATAGGCCTCCGGCTGGAAATAATCGTAGTAGGAGACAAAATACTCGACCCGGTTATGGGGAAAATATTCACGCATCTCGCCATAAAGCTGAGCGGCCAGCGTCTTGTTCGGCGCGAGCACCAGCGCGGGCCGCTGCAGCTGCTGGATGACATTTGCGATGGTGTAGGTCTTGCCGGAACCGGTAACACCCAGCAGGGTCTGACGGGCCAGACCGTCACGGAAGCCCTGTACCAGGCCGCTGATCGCCTCGGGCTGGTCACCCGCCGGCTCGTAGTCGGCAACAAGCTGGAATCGATCTGGTGTACTGCGCGTCATGAGAAGGTCCGATAATGATGGTTGGCGGCGCCCGAATCCCTTAGAATTCCCAACCGCATATCGCATCAATCTTGGACAGGAATATCTTGTGAGTCTATCAGTTTCCCACCGTGTACAGCGAGTCAAGCCCTCCCCGACCATGGCGGTTACCGCACTGGCAGCAGAGCTGCGCGCCCAGGGGCGCGACGTCATCGGCCTTGGGGCCGGCGAGCCGGATTTTGGCACACCCGAACATATCAAGGCGGCGGCAATCGAAGCCATCCATGCAGGTAAGACACGCTACACAGCCGTAGACGGAACCGCAGAGCTGAAGGCAGCCATCATCGCCAAGTTCCACCGGGACAACCAGCTCGACTACGCACCGGACCAGATCCTGGTATCCAGCGGCGCCAAGCAGACCTGTTTCAACCTGTGCGGCGCTGTGCTGAACCCTGGTGACGAGGTCATCATCCCGGCGCCCTACTGGGTCTCCTACCCGGACATGGTCAAGCTGGCCGATGGTGAGCCCGTCATCGTATCGGCCGGCATCGAGGATGGTTTCAAAATCACGCCGCGAGCGCTTGCCGGCGCCATCACCGGCCAGACCAGGCTGATGATCCTCAACAGCCCCTCAAATCCAACCGGGGCTGCATACAGCGCCGCAGAACTGGCCGCCCTGGGCGAAGTATTGCTGGAGCACCCCGGGATACTGGTTGCGACCGACGATATGTATGAACATATCTACTGGGGCGCGGAGCCTTTTACCAGCCTGGCAAGCGCATGCCCTGATTTGTACGATCGCATCGTCACCATCAACGGCGTGTCGAAATGCTATGCGATGACCGGCTGGCGCATCGGCTACGCCGGCGGCCCGAAGACCGTCTTCCAGGCGATGAAAAAAATCCAGAGTCAGAGCACCTCCAATCCCTGCAGCATTTCCCAAGCTGCCGCTGTCGCGGCCCTGACCGGAGACCAGTCCTGTATCGGCGAGATGAACAGGGCGTTCAGGGAACGCCATGACTATGTGATCGGCGCACTGAACGAAATTCCCGGCGTAAAGTGCCTGCCGGGCGACGGCACATTCTACGCTTTCCCCGACGTCTCCGAAGCGATGCAGAGAATGGGCATGGCTGACGACACCGCCCTGTCGCAGCATCTCCTCAACGAGGCGGATGTTGCGCTGGTGCCGGGCTCCGCATTCGGTGCGCCGGGCTATCTGAGGCTGTCATTCGCCTGCGGACTCGATACGCTGAAAGAGGCCATCAAACGAATGAGGACGGCGATTGGCTGAAGCGCCGGGCGGCACCCCGGGTATATGCCTTGACTTGAATTCAGGCATCCCGCAGAATCTCGCCGCCTCTCACAGGCTTCGATCCGCCGGATTCATCCGGCGGATCGCACCGGTATTCCCCGGTAGCTCAGTTGGTAGAGCAGTCGGCTGTTAACCGACTTGTCGCTGGTTCGAGTCCGGCCCGGGGAGCCATTTGATGCCGTTTCGCAGCAGCAGCATCCTGCCCGGATCAACGCGGGAGATCTCTCCTCAGGCGTCCGCAGTTTCCCCAAAAAGACCGAAAAACAGGTTGCCAACCAGGATGATACTGCCCAGCAATATCCCGCCAACGCCAATATAGGTGAATGTCTCTGTCAGGATATGCTCATGAGCTGCGTCACGACCAAGCGAAGGTGAAAGAAAAAACATGCTCAACCACGCAAGCGGATAGAAACTGCCCAGACCAAGCAATATTGAAGCGGCGTTTTTCATCCCGGGCGTCAGTTTCGAAAACATGACCAGGATAATCAGGGCAAGGCAAAAGGTCGATACGCCACCGGCATGAAAGTGCGCCCGTTGGGCATACCTCCAGATCTTGTCCTGGCTCTTCTCGTCATGAACTGCAGGATGCGCCTCGATACCCTCGGCGATGAAATCCTTGTAGGCATCCTCATTCACGCCGAATGTGACACCCAGACTGACATTCAGAAACAACCCCAGCAAGACCAGCGCAAGCCCGATCTTGACCCTGGAAAGTTCGGCAGACATCCATAGACCCCCTTAGTCAGGTGATATCTGAAATATTAACACGACAGAGCAGAGCTGATGCCCCCTTGCTATTGGTGACAGAATGCATAGCAGCCGCCCCCGGCACTCGGTTTTGTCTTTGCGATGAGCGGCAGGGAACGGGGTGACTCGTTTCCCGCACCATCAAATGCGGCAACCGTGTAGACATAGGTCGTCCCGCTGGACAGACCGAAATCGATATAGGCGGTGCCGGTTGTGGTCGCCATCTCGACGCCATCGCGATAGATCCGGTATCCGGCCAGCCCCGACCCGCCGGTATCGGTACTGGAGTTCCACCCCAGGTTGATAAAGGTCTTGCTGCGGCTGTTTACGCGTAAGCCATTCGGCGTGCTCGGCGCGGCTGTGTCAATGAACTGATAGCCGGCAGTCAACAGCAGATCCGCTGCCGGTGCGATAAAGCTGTGAGTCTGCGCGCCGCCATCTGACCAGGAAGAAAACAGGTAGTCGATGGTGCCCACGGTTTGTGGTGACGGAGCATCGACCTGGTGGCTGGACCCAACGATCACCGTGTTGCTAAAAGGCGTTGCCAGCGTTCCCGCGCCCAGTGTCAGCATCAGGCCGGTTGGTACCGAGGTCATCGTAATGTCCACCGTCTGCGGGTTCAGCTCGATACTGGTCGCCGCGGTCAGGGTTGCCGGCAGCTCTTCTGCACCGTAGCTCAGCAACCCATCGGACATCGACAGGAACTGCGCCCGCATCCAGTCCGCGCTGCGGGCAGTATTGGCAAGACGTACCTCGTCAATCGCGCCGAGGAATGCAGCACCGCCGCCGGCAGCCTGGCCGATCCTGAATACGGTTGGACCGGCAATCAATGCGCTCGCAGTGCCGTCCGTCGTCTGGTCGGCCCCGTCGACATAGACCTGGCCGGTCCCGCCAGGCTGATGAACAGCGCCCAGAAAATGCCAGTTGGTATCGAGATCGATCGCACCTGCTCGCAGATAGTTGTTACCGCTGCCCAGTGACGTCACGTTGTTGTCCCCGGGCTTGTACTCCATGTTGAAACCCTCGGCCGCATTCCAGACAGGCTTTTTCGACAGTACCCGCGGGGAGCCTGCCTGGCTCGGGTCATCGATCGCTATCCAGGCCTCAATGGTCAACTCACCGGTGATCTGCAGGCTGGCGCTGTCAGGCATCTCGATATAAGCGCTGCCGTTGAAGTGCCTGGCGTTGCTCAGCAAACCGCTAATACTCGTGGTGCCGCTGTTCACGCCATGGTTGCCATTGGGACTGGAATCGAGCGTGCCGCCGTTGAGATGCCACACACCGGCATACTCCGCCCATAATGCGGCCGGGCTTTCCGCTCCGGCTGCGGCCTGAGGATTCCCATAGTACATGTAGATATAGTCGGCACTGGAACCGCCGGGAATCGAGGGCACCAGGACCCAGACATAGGAAAGACCAAAAGGCGTCCAGGTTTCTATTTCATAGGGAAGCA
>JAJRXW010000254.1 GCA_024276095.1 Gammaproteobacteria bacterium
ATACATGGTGTCTAAAAGTACACTTTCAAGTATCGTGCGCAAACCACGGGCGCCGGTTTTACGCTGCATTGCACGCCCTGCAACCGCCCGGAGCGCATCCTCCCGAAACTCGAGCTCGGCGCCCTCCATCTCGAACATCTTCCTGTATTGCTTGGTGAGCGCGTTTTTCGGCTCCACCAGAATGGTCACCAGGGCATCCTCATCGAGCTCTTCGAGCGTCGCCACGACCGGCAAGCGGCCGACAAATTCCGGGATCAGTCCGTAGCGGATCAGATCTTCCGGTTCAACGTCCAGCAACACTTCTCCGACGTTGGGCGCTTCGTCTTTGGTCTTGACCTCGGCTGCAAAACCGATCCCGCCGCTTTGCGAGCGGTTGAGGATGATCTTGTCCAGCCCGGCAAATGCACCGCCGCAAATGAAAAGGATATTGCCGGTATCGACCTGCAGGAATTCCTGCTGCGGATGCTTCCGGCCGCCCTGCGGCGGTACCGATGCGGTCGTCCCTTCGATCAGCTTCAACAAAGCCTGCTGAACGCCTTCTCCGGACACATCCCGGGTAATGGAGGGATTGTCCGACTTGCGGGAAATCTTGTCGATCTCATCGATGTAGACGATGCCGGTCTGCGCCTTCTCGACGTCATAGTCGCACTTTTGCAGCAGCTTCTGGATGATGTTCTCAACATCCTCCCCGACATAACCGGCTTCCGTGAGCGTCGTTGCATCGGCAATGGTAAACGGAACATCCAGCAACCTGGCCAGCGTCTCGGCCAGCAGGGTCTTGCCGCAGCCTGTCGGACCGATCAGCAGGATATTGCTCTTTGCCAGTTCAACCTCTTCCTTGTCTCCGTCGTGGCCTTTGTTCTCAAGCCGCTTGTAGTGGTTGTAGACCGCTACGGACAGGACTTTTTTCGCCTGACTCTGGCAAATCACATATTCATCGAGCACATCGTTGATTTCGTGGGGGTTGGGTAACTTGGTTCGCCCCGGCTCGCTGCGTTCCTCCAGCTCCTCACGAATGATGTCATTACACAGTTCTACACACTCGTCACAGATGAATACGGAAGGACCTGCAATCAGCTTGCGCACCTCATGCTGGCTCTTGCCGCAAAATGAGCAATAAAGCAGTTTGCCGTCTTCACCTCTACCCCGGGTATCGTCAGACATAGCGTCCCTCAAATCCTCTGTACACGTGTTTCTGTATATATCACGGCGTCAAAGCACCGTGCAAAGCAATCGATTCCACTTTCTCCTCCGGATACGGCTAATCCGCTCCTTCGACAGGCATGCCGCTGCCTTCCCGTTTCTCCAGTACCGTATCGATCAGGCCATATTCCACCGCCTCTGCGGCGCTCATAAAATTATCCCGGTCCGTATCTTTCTCGATCTGCTCGAAACCCTGCCCGGTATGACTGGACAGAATCCTGTTGAGCCGGTCCCTGGTCAGCAGAACTTCCTTGGCGTGGATATCAATATCCGATGCCTGCCCCTGATACCCTGCTATCGGCTGATGAATCATGATTCTTGAGTGCGGGAGCCCGAAGCGCTTGCCCTTCGCCCCTCCCGCCAGCAGAACTGCACCCATGCTGGCAGCCTGGCCGACACAGATGGTGCTGATATCCGGTTTGATAAACTGCATGGTGTCGTAGACCGACAGGCCGGCACTGACCGACCCCCCCGGCGAATTGATATACAGGTGAATATCCTTATCGGGATTCTCCGACTCGAGAAACAGCAGCTGGGCAACGATAAGATTCGCCATCTGATCCTCAACCTGCCCTACCGCAAAAACGACGCGTTCTTTGAGCAACCGCGAAAAGATATCGTAGGAGCGTTCGCCCCGGGAGGTTTGCTCTACAACTACCGGAACCAGGCCCAGCGCGCTCGTATCCATACGTTCATTCACTACATTTGCTCCATCAATTCGTCAAAAGTGGTCGGTTTGTCGCTCTCCTGCGCCTGGGAAACCAGCCAGTTCACGACCTGCTCTTCAATCACGGTATTTTCGATCTGGGCCATCAGCTGCTGGTTGCCAAGATAGATCTTTTTGATTTCCTCGGGATTGTCATAGGATTCACAGGCTTCATCCAGTTTTCGCTGGATGTGATCCCTGTCCAGCTCCAGCTTGTTTTCGGTGATCACCGCCGATACCAGCAGGCCAAGCCGAACCCGACGCTCGGCGGTTTCGACAAAAGAATCCAGGGGAGGTGCCTGTTCAACGTCCTTGATCCCCATGCGCTGCATGGTATCGCGCTGCAGTGACGCCGATTCCTCGTCAACCAGCACCTTGGGAACCACGATAGGATTGGCTTCCAGCAGCTGATCCATGACCTGCCGCTTGATCTCCGCGCGTATTTTCGAATCCGACTCCCTGATCATGTTTTCACGAACTTCCACGCGCAATTCGTCGAGTTCCCCGCTGGCAACCCCGAATTCCCTGACAAAGTCCGCATCCAGGTCGGGAAGCTGTCGCTCCGACACCTCCTTGACGGTAACGGCAAACCCTATTTTCTGTCCGCTGAGGGTTTCATCATGATAATCCTTGGGGAACTTGACGGTGAATTCCTTTTCCGCCCCGGTCTCCAGCCCCAGCAGGTTTTTCTCGAAATCCTTCAGCATGTGGCCTTCACCGAGTATCACGGGAACCGCTTCCCCTTGCCCGCCCTCGATGAATTCGCCTTTCAGTTTTCCTTCGAAATCGATGACCACACGATCGCCGTTTTTGGACTTGCGCTCGACGCTCACCCAGGCAGCCTGCTGCTTGCGCAGCGTCTCGATCATGGTATCGATGTCCTTGTCGCCGATCTCAACGACGGGCTTCTCCAGCTTGATCTCGCCGATGCCGGCCAGGGAAAACTCCGGATAAACCTCGACGGTCGCGACATAAGTCAGATCCTTGCCCTTTTCCATCGTCTCGGGCTCGATCTGCGGTCCTCCAGCCGGGCGCAGCTCCTCTTTTGTGATCGCTTCCGCATAACTCGACTGCAGCAAATCATTCAGGACTTCCTGGCGGACCTGCCCTCCATAGCGCTGGCGAATGACCTTGGCAGGAATCTTGCCGGGCCTGAACCCCTTGATCCTCGCCGTGCGGGCAACCGACTTGAGGCGCACTTCCACTTCACTGTCAATCCGGTCTGCCGGAACCTGCACCTTGATACGGCGTTCCAGCTCGTTGGTCGACTCAACTGATACTTGTGTTTCTGACATCGAATGCCTATTCCCAAATGTAACAATACCCAAAGGTAACAATGCCGCTCAGACTCCCTGACCGGCAACTATCATGGTGCGAAAGGAGAGACTCGAACTCTCACGGGTTACCCCACTGGATCCTAAATCCAGCGCGTCTACCAATTCCGCCACTTTCGCTGCCGCGGTGTGCAGGCTGCCCGGCCCTATTATACCGGGAGCCTGACTCAGGATGCATGACAAAACTGGCATACCCGGTTCGACATCGGCAATGCCGTGGCCGAACCCACTGTACCGGAGAATATTATACTTAAATTATTCTAAAACAATAGGTTAGTTGGCTTTTCTAGAAACCAGATTATATATGGTCACCCATGACCATCCGCACTTTCCGCAATCGACGCCTGCCGGTGAATCAAGTAATTTACCGTCTTATGTATCTTCGGACCATCACAAAGGAATCGCCAACATGAAAACTCGAGTCGCCAGAATCCAGATTGCCGCTTTGTGCCTGCTTCCGGTCGGACTCATTGGCCTTGCCTGCGCCGATGTCGCCGATCACAGTGAAATCACCTCGGTAGTCAGCACCTTCAACGAAGCGCTCACCGCGAAGAATCTCGACGGCATGCTGGCGACGATGGCGAATGGTGCCGTGCAGTTCACGCTGCGTGCAGCACACTCCGAAATGGCAACCGGCGACGGGATCAGCTCGGACCTCAAAACCCACTGGTCCACCATCGGCCCGGTTCTGTTTACGACGATGAAGTCCTATACCCGGAAAGCAACCATCCTGGATGTCCAGGTAGACGGCGATGTCGCCTCGGTATGGACCCGAATCAACACCGAATCCGTTGCACTCGGTTCCGATCAGTCCCGGCAGGGCGAATTCACCGAGCTGTATGTCATCGTCAATGCCGGCAACGGATGGAAGATCGGTGCCGTAGCCGACAACCGACAACCCGACACCATGCGTATTTCGCAGGCTGACTGATCGGCCAGACTAGTAGGCCAGCCTGATTCAGGCAGGCGGTATTGCGGCCAGGCAAATGGCCTCGAATACCTTCGCGGCGTTCTGGTAGGAGAAATTCTCTTCGACATGACTCCGCGCAGCGCCCGCGATGCCTTCCCGATAGCTGCGATCGCTCAAAACGCGCACCAGTCCATCCGCCAGCGCTTCCGCACTTTCAGCCAACAGGCAATGCCGGTCATGTTCGACCGGCAGGCCCTCGACACCGATCGGCGTCGAGACGACCGGACAGCCCATCGCCATCGCCTCGTATACCTTCAGCCGGGTACCGCCACCCACCCGGAGCGGTATCACAAAAGCCGCCGATTGCCTGACCCACGGGCGCGTGTCCGTCACCCAGCCGGTAAACCGCCAAGCATAGCCGCTTTGCTGTGCCCGCGCGACGAGCTGAGCGGGCGGATCGCGCCCGACAACCGTCATTGTGGCATCGGGTAGCTGGCGTATGACGTGCGGCCACACCTCGTCGAGCAGAAACTCGATGCCATCGACATTGGCCATCCAGTCCATTGAACCGGTGAAAACGACATTCGGCGCATCGGACGGTGGCTGGTAATCGAAGAACTCGAGATCCACCCCGGTGGGAATAACGTCCACGCCGGAAACGCCGTAACGGGCGTTGAAAGCCGTTTTGTCCCGCTCCGATACAGCGACCACCCTGCCGGCCCGCTTTAAAACATCGGATTCAAAACACCGCATCTTTTGGTACTGATTGCTCCAGACAAAGCGATGCAGCGGGTTTCCGGCAACCTTCCTGTGCCGCTCGAATATCTCGGCTTCCACGTTATGCGTAAACAGCACTGTCGGCACACTCAGACGATCGGGCATCAGGACCATGGTGTGCGGAAAATCAACGACAATAACATCCGGCCCGGTAGCGATCTGTGTTTCCACAACGTGCATACCCTGGGCAGATCGATCAGTGATCACCGGAATGGGGAGAGAAGAAAACAGATGGCGCATTCGCGCCAGATTGAACAGTAAACCGCGCTCTTTCCGGGGCCAGGAAACATACCGGTCGGAGAGCTCGTCCATATGGTGCCCATACTCATCGATCTCGGCACGGGTCGCCGGCGATATCAGCGTAATCCTGAACCGTCCGCCCTTCAGGCCCTTGAGAATCTGCGTGGTTCGGATTCTCGCACCAGTATCTACCGGATACAGAAACATGGAAGAAACAAACAGTAGCTCGCGCTGCTCGCTCATAATGACAATAGATATCCTGTCGACCTGGGGAAGTTCAAGCGTGGACGAATGATGCCTTCAGAAACTGCACAGCGCCAGATGCAAAATGCGGTGCAAGCATACACCCCGCCCGGGAAGCAGGCGAGACACGCATGGTGAATCGACAACCCGCCGTATACTCCGGCCCGGGGGGCTATCGGGCCGTGCAGCGGGTGGCTGCCAGCCGGTATCGGGCCCCGTCGCGTTGATCGACCAGGAAGCATGCCGCGCCATTCCGTACCAGCTGAAACCGGATCGGCGCAGCAAGGACGCGGCCGCGGACCGGAGCGCGATCAATGCTGCCCGGCGGGCCGTACTCAATGACCAGCATGTCGCTGGCCGTCAGCGCATCATCGGCCAGGGTCACTTCAGTGTGCAGCACGCTGTTGATGGTTGCCTGCAACTCGGCACGACCGGCATCGCTCGAATCGACGATTCGAGCCGGCATGTCGCCGCCCGTGGCAAGCACCCGGCAACCGGCCAGGCTCAGCATGACACCGGCGACCACAGTCACCTGCCCCGCCGTCATCGCCCTGAATCCCGCAGGATACGGTTGGAATGCCACGGCGACTTGGGGGCGATGCCGTCGGTAGCGGACAACGGCGCAAAGCCGGTACCGGCATCCGCTTCCGCAAGTCTGCTGGCGGGTGGGCAGCGCGGATAGTCACGATAGTCCAGAGCGGCTGCCAGCCTGGCTTCGTCCGGATCGCCAAGGCTGTTGGTAAAATCGTCGGCGACCGCACAACCCGGGATGACCGTGCCGCCGCTCACCTGCGTATTGGCCGGTGAAAACCCGTCGGCATAATCGCCAAAGCCCGCAGCATTGATGCCGCGGAACTGGATTGTAAAGTAGCGCGTACCGCAGTTGTCGGCGCCATAAAAACCGTACGGCTTGCCGCAGGTCGTCGATCCGATCTGGATAACGTCGATGTTGACGCCCCGCAATCCGTTGATGATGGACTCACTGGCGGAGCATGTACCCGGGCCGGTAATGACAAAGACCCGGGGCAGATCGAGAGTCGGCAAAGGCTCTCCGCCATGAGCCGAAAAACCCTGTGTCAGCGTATGAAAAGGCATCGGCGCCAACGGCTGACCGGTGACCGGATTGGTTATCGGATGCTTGTCATTGAATTCGAATGTTTCGAAGGGCCGCCCGGCCGTGGGACCGGGCCCGGCGATCATGTAGGCGACTTCACTGGCGATATCGAGAAATCCACCGCCGTTATAACGCAGGTCGAGAATCAGGTCTGTAATGCCGCTATCAGCTCTGAAATAGTTGACGGCATCGATCAGCGCCTGCTCTGCCGGGGCGTCATGATCGTTGAATACCAGGTAACCGACATCGCCGGTATCGGTACTGATCTTTTGCACCTGCTGCACGGGGACAGAGGTAATCGCGGCCGAGATCATCGAGACCGTTCGTGTTTCCCCGGAGCCGATATCCTGGATCTCGAAGGAATGGGATTCGTTTTCTCCCTCCGGGAAAAGACCTGCATTCAGCGTATCGACATCAGCGCCGTTTACCAGATCGACACCGTCAACCTTGAGTATCCTCGTACCGCGCACAAGATTGACCTGGGGGGCTGTTGCGGGTGAATCCGGCTGGGTATAGCCGACCACCAGTTCACGAGGCCGCGTACTGCGAATAATAACCCACTGTACGCCGTATCCTGCCGACACGCCGGATTGCGTCAACTGAAACCATGTCGCCGAATCGTAGGTAAAATGATACTTGTCCCGGGGCTGACCGGAAGCGGTAAGCGCGAAGGTCTTCAGTTCGTCGAAATAGACGACCGGATCGTCGAAAAGACCGGGGTCCTGATCGACGATCTCGTCATACCACAGATAGGTGTTGTCACTGTGCGACCGCAGGAAATTGTTCTCGTCGAGAACCGTGCCCTGCAGGTCCGGATAGGGCTGGCCGGTCGCCGGGTCGATACCGGTCCGGGGTGAGGCACAACGGGCGAAAAACGTGCTGGAAGCCATGAAAACACCCGATTGCCAGCCGCTGCTGTTGCCGTGATCACCGTCTCCACTGACCGGTGGTGCATCGCTGCTGCTGCCGCCGCCGCCTCCACCGCCACACGCAGCAAGCATTCCGGTCAGCAAAACAGCGGCCAATCTCCCTGAACGTCGCATCCGCGCTTCAGTCACGTCCACCCCCCAGGCGGCTGAACAGAATCCGGAAGTCTATGATACCGCGTTCGCCGATTCCCGGGGATGGCGATTTGTGACCCCGGCGGCAGCGAAATATTTCGGCATGCCTGTACCGGACTGTCTGGTATAGTCGCTGCAAAGATGGCCTATACAAGCACACAGAAAATTCGATTCGACGATGTCGACGGCGCCGGAATCGTCTACTATCCGCAGTTCTTTCACCTCTGCCACAAGGCTTTCGAGGATTTCTTCGACGATATAGCCATCGTATCCTATCCACGGCTTATCAAGGAGATGCGGCGCGGCTTCCCCGCGGTTGCCATTAAATCGGAGTTCGTTGCACCGCTGACCTACGGCGATACCGCGATCGTCACAGTTGCGGTCGACAAGGTGGGCACGTCGTCGGTCCGGTTTTACTACCGGATACACCGGGAGCATGACTCGCAACTGTGTTTCGAAGCGCATATCACGACGGTGTTCATGGACCTGGACAGCCGGAAATCCGAGCCCCTGCCGGATGAGATCCGAACCTTGCTGGAAGGAATGCTTTAACCGGCCCGAGGCACCGACATCCGGCGCCTATTCAGCGCCGCCACGAAGATCGGCGACCCGTTTCGCCAGGTTCGTGGCGGTTACCTCGGCAGGAAAAACCGGCTCACCGACCGCCAGCCCGACCGTTTGCCATAACCGCCATGGCGCATTGCGCAGCGACCGCGCACCCTCCTTGCGGCTGAAAAGGCTGCCCCACAGCCCGCGCAGCGCCAGGGGAATGACCGGCACCGGCGTGGTCCGGACGATGCGTTCCACGCCCGGCCGAAACGGGCCCATGCTGCCGTCGGCGGTCAGCCGCCCCTCGGGAAAGACACACACAAGCTGGCCGTCGTTCAGCGATCCGGCAATATCATCGAATGCCTGCTCCGATAATTCCGGATCCTCTTTTTTTCCGGCAATCGGTATTGCTCCTGCGGTACGAAACAGAAACCGCAATACCGGGATCTGAAAAATTCTGTAATACATCACAAAACGCACCGGCCGGCGAATACTCCCGGCGATGATCAGCGCATCCACGAAACTGACGTGATTGCAGACCAGAACAGCCGGTCCCTCCTCCGGTATCCGCTCCAGCCCGTCCTTGCGAACCCTGTAGATGGTGTGAATCAGTATCCACACCACAAACCGCATCAGGAACTCCGGCACCAGGCCGAAGATATACACGGCAACGGCTCCGTTCATGATCGCGGTCACCAGCAGCAACTGCCTGATCGACAGGCCCGCCGACAGCAGCCCGGTGGCGACAATCGCCGCTACCACCATAAACAGGGCATTGAATATGTTATTCGCCGCCACCACGCGGGAGAGATGCCCCGGCTCGCTGCGCTGCTGAATCAGCGCGTAAAGCGGTACGATATAAAAGCCGCCGAATACTCCCGTCAGCACGATGTCCGCAATGACTCTCCAGTTCCCGGAGGTCCGCAGGAACTCCATCCCGGTGACGAGTTCTGCCGGGGATGCCGGCTGTGCGGCAAAGAACAGGTCGATTCCGAACAGCGTCAGTCCGATCGAACCGAAGGGAACCAGGCCGAGTTCCACATTACGGTCCGATAACCGCTCACACAGCAGGGAACCGGCGCCGACACCGAGGGAAAACAGCGCCAGCAGCAACGTCACCACGCCCTCATCGCCATGCAGTACATCGCGCGTATAACCCGGCAGCTGGGTGAGATAGGTAGCGCCGAACAGCCAGAACCATGAGATTCCGATAATGGACAGAAAAACCGTCCGGTTACCGCGTGCAAAGCGAACGATGCGCCAGGTTTCGCTGAACGGGTTCCAGTTGATTTTCAGGCCGGGATCGGTCGCCGGCGATACCGGTATCCAGCGGCTCACCGCATAGCCGCAACAGGCAACGAACACGACCACCAGTGCGATCAACTCCCCGCCGGATGCCGCCTGTTTGGCCAGTAATCCACCGGTGGCAGTCCCCAGCAAAATGGCAAGAAATGTCCCCATCTCCACGAGACCGTTGCCGCCCACCAGTTCTTCGTCGCTGATCAGTTGCGGAATAATGCCGTACTTCACCGGGCCAAACAGTGTGGACTGCGCGCCCATCAGAAACAGCACGCCGATCAGCAGAGCAATATGCTGCAGCCAGAAACCGGCGGCGGCACACAGCATGATGACGATCTCAAGCATCTTGATCAGCCTGATCAACCGGGATTTTTCATATTTGTCCGCCAGTTGTCCGGCCAGCGCCGAGAACAGGAAAAACGGCAGGATGAACAACCCGGCGCTGATGGTAATCAGCCTGTTGCTTCCGGCAGCATCGAGCGAAGTCACCTGGAATGCGATCAGAATAAGGAGTGCATTCTTGAACACGTTGTCGTTGAACGCACCGAGGAACTGGGTGAAGAAAAAAGGACCGAAACGCCTCTGCTTCAGCAAGGGGAACTGACTGTCTCCCGGCATCCGCTTCACCAACCGAATTCGCGATTCATGTGCATCTATGCGTCCTCCTGCCGCGCTTCGGAGGACGATCCCTGCCGAGGCGGAACAGGGGCGAAATAACCGACGATCAACAGCAATCCGCCGGTACCGATGAACGATACGATGCGCTCCACCGTTCCGGTATTCCCGAGGTCAACCAGGAACAGCTTGATGACGACCACCGCCATCAGGCCGGCGCCGGCCAGCCAAACGGTACGCTGCCGGGCCCTTGCTCCCCGGACCATTCCCGAGAAACCCAGAATACCCCAATAGATCGACAGCGAAGACTGTACGAAAACAGACTGAAAGAGCACATCGAAATCCCACGGCACGCCACCGATGTGATGAATCGCACGTACCAGTGCAGCGGTCGATGTCGCCAGCGCTGCGCCGGCAACGGCAGCCATCCCGAGACGCAAGCGCTGCGCAGTCAGCCAGCTCTCCATTTTCCGAACGGCCTGCAGCCACCTGAGCGCCACAATCAGCGCAAAGCCGGTGGCGATATCGAGGGGATTCAACAAGGGCACATAGCGCAGTGGTGTGGCATCGCCGTTGGACAGCAGGCTCATGCCCCCGATGATGAACAGTTGCACGCCGATCAGAACACCGCAGGCGACCCCCAGGCAGGCGGCCGCGTGGTGTGCCACAGGCCAGACGAGCCGCTCACCGAGCGCACGCACGCCGAAAAATGCCAGCCCGGGCACCAGGCTTGCCGCCGACCAGGTCCAGACATGACTCACCTGCAGCCGGTCGATCTGCCAGGCGATCTCCCACATCGTGAATGCGGTCACCACGAGCAAAGTCAGCGTATGCAATACGCCAGTTTGCCACCGGAAGCGATCGCGAAGTATCCACAGGATGAAGTACTGGATACCGAATGCCAGCGGCCATATTGCCCAGCCGAACTGCCCGAAGGGGTGACCTCCATCCACGGCAATAACCATCGCGGGCAACAGCAGAGCCGGCAGGTAGGCAAGCACCGCCCCCCGGGCCGCGGACCAGTCGAAGCGCTGCCCGACAGCCAATAGTGCCGCGGCAAAGACACCCAGGTAGGGCACGAAGAATATCGCCCGGTAACTGCTGCTCACCCGGTCGCCAATCTCCATGACACCGCTGCCCAGGCACCACGCAATTCCCCAGAAAAACAGTATTCGACCGGTATGGCGAAAAAAAACTGCGGGCCCGTCCTTGCGCCGGCCGAGACAGTACGACGAAAACAATGAGGCCAGACCGATGAGCATGCCACCGAGATAATTCCCGTTCAGAACAGGGATTCCGGCTCCCTGCTGCCATCCGTAATGGGCGAATGCGGTGCCCGAACCGATCAACAATACCGAGCCGGCCAGCCGGGCAAGCCCGCGATCCTGCCTCACAGCCACCCAGACCAGCGCAGCGCCCTCCATGGCCCAGGCGGCAGCCGTCCACCTGGCATCCAGCGCAAGAGGAATCGCAATCGTTGCGAACGCCACGCCAAGTGCAATAAATGCCTCTGCCAGCAGCCGCAACCGGGCCGACCGGGTGCGGATCAGGGTAAGCGCCGTTGCTGCGTACAGCACCGCGACTACCGCCGCGCTGATTGCCAGGCCGTATTCGATATCGGCCACCAGTCTTGCCTGGAGCGCAAAACCGACCACCGGCGTGCCAAACACGAGCGTGCCGTCGACAACCCCCTTCAGATCCGGTTTCCGCCGCAGCGCAAACAAAACTGCGACGGCCTGATAGAAGAAAAAATAAGCCAGCAAAAAGGGTTCGGTACTGGCAAATAGATCAGGCCGGTAATTCAGGTAGCCCCAGGTCCCGCCGACGATAAAGGTGAAAACGAACCCGATAATATTGAGTTCACGCCATGCCCGGAACCAGGCAATACCCAGAACCGCGGCGTTCAGCACCAGGTAATAGCTGAACAGCATCACATGGTCGCCGCTGCCGGTCGATACCAGCACAGGCGCGAGAAAGCCGCCAACCGTACCCAGCACGGCCAGTGCGCGCGATTCCTGCAGAATCGCCAGCACACCCGCACAGCCGGTCAGCAGCACCAGTAACGTGAATGCCGGACCGGCCGGCAGCAGATCGTACAGGCGCATGGCGGCAAAAATCGTCAGGTAGAGAACGCCCACCCCGCCGCCCTGCAGGCTCAGGGCATAGACCGGCAATCGTTCGCGCAATCGCCAGCCGACGGCCAGCAGCACCAGGGCAAAGGCCGCAACGCCGGCCAGGCGCAGTTCGATCGGCAACAACAGCAACTGCTGGTCCACCGCATATTTCAGAAGAAATGCCACACCGAAAAACGACACGATGACGCCCAGCTTGACCGGCACGTTACCGGTCGTCAGCCAGGCCCTGACGAAGTTGAAGATCCGGGTAACCAGGCCGGCTGGCGATACCGGTGTCGCTTCCTTCCGGAAGCCGGCATCTGCGCCGCCGGGTACTTCACGGGCAGCAGCAACCGGCACCGTCTCAGCAGGCTGTCGCTCAGGTTCAGTTTGCTCGGGATGCTGCAGCCAATCGGGAAGATCGGCATGTGCCGGGAACGGTGTATCTTTGTCCAGGGCCTCGTGTTGTGCGAGCCTGGCAACCGTTCGTTCCAGCCGGGTGATTTTGTCCTGCAGCTCAAAAAGCCGGGGCACAGCCAGAGCCACAAGAGCGCCAAGGATGGCACCCAACGCTGCGCCGCTCTCCGCACCCACATATGCACCGATCAGCAGTCCGATTATCGAAATCAGGATCTTCACAGCTCACTCCTTCACCGGGGACTGATGTCTTCAGTCAACCTGGCTGATTCGCTCCGGGAATACCCCACCCCGAATGATGATTATGGCAGGGAAGATTTCCACTCACCCGCGATGGTAACCATTTGCGCTCAACCGGATTCACGAACTGGTCCCCGAAACAATAATTGAACATTGTTCAGTTTTATACCGTATAATTGAACGATGTTCAATAACGAGTTACCATTTCTTGGAACTGGAGGCAGCCAACATGGCCCGGCGGAGTGACCACACACGAGACGAACTGCGGCAGATGGCGCTGGATGCTGCGCGCGCTATCGTAAAATCAGAAGGCGTTCAAGGGCTTACGACGAGAGCTGTGGCCAGGCGCATGGGCTATACCGTCGGCACGCTGTACCTTATTTTCCATAATCTGGACGATCTTATTTTCGCGGTGAATGCGCAAACCGTCGCGGACATGCGCGCCGGGATGGAAAAAGCGACGGCAGGCTTGCAGGACCCCGCCGATCGCCTCAAGGCGATTTCCAGCAGTTACCTGGCCTTCGCCCTGCAGCATCCCAACCTGTGGCGGCTTGCTTTCGAGCACCAGTCCTCCGGGGCCGAACCGATTCCGGAATCGATTACGCGGGAAACCGACCAGGTGCTCGAACAGGTACTGGATGGCCTGCGCAGACTGTTGCCAACCCTGGACGAAGACGCGCTGCCTACGCTCGCCGCTGCCTTCTGGTCGGGGATACACGGTGTATGCCATCTGACGCTCACCGATACACTGAAAATCGCCAAAGCCCAGTCCGCTCACACGGTACTGGATTGCCAGGTCAATGCGTTCCTGGGCGGGCTCATGCCCGCCGCTGCCCGGCAAGCTGCAGAACGCGGCTCGAACTGAACGCAACGCAATGCACAGGCGCGCTGCCGGTATCAGTTGTCCCGGCTCTCTTCCCGCCTGAACCGGCCATGCTGCAGGTAGTACACCACCTGCCCGATCACCCTGTCATTTTTCATCATGAACGGATGCGTCACCGGCATTTCGATATGGTCGTGCATGCCTTCGAGCCTGGTCCGCGCAACGGAGACCTTGCCGTCGTCCGATTCCGGTATCAGGAGTGACAGAATCCAGTTAAGGCTTCGGTCACCGGCGATGATCCCTACATCGAAATTCGCTTTTCCCAGCGCGTTCGGTACGCTGAGTTTCCCGGTGCCCAGTTGCATGCCCGCATCGCCATTGATGAAGTGAAACCCCGGGAAATCGCGCAGTTTGTCGACGACTTCACTCCCCTGGTTGGGGGGACCCAGCATGACAACGTGATTCAATCGCTCGATGGTGTGATTGCTCAGGTACTGGCGCACCAGTATCCCTCCCAGCGAATGGGTAACGAAATTGATCTTGCTTTCCGGCGGGCACTGCGCCAAAGCAGGGACTATTGCCTTGTCTACCAATACTTCGATCGGATACTCCCTGGAGGGGTACTTTCTGTTGACCGTAGTGAAATTCTGTTCCACCAGTGCACGTTCCAGCTTTTTCATCGAACTGTCGGTGCGTGCAAGTCCATGCAGCAGCACAACGCACTCGGAATGTGCGTACATCGAGAAAAAGAACAGGATGATCGCTGCAGCAAATTTCATGTCGGGGCACTTGCATGAACGAGCAAAAGGGGCGGTTGACTGAAGAAATGGTGGGCCGTATAGGAATCGAACCTATAACCAATGGATTAAGAGTCCACTGCTCTGCCAATTGAGCTAACGGCCCGTTATTTTTTCAGTCCGCGATTACTGG
>JAJRXW010000255.1 GCA_024276095.1 Gammaproteobacteria bacterium
ACGCACCAGCCGTCGACCTCTGTCTGACTGTGAGAAGCGTCATCGTAAGGCCCAACGGTGGGGTCCATCGTCAGCTTGATTTTCAGCTTGTGGCTCTTGCCCCCACGAATACGTGCCGAGGACGGACAGGTAATTTCCACACCGGGAAATGTCTGGTTCGGCTCGTGCGTGACAGTATAGTTGCGCGCATCGCCTGACAGACTGCGAATCCTGAAGGACTCCTTCGCGCGTTTTCGCTCAGACGGATTGATGCGTCCGAACGATACGCCACCCGGCGTGGCATAGCTGGTCAGGCTGACTGCTTTCGTCGCGCTGACAACGCCCGTGCCCTGGCGGGCCAATGCAGGTGTCGGGCCGACCGTACCTGCACCGACAGCCGGTGAGGCGGAGTTCTGGATGATCGCCTTGACACCTTTCGGTTGCAGGTCCGGATGTACCTGGCGCACCAGTGCCGCCAGCCCCGCAACATGCGGTGCAGCCATTGAAGTGCCGCCCAGTATCTGCGATCCGGTACCGGTACCGACACCGGTCGATGAAATTGCATCGCCTGGGGCTGTCACGTCCGGCTTGAACGTCGAGCCGCCATGGCCGGGTCCGCGCGACGAAAATGTGGATATCGTATCGCCGAACAGTGTCGCCACCCTGATGGACTCATCGAGCATGGATGAAATCGATGCGCCACCGGCCAGAGCCACGCTCAGCGTATCGCCGGCAAATGCCGAGGTCATTACACCGGGGATGGTAATCGGAACGCCCGAAGCCCCTACGCCACCCATGATGATCGGCGCGATGCGATCCGGGCTGGTACCGTCGTTGTAAACAACGATGGCAGCCGCTCCGGCGTTCTGTGCATTGATGTACTTGTCATCGAAAGCGCAGCCGCCCCGCGAAATCAGGGCAACCGCCCCGGTCATATCGTCGGCAATGGGGTCACAACCGAATACATTGGCGGAATCCGAGGGCGCCATCAGGTTACCGGTCACGCCACCATCGGCCAGCCGGACAGCACCGGTGCCCTCAACTGCTTCGTAGGTATCGTTTACATCGCCGGATACGGAGAATCCGGGACTGTCACCACCCGACAGCGATGAAGCGACGGAGATCGCATCACCGGCCACGGCCGGCGAACCGGTCACATAGGGAACCGGACCAGAGTTACCTGCCGAGGCAACAACTACGATGCCCAGGTCAGAGGCGTTCTGTGCCGCTACTGCTGACGGATCCGCAGGATTGCCGAACCCGGAGCCCAGACTCATATTAATAACATCCACGTGGTCGCTGATGTCGCCGTCTCCGTTCGGATCCAGGGCGTATTCAATGGCATCCGAAGTAAGACTGGTCGACCCGGCGACATCGCCGAAAATCTTGAGTGCCAGTATGGACACACCCGGAGCGACGCCGACGCCTATTTCACCCGGAACGCCCAGCCCGCCGGCGATGCCGGAAACGTGACTGCCGTGTCCGTCGCCATCCAGCGGGTCGGGATCAGGCATCGGAGTATGGGCGGCAGGATCATCGGAGCTGGCATCGTAGAGCGGTCCGGCAAAATCGAAACCGCCGATAACCTTGGCAGTCGGGAAGGTACCCGGCTCGATCACGTTCGGGTCGTTGGCTGCATAGTCGGCAGGATCGCCCGAGCCACCCAGGTTCGCATGCGTATAATCGACACCGGTATCGATCACGGCGATCGTGACCCCGCTGCCGTCAATGCCGTCGGCCTGAACGGCGGCAGCGCCGATCCACGGCACGCTGCGCACCAGGTCGGGTGTATGGATCGTCACCGGTGCCACCGTGGTCACGCCGGCAATATTGCGGATCCCTTCGATCTGGCTCTTGTCGACGCGGATACGGAAGCCGTTATCCCCGGCCCGCAGCCGGGACAGCTCCTGAGCGCCCATCGCAGCAAGCTGCGCACTGACGCGCGCCTGTGCTGCATCGATCGCAGCGGCGTGCATTTTCTGCATCGCTGCATCCGGTGCCGGTCGCCCTGCCAACGCTTCGTTGACACAGTATGCGGCAATAGAAGGTGCCTCGAGGCGCACGAAAACTTCAACTGCGCCGTCTTTGGCCGCGGGTATTTGATCCTCACCAAGCGGCGCGAGGCGGACAGACGGGCCTTGCCGTTGCAACAGGTCAGCCGCGTTCACCATGCCCGCAGCAACCAGCGCAATACCCAGACCGGCCAGCCACCTGCCCGTTGTCGTATTTCTTGATACTCCCATTTTCTGAACCCCCAAACTGAAATCAGATAAGCAAAACAGGCCTTTTCAGGCCGCCCATGTGATGTTGTCATCGTTGGAATGCAGCCCCTGAAGCCGCATCCATACTCTTTGGAAGCCAAATTGCACTGCCGAACAACGAACGTCAAATGACCTGACAGCCTGCATCAGATTGGGTTATGAATCATCGACTTATCGGCATCCCGCCATTTAACATAAGTGGCCGGGCCAAAAACCTGCGCAAACCTGTCGCAACAGATCTGCAAAACGGGAAATGAAGAGTTCGTCTGAGGCCTGCGCCCCGGGCAGCAGCGCGAAAACGTGCCTGTTCCGGACAGGCTGCGCGATTGTCAGGCCGGGGCCGGAACGGGCTCCAGGTAATGGCCGTTGTCGAGCAGGTAATCCAGCCATTTGCTCAACACCATATTCTGGGCCCAGCGCCGGTCCAGTGCCCGCCCCGCCTGTCCGGCCAGACGATGCAGCACCCGATGACGGGAGCCGACAGCCCAACCTTTGACTTCAACCAGGCGTGCATCGAGGTAGACACGCAGATCCAGGTCGGGATCGGCCACCACACCCGATGGTTCGTAAAACAGGTAGCTCAGGCGAACAACGCGCGTATACCGGGACATTTCCTCGACCTTCAGCTGCAAATCGCAGTCGTAATCGGGTCGGGACAGGTAGCTGCCCGATCGTTCCGCCAACTCCGGAACCAGTCGCGAAAGCTTGATGAAATTCCCTTCGTACAGCGCCATCAGCGCACCAAAGCCGCCGGGCCTGATGACACACATGGGTACGATGTCGCTGTCGGTGAGTATCATGATCCTTGCCGTTGAATATAGCGGAAGGTGCCGGTGTTGACTAATTGACTTTCAGGGCCGATTGGCAGGAATCCCGATGGAATGCGAACCGGCCTCAGGCTCTGACACGCCGCTCGATGCCGGTGCTGCTCAGTATCCGGCTGGCAATCTCTTCAATCGAACATTCGGTCGAGTTCATGTACGGAATCTGATAGCGCGCGAACAAGGCCTGGGCGGCCCGCAGTTCATAGCGAACCTGCTGGGGAGTTGCATAGCGGCCGACCGGTCTTCTTTGTTTGCGAATCTGCTGCAAACGCTCCGGCGCGATGGTCAGGCCATAGAGCTTGTCACGATAGGGATCAAGCACCTTGGGTAACCTGCCGGACTCCAGTTCGTCCTCCGAGAGCGGGAAATTGGCGGCATAAACACCGTAAGTCAGGGCCAGGTACAGGCATGTGGGGGTTTTCCCGGAGCGTGACACGCCGATAAGAATGACATCGGCCTTGTCGTATTCGCCTACCCTGCTGCCGTCATCGTTGAGCAATGCGAAATCCGTTGCATCGATTCGCTGGTCGTAGGCGCCAAGATCGCTCATTCCGTGCGCCCGACCGACGACATGAGAAGACTTCTGCTGAAGTTCCCGTTCGAGAGGCGCCATGAAAGTATGAAAAAAGTCCAGTACCAGCCCCCTGACCTTCTTGAACGGCGCCCGAAACTCTTCCTGCACCAGCGTGCTGAATATCAACGGGCGGCTGTCCTGTTCCGCGGCAACCGCATTGATCCTCTGAACCGCCTCCTGCGCCTTGTCAACGGAATCGATAAATGGCAAAGTCACGTGGTCAAATTGCTGACCTTCAAACTGTGTCAGCAGACTATGGCCGAGTGTTTCGGCGGTTACTCCAGTCTGGTCTGAGACAAAAAAAACCGTACGACTAGTCATTTGATTTATCCTGATCAACCAAGCACTTTCGGCAGACTGTGATTTTCCACTTTTGTACAGGCAAAACACAAGGGAGAAAACCTTGGCATCTAATGTAGTCCCATTGGACCAGCTCTCGCTCGGGGACATTGAGCGCGTCGGGGGCAAAAATGCCTCTCTGGGCGAGATGATTCGCAATCTGACCGCCCTGGGCGTGCGTGTGCCGGGCGGCTTTGCCACCACAGCCGAGGCCTACCAGGAGTTTCTCCGGCAAAACGGCCTGGGTAAAAAGATCAGCAGCGCGCTGAAAGCCCTTGATGTCGACGATGTCAACCAGCTGGCCGCCACCGGGCGGGAGATCCGCGACTGGATCATCAGGACACCGCTGCCGGAGTCGCTGGAGCGCGATATCCAGGCAGCCTGGCAGGAGATGGAAGCCGGACACCCGGGTGAACTTGCGGTCGCCGTCAGGTCCTCTGCCACGGCTGAGGACCTGCCGGACGCTTCATTCGCGGGACAGCAGGAAACTTTTCTCAATATCCGCGGTTTCCAGCGGCTGCTGCGCGCGATTCATGAAGTTTTCGCTTCCCTTTACAACGATCGCGCCATTGCCTACCGCGTACACAAGGGATTCGATCATGACCTGGTCTCCCTGTCTGTAGGGGTGCAGTACATGGTACGCAGTGACCTCGCCTGCAGCGGGGTCATGTTCACGCTGGATACCGAATCCGGC
>JAJRXW010000256.1 GCA_024276095.1 Gammaproteobacteria bacterium
AGCGGTGTCTGCCCGACAGCTTCGTCATCGACGTAGACGGTTGCACCCGGTGGCGTCGATGAAAACGAAACGTCCGCCCAGGCCGGCGTCAGGCTTACATCCAGCGTTTGTTCGATATCTTTTCCTTCGATCTGGATGTCCCGGGTAACCGGGAAATATCGCTCCGCGGCAATGCGAACGATGTGCGGGCCGGCGTCAATATCATCGATGGTGGTCGGGGAGCGGCCACGGACCACGCCGTCGATCGATATCTCGGCATTGTCCACGGGTGTGGTCGCTACCCGCAGGCGACCGGGCAGTCGCTGCAGGACGAAATCGAACTCCTGGTCCTGATCGGGCCCGACTCGCAGCGTTTCCATGATCGGGAAATAGCCGGGATTGTCGATTTTCAATTGATAGGTTCCACTGCGTACCAGAAACCTGTCGGCCAGCCTGACCTTGACGCCGCCGGACAGCTCGATACTGGCGGTAACAGGCTTCGTGGAGATGTAGACCGATTTTGCCGTCAGCACGAACCAGGCTGCCAGCAACGCCGGCAGAAGAAACACTGCGGCAAGGATGACCCCGGCCCGGATGTGGGTTGTTGCCCGGCGGTCCGTGGTCGAGAGCGGTTCAAACCGTGCCGGTGTGATCACCCGAGGGGTATCCGGGCGCTTCGTTTCTTCCGGTCGATGATCCGTGTCGGCGGGCATTCAGCCTCCTATGGGTTCTTCGCATTGGACAACGATCCGGGTGACCTGGTTGCCGGGAGTGACTTCGAATTCGACCCTGACATCCCGGTATCCTTTGCGGGTTCCAACGGCGACATAGGCGCCTGGTATCAGGGAAATCTCCATATCCATAAATCGTCCCAGCACGCTCTTTCTGTATATTGCGACATTGGTTTTGCCGTCAGACACAATGTGCACCCGGACCGGTATTCGGGCTTCACGTAATAATGTGGACAGGCTGGAAATCTGTTCCCTGAGCCCGGGGCCGGGGTCGGAAATATTTTCAGCCTGTTTCTGGAGGTTCAGTGCTTCGGCGTAGACGGCAGCATTGGCCAGCCGCGCGGGATTGGCAATGGTATTCTTCAGCTTTTTGTCGAGGTCTGCACGGAAAACAGATCTTCGTTTGCCCTGCTGTGCACTGAGCAGGTTTTGATCCAGTGACAGCGCCGCATCGTATTTGTCGATCGCATCGCGCCATTTTTCTTCGCTCTCAAGTTTTTCGGCGGCGGCAATCAGGCTTTTGATGCGGACCCCGGCGATGCGGTTGCGGGTATCCTGCAGGGCGGTACGGGCCGCCGCATTGTCCGGTTTCAGTTTTCGCGCTTGGGCGAAAGACTGTTCGGCTTTTTTCAGCCGGCCGTTTTCCAGTGCTTCGTACCCGTTTGACATTGCCAGGTTGAATGTCCGGTCCTGGAGCAGCCGATCGATTTCCGCGAGTTTCTGCCGGGCGACGGTCGCTTCTCCATCGAGTGCCAGTGCCTGCTCAAAACTTTTCCGGGCTTCCGGTAACTGGCCCCGGGTTCGGAACCTGTCGCCCTCGTTGATCAGTGCGACGACCTCATCCAGGTTCCCTGCGCGTTCCAGCCCTTTGCCTGCTGCGGCATCGCCGGGCATGATGGCGAGCGCAAGGGTGAATGCCTGTGCAGCCTCTGCGGCGCGATTCTCAAGCAGGGCCGCGGCTCCTTTTTGCATGGATTCCTCATACATCGGCGCGGCACGATCGAGCAGCGACTGGAACGCAGCAAGGGCCTGCCGGTAGAAATCGACAGCCTGCCGGAAGTCATGTGTGCGGTAAGCCGCATCTCCGCTGTCCGCCAGTGCCATTGCCTGCCGATATTCCTCCGCCGCCCACAGCTCTACGGCGTGTTCCTGGAGCGCCTCATTTTTCTCCAGCATCTGTGCGAGTATTTCCTGTGAGTCCCTGCGCTGTTGTGCCTGTTGTGCCTGGGACCACGGGGAGACGGCCTGCTGGCGCGGCGTGGCCGGCGTGGAAACTGCGCCGCCCTGACCGGCCGCGCCTGGTGCGATGGCCTCATCGCCCACAGGCTGCCGGTTTGCGATCCAGCCGGGCAGGACCAGGATGACGATCGCGGCGATGACAAGCAGAATAACCCCGAGCGCCACCCAGCGGGAAGCAACGCCTGTTCGCGTTGCTGCGGGCTGTTCATCAGCGGGTTTTCCATGGCTGAGGCTGACATCGGCCGGCGCGATCCTGGCGAAATCCTGCTTTTGCTGCTTTGCTGCCATGGTGGAAGGTCAGGTTTTCCGATGATGGATGAGAGGGGATATTACCGGCAGGATGCACGGCAGTGCTACATTTGGCCCGGGATGCAGCATCCTCCGCCCGGCGAAATGTATTACGGGCTTTCTCCGGGTGTGGCCTCGATGCCCCCTGTTTCAGCAATATAGATCTGCCGCAGGATTTCTTTCCATTGATCGTATTGCTGCTCTACGGTACCCGAAAGCGTCACAGTCTGGTTTTCCAGTTCCACGGTATTGGGCTCGATTGTCGCATCGAGCGATGCAGCTATTTCGCGGAGTGACTCAACGGCCATTTTCGCTTCACTGCGTCTGCCCAGTCCGCTTTTGATCAATACCGCCCCGGCGCCGATACCGATGACCGAGGCGGCGTTGCCGGCAGTCCGTGCCGCCGAGCTGCTGCTGTTGCCGGTTCCAACATCGACCGCTATACCGGCCAGAATCGCCAGCACCCCGCCTGCGATACGCCTGTTCGCATCGGCTTTGATCTTGTTGAGTTCTTCCGTGTTCTTGTAACTTTCAAAACGCCACTGGAAGTACGGGTCTTCCATTTTTCTGAAATAGGTCTGGTAGTGATTCTGCATGCTGTCGACAAACAGGTAGTCGCGATCGCGAATTTTTTCAATTCGCTTCAGCACCGGATCGTTTTCTGCCGGCAGGCGCGTGATCGTGTAACGGCCCCGCCTGTCGACTGACAGGTGATCGGAAAAAGCCTCGGGAGAGAACTGCCGCGCAAACTTCAGTTCCGTGACCGTGCGGATTCGAGTCGCCTGATCGGGTGTCATCTTTTTTCGATATGCGAGCATATCGTTGGCTATTCGGTTGTAGAGGCTCTGAAAAGGTTCGCTGTCCTTAATCAGTTTTTTGTCATAGGCGTATTTGCTGGAGTATTGCTTGTATTTTCGCGAGAACCATTGATTGCCGGTCGAATCCTGTACGGTGATACGCAGTTCCAGAACGGAGCCGTCCGATTCCAGTATTTCCCCGTCTACCCAGACATCCGTTTCGCTTTGCCGGTCTGGAATGATGCGTACCGCGCCCCAGCTGCCGGTGCTTTGCAGCGTGTCGACAAGAATGCTTGGCATGTACCGCGCCTCGGCCCTGCGTACATGGGGAAATACCTGTTCCTCTTCGACGCCGGGCTCGACACCCGGGTCAAACAGATTGACGCCGACATCCAGCAGTTGGTCGTCAGACAGCTGCTCCAGCCCCTGGGTAACAATTCTTGTTTCTTCCGTTGTCCTGACGGTCGCCGAGCTGCAGCCGGCCACGATCAGGGATGCGAGCGCCAGAAGAACCAGGTAGTTGATGCGTTTGTTCTTCACTATTTGACATCCAGCCCTGTGTATTTCCGGTATTCGTTCCACAGCTTCCTGCGCAAGACCGGATCTTTCTCCATCATCGCAGCTTCGCGCAATTGCCGGGCGACGACATCGTCGTTGTCACCGCGGGGAATATCCGCCGGCGTGGCCTGTGCGGCAATCCTGGGTTCGCCCTCACTCTGACGCCCGCCGGGAACAGGGGCATCGGGCATGCCGCCGCCTCCGCCCGACCGGGTTCCGCCGCCATCGGTAGTTCCGGGCGGCATCGAGGCAGCCACCGATGGCGTACCGCCCATCGGCCCGCCCATGCCTGAATCGCCCATGTCGTCCTGCTGGTCACCGATACCGCCGGGGCTGCCGTTTTCCTCCGTAGCGCTGCGCTCGCGTTCGCCCAGCAATACACCGTCAAAGCCGGCAAGCTGCTCGTTCAGCTGTCGATCCAGCATGGCCACGCGCTCGGCTTCGGTGACCGCCGATTGCCCGTTATCGCCGCTCATGGCGCCGCCGCTTTGCGGGCTCGATTCCGCCGCTGCCTGCTGTTGTCCTGCCTCGCCGGAGTTCGATCCCGGCTTGCCTGAAGGGGACCGGGATGCGGCGGCAGCCCCGTCTCCCCGGGCCGGGGTTCCCGGTTGTCCGGACGCAGCCGAAGCCGGCGACTGGCTTCCCGGTTGGGATGCGCCTGCCGCTGACGGCTGACCAGCCTGGTTCTGGCCCTGGCCCTGATTCTGACCCTGACCTTGGCCCTGGGATTGGGTTCGGGCCTGGGCCTGCGGCTGCTGCCCGGACTGATTTCGGGCCTGGTTTTGCGCTTGACTCCGGGGCAGGCCCTGGGATGGGCTTTGAGACTGACTCCGGGCCTGGCCCTGGGCCTGACTCTGACTTTGTGACTGACTACTCTGGGACTGGCTCTGAGACTGACTCTGAGACTTGCTCTGGCTTTGTGACTGGCTCTGAGATTGACTCTGAGACTTACTCTGGCTCTGGCTCTGGCTCTGGCTTTTGGGCTGGCTCTGGGATGGAGGCTGTGACGAGGGCGGCGGCACCGAAGACGCGGGGGGCCTGGGCGGTGTCGTCTGGCATCCCGACAACAGCGCCAGGATGATGCCCGCGAAGCCAGCCCGGATGATCGTATTACCTGCGTTCATTGTTCCACCTTACTCTCGGAAACCATACATTGGATGGGTACTTCAGGCTGACGCTTTTGGCCGAGACCGGAATACCGTCTTTCAGGCGTGGCCGGAACCGGTCTCTCCTGATGGATCGCATAGCTTGATGCCGAACGGAATCGTCGTCAACCGGCCTGGATTCGATGATGCGAATATTCCTTGCTTTGCCCGCCCGTGACAAATCGACTTCTGCAACCACATAGTCGCGATATTCTTCCGTGCCTGCCTGATCGGGCGAGGGAAGGGCCAGGTTGTGAAATGCAGGCAGCCTGACAGGCTGGCTGAATATACGGTTGATCGATTCCCTGTCCATCCCGTTTTCCAGCAATATGTCAAAGGCTGCCTGGTAGGTTCGTGAAGCGGTATTTCTCTTGCCAAACAGCAGGTACCAGTCTCCAAGATGGGTCATCGCCAGCGCATAGGACTCGCGGGACAGCTCAGGGTTATCGGCATACGTCGAAACGATCCGCACCAGCGCGTTTTTCCCGTTGGCGTAGCTGCGATTGATCTGTTTAAGATCTTCCACTTCTCCAGGCGGCAGATCGTGCTTGAGGCCGGCTGCCTGCAGGCCGGATTGAACATTCGACAGATCTTCGATATCTCCGGCATAAGTCGCGATCCGGTAGTTGATCTGGGCGATTCGCCGCAAAGCGCCGATCAGCAGTTCGTCGGTGGCTTCCGGAGTGGCGTCGATGATATTGACCGCTTTTTTGTACAGTCCATATGCTGTGAGCAGGCGCAGATACGAGGACGGGCTCGGGTCAAGGGCATTTGCCGTGAGCTGCCATTGCCCCATTCGCTCCAGTACCGGGAGCAGCTGGATGCTGTTGGTGCCGACGTTGCGCCTGTGGATCCAGTAAAGTTGGGCGAAGTACTGATCTACGCTTTCCCAGTCCTCCATTAATTTCCCCTGGGCAATCAGCTGCTCCAGGATCGGTAACTGCGCGAGACTTTCCAGTCCATCGTTAATTCTGGTGACATGCAGCGACCGGCCAAAGGCATCTGCGGCCAGTTGTTGTTGCCCTGCGGCACGCAAGGCCAGGCCCAGGCCCAGCAACTCCTCGGCCAGCCGCTGGTCGTAGACGCCGCGTTCTGATTCGTAGTTGCTGATGATTTGCCGATACAGTGCGATGGTCTCGGCTGTTTCGGTGCCATCCGGTTCAGGTTGCGGACTGCTGCCCGGATCCGCGATGCCGGGTTCGATGTCAGCCTCGGGTGCCTGTGCCGCAACAGGCGATGCAGACAGAAGGAGTAACGGCAGTATCGAAAGCAACATTGTCATAGGAAACCCTGCGGTAACAGCCAGACCGTATCACAGGGTTTGACCGGATGTTCGCTGCAATGTTCCTGCCTGGCGGAGCGAAGACCGGGGCTAAGACGGGGCAAAGAACTAGGGTCTGCAGTTCGGCTGTTTTCCTGCTTCCCTTGCCGCGTTGTAGCGCGGCAGGGCCTCGACCCATAGGCCGATCAAATCCAGCTGCCGGGAATCGGGGGACGGATGCGTGGACATGAATTGCGCGGGCTGTGAGTTCCCGGTTTTTTCCATATTGGTCCACAACTGGACACTTTGCCGCGGGTCGAATCCCGCATCGGCCATATACATGAGTCCGACGGCATCCGCTTCGCTTTCCTGCTTGCGCCCATAGGGCAGGCTCAGTCCCAGCATGGCGCCCATCTGCAACAGATCGGCCGTTCCCTGTCCGCCGCCCAGGGCCACGCTCGCGCCGACGACACCAAGCTGGGTCGTGGCCTCTCTGTTCACTCGTTCAAGTGCATGATGCTCCGTGACATGGGCCACTTCATGTCCGATCACGGCGGCGAGCTGATCCTGATTCTCGGCGACATTAAGAATGCCTGTAAAAACACCGATATGTCCCCCCGGCATCGCAAATGCATTGACCTGGGGGGAGTCGAAAACCACCACCTCCCATTCCCGGTTTGCATAGCTGGCGGGCAGGGTAGCGATGATTGCGTCGGCGATACAGTTGACGTAGCGATTGACCAGCACATCGTTCGAAACAGGCGTAGCCGTGCGCAATTGATCGAACTGCAGCTCAGACTCTTTCTCCAGTTTGGCTTCACTGTATATGGGCAGGCTGCATCCGCCCAGGGCGCTCAGCAGCAATACCATGCAAATAATTCGGAATGGATATGGAACAGTCATGCCGGCCAGATTCCTGCAAAGTGGTTTCATGCGGCTATTATACCCTCTCTCCAAGCCTGTCGAAGGCCGGGGGCACGCGGGGTGTCGGGTTGCTCGTTCCGGGACCCGCCGTGAACCCGTCCATGGGGGCTTGCGTCCCGCGTCCATGCGGGACACAGTCCCGGAACGAGCAACCCGACACCCCGCGTGCCCCCGGCCTGCCCGAAACAGGCTCCTGAATACCGCGTACCGCGGCAGGGGTTCGCTGTATTACCGGTGGTCCGGCACTTGGATGGAAAACGCGACCAGGCTCGCGACGCTCAGCAGGGCGGCACCGGCAATCATGGGGGCATTGGGTTGCAGCCGGTACAAAGCCGTGCCCGCAATCGGCCCGAGTATGACCCCTACGGTATTGGCCGCACTGAGGTAGCCTGCCGCGGTGCCTTGCTGATGGGGTTCGACGCACAGGCTGGCACTGCCGTTGATTCCGGGGCTGGCACAGGCAAACGACACACCAAGCACCATGAACCCGAACATCAGCATTGGCGCCGAAGTTGACCAGGCCATGATCAGTAGGGCGACGACAAACGCCGGGGCGCACAGCCGCAGCAGGATTTTCGGAGCAATATGCCACACCTGCAGCACGAAAGACTGCAGGACGATGATGACACCTGACATGAGCATCAGGGCCAGGCTGGCGGTACGGATGACGGCTGCCTGATCGGATATTCCGAGGCGGTCCTGAATATAGAATGCAGTGATGAACTGCAGGGAGATAAATACCAGGAAGAAACATATCCAGACAAAGATAAACGGCCTGAGCACCGGATCGGTGATCTTCAGGTCGGGCGGTTTTCGCCTGCCCTCGTGACGCGGTGGCTCAGGCAGGAAGAACAGTGCCCACAACGCACCGGCAAAAGCGAGTGCGGCCGCCGCGTACATCGGGAACAGAATACCTACGAAGGCCAGCGTGCCACCTATCACGGGGCCGAGTACCGAGCCGAGACTGTTGGCCGCTCCCATCCTGGCCAGGCCGCGGGAGCGGGTGCGTACGCTGGTTACATCGGCGATGTAGCCGACCACGGAAGGATAGATGCCCGATACCGTCAGGCCATAGATGGAGCGCGCGGTGATCAGCAGCACGATCAGCCAGGCGGTCGAATACAATCCGTTGATCGCACCCTGGATACTCAGTGCCACCAGCGTGGTGCCCAGGGCGCTGCCGAAAAGGCCGATGACGAATACCGGTTTTCTGCCCAGCACATCGCTTTTCCGTCCCCAGAAAGGAGCGCCGATCAGCAGGCTGAGATTGGCGACAGAGAAAACCATGCCGAACTGCAGCTCGGTCAGGCCTACGCTGCGTGCCAGGGGTGCGACGATAATAAATACCAGCGACTGCCCGATGGCGTACAGGGCCATCCCGGAAATCAGGATGAATTGTCCGCCGAGTTTTTCCGGTTCTTTCATGACGCACGGATGTTCGCACGGTGCTGCAGCTGCTGCACGGGTCGTTTCGTCCGGTGACCATTTTGCTGTTCACGCTGTAGTTGATGCGAAACGCTGCGGTGAACCTGGTCCTTTCATCAGGCACACTGTCGATCGTCAGTGGATGAGGGACGGCAGATGAATATCGTAATCACCGGCAGCACACAGGGTATCGGGCTGGGTATGGCCAGGGAATTCCTCGCCAGGGGTCATGACATGATGATATCGAGCCGGCGCGCCGATGCCGTTGCCGATACGGTCACCCGCCTGCGCAGGGATTTTCCCGGTCGCACAATAGCCGGCTGGGCCTGTGACGTTTCTGAGTACGCGCAGGTTCAGGCGCTGTGGGAACAGGCACTGCTGTCGCTGGGTACCGTGGATATCTGGGTCAACAATGCCGGCAGGGATGGCGCGAAAATGCCGTTTTTTGCCATTCCTGCCGAGGACATGATTCTGACGGTTAAAACCAACCTGATCGGCCTGATGATGTGCAATAAGGTCGTCATTCCCGGCATGTACCGGCAGGGAAGCGGCTGGATCTTCAACATGGAAGGGTTTGGCAGCAACGGCATGGTGCGCCCGACAGCCAGCGTTTACGGAACGACCAAGTATGCGCTTCGCTATTTTACCAGGGCGGTATCCGCGGAGCTCGAGGGAACCCCCGTCAAGATGGGCTATCTCAGTCCCGGGATGGTGCTGACCGATATGCTGGTGCCGCCGCCGGAAGAGCGTGGAGAAAGATGGCAGCAGACCAGGAAATTTCTGAATATCATGGCCGATACGGTCGAGACGGTGACGCCTTTTCTGGTCGACGGAATGCTCAAGGCGGAACGGAACGGCGCTGCAGTACGCTGGCTCACGCGGGGTAAAATTGCCTGGCGATTTTTCTCAGCCCGGTTTTGCAAACGCGACATTCTCACGCCGCTCGGCCTGTAGGACTTTCGTTCCTTTACCGGGCATTCTCTATTTCGGCTTGATCGCGTCCACTCCGGCGTTTTCCCGGCCATCCATGCGCCCGACCCCCGACAGGTCGCTCCGGTCGATAAAGCCCGATCGCTGCACGACAAACCCCGCTTCGGAGCAGATGCGTTTGAGCAGTACGACATCCAGCAGGTTCATGAATGCCGGCCCCTTGGCGGGCTTCCCCCTGGCCCCTTCGGGCAGGTAGGGGGACAGGTCTTTGACCGCTCCCGGCCAGCGTTCTCCTTTTTTCCTGTTCGCCTCGAACACCGGTGCCACGTTACGCCATATCCCGTAAGGAGTATCGCAGACCAGCGTGATTCTGCCGCCGGGTTTCAGCCACCGGAACATTTTGCCGGTTGCCGTATCGATATCGTCTCCTTCCAGGAAATGCAGCACCCGCGAGCACAGAATGGCATCGAAGGAGTCTGCTGCGAAATCCATATCCGGCAGTTTGCCCTGTACGCATTGAAGATTTTTTCGCGGCTTCTCATCGACCCGGCCGGCGAGAATGTCGAGGTGGCGTTGGTCAAGGTCGCTGGCGACCACGCGCGCACCGGCTTCCAGCGCGGGGATCGCGGCAACACCGTATGCGCAGCCCAGGTCCAGCACCGTGACATCGCCGCTGCCTGCAAACTCGATAAAGCCGCGCGCATAGTCATCGAGAAAATTGACCATGAATCCGGTGAAGTTGAGCGTCGGGATCAGCCCGTTCAGGTAGGCTTCGGGCATTTTATTGCCGGTATTTCTGGTCATTTTCATGGTTGCCTTCATCCCGTGTTGTGGCCTGTTGCCGGGTTTTCGACCAGTATACCGATCACGGGCGGTTTGTCCGGCTAGTAGGTGGTTGGCTGCGATGACTGTATTTCGCATTCGCCGGGCCGGGATCTTATACTGAATTTTTGGCGAAACGGGATGCAGGGATCCTGCTTCTTCGCCGCAGGCAGGATAATGTCCTGCAGCCGCAATCGTGGAGTTCGGGCTGACGTCAGGGGATCATGCCGGAATATCTGTCAGCGGTTTGTCCACGGATTTTCGGAGAAAGAACAATTATGTCTGAAGACAATAAAGAAGAGCTCGAATTCATCGCTGTTGCTTTGCAGATAACCTGCACAGGGGTGAACTTCTGCTCCGATCGGAAATCCGCCCAGGAGGTGATGAGTAAAAAAATCGCCGGGATTTCCGGTTACACGACAACGGCAGTGAATTTTCTCAATTTCTTCTATGGAGCGCCGGTCCGGCTGGTACTGTTGCCGGAGTTTTCGGTATCCGGGTTTCCGATGAAAGAGAGCCCGGCCGAATGGCGGGACAAAGCGGCATTTCACTATGACGGCCCGGAATACGAAGCGCTCGGGAAAATTGCCCAGGACAACAATATTTTCCTGGCCGGCAATGCCTATGAAATCGACCCGAACTTCCCCGACATGTATTTCCAGACCTGCTATATCATCGGGCCGTCGGGCGATGTCATCCTGCGCTATCGCAGGTTGACTTCGACCTTTGAGCCGACGCCGCATGATGTCTGGGACAAGTACCTGGACATTTACGGGCTGGACGGCGTGTTTCCGGTGGCGCGTACCGAAATCGGCAACCTTGCGATGATCGCCTCGGAGGAGGTTCTGTACCCGGAAATCAGCCGTTGTCATGTCATGCGCGGTGCCGAGGTGATTCTCCACCCGACCAGCGAGGTCGGCAGCTCGCAGTGGACCTACAAGGACACCTGCCGGCGCGCCCGTGCGATCGAGAACATGGCCTACGTGATTGCCGCGAACACCGCCAATTTCGAAGGCATGCCGATCCCCCCGTACACCTGCAGCGGCATGTCAAAGATTGTCGACTACCTGGGTAATATTCTGGTCGAGGCCAGCCAGGGCGGGGAAAGCATGTCCGCCAACGCCGTCATCGATATCGGCGCGCTGCGAAGAACGCGCCGCCGCAGGGGGATGTCAAATGTTCTGTCACGACAGGCCTATGATCTTTTTGCCGAAAGCTATGCCGGAGCTGAATTTCATCAGGCCAATTCGCTGCTGAACAATGGCGAAGTCATGGATATTCCGGAAAAGGATTTTTTCAAGGCACGCCAGGAGCAGAATATCGAACGGCTGGTCAAGGCGGGCTTGCTTTAGGTTCTGATTCGAGGCATTTTTTGCTTTTGCGCCGGACCTGCGCGGGTTCGGCACAAGGAGGCGGTACATGAGCCAGGTTGATATCGGCCGGCGGGAGTTCATACAGAGCAGTGGCGTACTGGCGGCAGGCCTGTCGCTGAGATACGGCGCACTTTCAGACGCCGTGGCCGAAACGCCACTGGTGTATGGCCAGTGGGAAGACCTGATGCGCCAGAAGTGGACCTGGGACAGCGTGGTGCATGGCAGCCGTGGCGTCAATTGTACCGGCCACTGCGCGTTTAACATCTACGTTAAAAACGGCATTGTCTGGCGCGAGGAACAGCAGGGCGAATACGGGCATTCCGGAGAAGACACGCCTGATTACGGTCCGAGAGGCTGCCAGAAAGGTCTTCGGCAGGCCAAATACATGTACGGCTCGCAGCGAATCCTTTATCCGCTCAAGCGGGCAGGCAAACGGGGCGAGGGCCGCTGGGAACGAATCAGCTGGGATCAGGCCACCCGGGAGATCGCCGGGAAATTCGTCGATTACGCTGTCGAGCATGGCCCCGAGTCGATCAGTTTTGCGATGGGCACGGCGATGATTCTGAAGCGTGCCGCGCTGGCAGCGTTATTCAGATTTGCAAACCTGACCGGTGTGTCGGTACCGGAAACCTTTGCCGGTGTGGGCGATCTGCCGATCGGCGCCCATATGACACTCGGCATGGCGTTGCCCTGCGACACCATGGCAGCGGTGTTCAAGTCGCGCTGCTGCCTGATCTGGATGTGCAACCCTGCCGCGACACGCATTCCCGATGCGCATTTTTTCTGGGAGGCCAGGTATAACGGCGCCGAGATCATCACGATTTCTCCCGATTTCTCGCCGACAGCCATGCGGTCGTCCAAATGGGTGAATCCAAAGCCGGGAACCGATGCTGCTCTTGCGATGGCGATGGTACACACGATACTGGCCGACCGCAGTATCGAGTGGGACTACGTACGCGAGCAGACGGACCTGCCGTTCCTGGTTCGTACCGATAACCGGAAATTTCTGCGCGGCACGGATTTGTATCCATCAGGCCATGAAAATGCGGATTCCAATGTCTTTTACCTGTGGGATGAGGCAACGGGTTCAGCGGTTCGGGCGCCGGCAACCGGTGAAAAACCGGATGAAAACGAAACCCTGCAGCTCGGCAGGATCAAGCCGGCGCTGGAAGGCCGCTGGGCTGTCGATACGCCCGACGGGCAGGTGGAAGTCACGACGGTTTTTGAACTGGTCAAGAAGCTTGCCGAGGACTACGCGCCGGAGAAAGTCTCCGAAACCACCGGCCTGCACCCCGATGTGATTCGGGAAGTGGCCAGGATTTTTTCCAGTGCTAAACCAGCGATGATCTACGCCGGCTACCGTTCGGCAAAATGGCTGCACGGCGACAAAATCCAGCGGGCATGGCTGTTGATGTGTGCGCTGACCGGTAACACCGGGCGCGAAGGCGGCGGGATGCAAACCACGCAGCTGCCCAAAGCGGACGGGGTGATGAAATATGCATTCGCCGGTACCGGGCCAAGGCTGCGGGTAGCGGCGCTGTCGCTGTGGGACTATGCCCATGCGAACCACAAAGAGGTGACGGCGCAGGTTTACGGCGAAGAGTTCGCCGAGTACATCGACAGGCACCATCGGGAATCCGTCGCCCGGGGCTGGATACCGGACTACGCCAAAACGCCGTGGAAAATGGCGATCTTTGCGGGTCTTAATCCGGCCAACTGGAGGGCTTCGGGCAAGTCCTGGCGGGAAACAGCCTTCGAGGACCTGGAAACAATCGTAGCGACCACACCGGACTGGAGTACCACCGCCATGTACGCGGATTACGTGCTGCCGGTCGCGCATCACTACGAGCGCCAGGATATTGCACTGGAAGGACGAACGCCCTACATGCAGGTCATCGACCGGGCCGTACCTCCCGTGGGCGAGTCTGCCGATGACTGGGAGATCATGGCACGGCTGGCGCGCGCCATTGCAAAGGTTGCCGTTGAACGCGGTATTCCGCCGGTCGACGATCATATATACGGCCGCCCGATCAAGCGCGATTTTTCCACGCTGGAAGAGCAGTTCACTCTGGACGGCCAGATCGGCGATACCAGGGACCTGGTGCAGTTCATTATCGACAATTCTTTCGGCCTGCCGAAAATCTCGTTCGATGAACTGTCTGCAAAGGGTATTGTGAGAGTCGATGACGCCGAGGGAACGCAGTTCGGCAAACAGTCTGCATACAATTACCAGTTGCTGGCCAGTGTGGTCGACAAGCAGCCGTACAAGACGCTGACGGCGCGGCAACAGTTTTATATCGATCATGACTGGTTCCTGAAAGAAGGCGAACAGCTGCCGATGCACAGGGACCCGATAAGCATCAAGGGCTATCCGTTGCGCATGCTGATGGGGCATGCGCGTCACGGCGTACACAGCCTGTATCGCGACGACTCGCTGCTGCTCAGTCTGCAGCGCGGTGAGCCGGATATTTATGTGAACCGGGATGATGCGCAGGAGCGGGGCGTCGCCGATGGTGAGCTGATCCGGGTATTCAATTCCTATGGCTCGTTCATCGCCAATGCGCACCTGACCTCCGGAATGCAGCCGGGATCGTTGTTCATGTATCACGGCTGGGATCCGATGATGTTCAGAAATCGCCAGAACTTTGGGGCCGTGATTCCTACCGGCGGGCTGATCAAGCCGACATCGCTGGTGGGCGACTATGGCCACCTCAATTTCAAGACGCCGGATAACGTGCCGAACCAGACGTTCAGCGACTTTACCTGTGATTTTGAACGCTATTCCGAAACCGGTCATGAATCTGCCGGTAACACCGGCCTGGGGAGAAGCTGACTATGGGCAAGCAGGTTGCGATGGTCATGGACCTGAACAAATGCATTGGTTGTCAGGCCTGTACCGCCGCATGCAAGTCACTGTGGACCGACGATGAAGGCCAGGAGTACATGCTGTGGAACAATGTCGAGACCCGGCCGGGCCCCGGCTACCCCCGCGACTGGGAGCAGGATGGCGGCGGCTTTGCGGACGGACAGTTGCAGTATGGAGAGCTTCCGGAGAGATCGGCGCACGGCGGCGAGATACCGCTGAATCACGAGCAGGCATTCAGCAGCGGAACGGAAATCCGTCTGCAGCAGAAAGAGCCCATGGGTTATGGCGCCAACCAGGATGAGGACACCAGTTCCGGCACCTATCCGAACAACTATCACTTTTATCTGCCGCGGTTGTGCAACCACTGTACCAAGCCTGCGTGTCTGGAGGCCTGCCCCGTTCGTGCCATCTACAAGCGCGAGCAGGACGGTATCGTGCTGGTCGACCAGGACAAGTGTCAGGGGATCCGGATGTGCAACCGTGCCTGCCCCTATGACAAGGTTTATTTCAACTACGTCATCAAGAAATCGCAAAAGTGTATTTTCTGTTTTCCGAGAGTTGAGCAGGGCGTGGCCCCCGCCTGTGCGCGCCAGTGTCCGGGCAGGCTGCGCTTTGTCGGCATGCTGGAAGACGAAGACGGGCCGATTCACAAGCTCGTATACCAGTGGAAAGTAGCGCTTCCCCTGCATCCGGAATACGGAACCGATCCGAATGTATTTTATGTGCCGCCCATCCTGCCGTCTTCATTCGATGAGCAGGGCCGGTTTTCCGAAGATCCACGCGTCCCGATGGACTACCTGCGTTATCTGTTCGGCCCCGAGGTGGATGCCGCACTGATCACCATGCACGAAGAAATCGAGCGCAAAAAAGCGGGCAAGGCATCCGAGCTTATGGACCTGCTGATTGCCAGGGAATGGAAATCCCTGTTCAACATTCCTGATGTCAGGGTTGCATAGCGGCAGCGGCGTTCAGATAAAAGCTTTTCTCGATCTTTCGATGCCGTGCAGGAGTATGAGTACGATCAGCAGGATTGCCGTCGCGCCGTGCATCTGGAGGAACAGGGCATGCAGTTCCTCGTTATCGGCGGCGAGTGCCGAGAAGTTGATAAAGCCGAACGCGCGAACTTCGTAATCAATGAAGGCCGCCTGTATTACTCCGATAACCGGCTGAATCAAAAGCAACGGGTAGAAAATCCACTGCAGCAGCATGGAAGGTCTTTTATACCATCCCGGCGGAGTGTAGAGGTCACGGGATTTGCGCCACCACCAGCGAACCAGCATCAGGATAAATATCGTGACGCCAATTCCCGAGTGAATCATGATGATGATTTCTTTCTGGTTCAGCGGGAACCCGCCGATTTTCCATCCGGACAGCAAATTGAAAGCGATGATGAACGCTGCTACCCAGTGCAGGATTTTGGCGATGGTGTAGTTAAATTTTTTCTTGGACCCGGACATAAACTTTCTTCTCCTGGTTTCGGAACGACCGAAAAAAAATATCGCAGGAAAGCAAAATGGCCGGCTGCGGCCACGGAATCCTCCCCTGTCGAATTATGCACTGACGAATCACTGCAGTCATACGTATCAATACGTAACCGGATATTATCCGGCAGTGCCTGCAGGCAGCTAATGCCAGTGCTGATGTTCCTCTGACCAGACCTGTCCCGGGCCTGTCTCCGGCTCGCCGGAACGAATCGCCGAAACCACGGCAGCCAGTCCGCCCAGGCCCATAAGCGCCAGCAGGATAATCAGCAGTTTCTGCGAAACCGGGGTTCCGGATTTTTTCTCGAGACAGCAATTCTTGTATTTTTTGCCGCTGCCACACGGACAGGAGGCGTTGCGTCCGATTTTCGTCATCAAAGAACTCCTCGTGCGAGAGTCGCCAGTCGCAACGATACCACTTTCGGCATTCGCTCAGCGCCGGCTCCGGCATTCAGGTGCGCCGCCTGCATCAGCCTGTGCCCGGGTTTTCGGGATTTCCCGGATGCACATGGCCAAGGTAAACTTGGGCTTTCCTGTGTCCCAGGGAAATCAGTTCCGAAGCACGATCGAATTCCAGGGTGCCGCATGCATTTCGGGCAATCTCAACGATGTAGTCGGGAGGATAAGCCGCGAGCTTTTGCCGCGCTATGGTGCTTTGCATGGCATCGAAGGCCTGGTTGGCGATGTCGTATGCTCCCCAGTCCAGTTTTCCGGTTTTTTTGGGTATCTGCTGAAATCGTTCGATAAAACGACTGACTTTCTCTTTTAGCGGCGATGGTAGCGGCGATGGATAGATTTCGGCTGCGGCCTGCTCCTCTTCGGCCTCCATTTTTCCTCCCAGGTTGACCGCAATGGTAATGTCGGTTTCATCGCCGAAGGTCGGAGCGATGGGAACCGGGTTCAATACTCCACCGTCGATAAGGCTGGTTCCCCTGTAATCGAAAGGGGTAAACAAAAGCGGCAGCGAGATGGATGCCCTGATGGCATCAAACAGTCTTCCGGATTTTATCCAGACCTCTTTTTCGCTGTTTGCGTCGGATGCGACAGCGGTGTATGAGATCGGAAGATCCTGGATCAGCTGGTCCCCCACCAGGTCGACCAGGGTGTTGATGATCTTGTCACCCTTGACCAGCCCCGTTTTTCCCCAGGAAAGATCGAGTAAAGCGACCATATCCACTTTCGTGATGGCCGTTACCCACTGCTCGAAATCGTCCAGTTTCCCTGCCGCGTATACTCCACCGATCAGAGCACCCATCGAACAGCCGGCGATGGATTCGATCCTGAAGCCGTTTTCCACCAGCCAGCGAATCACACCGATATGTGCCAGGCCACGGGCGCCGCCGCTTCCCAGTACAAGGGATACTGTAATTTCACTTTTTCCAGGCATGAGTTTCCTGACCGCTGTGTTGCCGGTTAAAGCGTCTGCGCCATCCGGACAGATATCAATCGAGGCATTTCGGCAGCAGTCCATGCTGCGTCTTTTTACAAAGCATTCAGCGGCAGCTTGAGATAACGGGTGCCGTTGTTTTCCGCAGGCGGAAAATTGCCCGCGCGTATATTGATCTGTATCGCTGGCAACAGCAGTGCGGGTACCGTCAGCGTGGCATCCCGCTCGGTTCGCATTTTGACAAATTCCTGCTCGGAAGTGCCGTTACCCACGTGAATATTATCTGCAGATTCATCGGCGACTGTCGTTTCCCAGGCAAATTCGCTGCGGCCCGGTGCCTTGTAGTCATGGCCGACAAAAATGCGCGTGCCGCCCGGCAGCGCAAGCAGTCTTTGTATCGACCTGTATAAAGTGGCTGCACTGCCGAGAGGAAAGTCCGTCCGGGCCGTACCGAAATCAGGCATGAACAGCGTATCGCCAACAAAGCAGGCATCGCCGATCAGATAGCTGATACACGCGGGCGTATGTCCCGGCGTATGAAGAACTTCAACGGACAGTCCGCCCAGGCCGAATCGATCGTTGTCGCTGAACAGCCGGTCGAACTGTTCTCCGCTGGCTGTAAATTCCGGTTCGAGGTTGAATATTCCGGCAAATGTTTTCTGTACTTCGACAATCCCCCGCCCGATGCCGGTTTTGCCGCCCAGTTGCCGCTTCAGATAGGCGCAGGCCGTGAGATGATCTGCATGGGCGTGGGTTTCCAGTATCCAGTTGACCGACAGCCCGCGGTCCGCTGTAAATGCGATGATTGCATCCGCCGATCGGGTTTGTGTTCGCCCGGACGGTGAATCGAAATCGAGAACCGGATCGATAACGACAGCTTCCCGGGAAACCGGGTCCCAGACAACATAGGAAACAGTGTAGGTAGCATCGTCAAAAAACGCTTTTACTTCCGGCTTTTTCATCCCGCTAGTCCAGTACGTGCGATACCAGCCCGTCTGCCAGTTTCGGTTCGAACCAGGTTGACTTGGGCGGCATCACCTCGTTGGCATCTGCAACAGACATCAGGGCTTCCATGCTGGTCGGGAACATGGAAAAGGCAACGGCCATCTCGCCACTGTCCACGCGCCTGGCAAGTTCTTCAAGCCCCCTGATGCCGCCGACAAAATCGATGCGCTCGTCGGTACGCTGATCTCCGATGCCCAGCAGCGGTGCAAGGAGATGATCGTGCAGCAGGCTGACATCGAGACTTGCCACCGGGTCATCGGCCGGAACCAGGGCGCTGTCGATATCGAGCCGGTACCAGTGACCGGCAAGGTACATGCCAAACCGGGCAGGGCGATCCGGCCGGTACGCTTTTTCGCACCGGCTCACTGTAAATCGTTCGCTGATACCGGCCAGCAGGTCTTCCGGCGCCAGATCGGCAAGGTCACGGATCACGCGGTTATAGTCGAAGATCTTCATTTCATCGTCCGGAAAAGCGACACAGAGAAAATAGTTGTAAGCCTCATCGCCGGTATGCTGTGGATTGGCTGCTTTACGCGCTGCGGCAACCCGCGATGCGGAGGCGGACCGGTGGTGCCCGTCGGCGATGTACAGTGCATCCATGGCGTCAAAAGCAGCAGTCAGCCGGGCAGTCTGCGCGGTGTCCGTGACCATCCAGAGACTGTGCCCGATACCGTCATCGGCCACCAGCTCGTAGAGCGGATCGGTTGCGGTCACGTCATCCAGAATATCCCTGACGGCCTGCGACTGCCGGTAGGCGAGCAGCACAGGGCCGGTCTGGGCGTTCAGGGCGGTAATCTGGCGCACCCGGTCGTCTTCTTTTTTGGGCCGTGTAAACTCGTGCTTGCGGATCCTGTTGATGTCGTAGTCCGCTACGCTCCCCACCATCGCCAGCCCGGTCTGTACATGCTCGTCCATATGCAGCCGATAGACATAGTAGTGGCATGCTTCATCACGGATGACCGCATGTTTTCCGATCATGCGCTGCAGGTTTTCCCGGCCCTTTTCGTAGACTTCCGGGGCATAGGGGTCGGTTTCCGGCGGCAGATCGATTTCCGGCCTGGAAATGTGCAGGAAGCTGTCGGGCCGGCCCCGGGCGCGTGATCTCGCCTCGTCCGTGCTTAACACGTCGTAGGGCGGTGCGATGACCGCTTGCGCGTGTCCGGCTGCCGGCCGAAGGGCCCGGAAAGGTTTGATCAGTGTGGTCATTGTGACATGGTCTCAATCTTGTCGGGGGACGACACTTTACGGCAGTGCCGATTCACATCGCAACCGCTTTCGAATCCCCGGGCCGGCAGCGGTCGTAACCGACTGTTTCGGGCCGATATATGTCTGCAGATATCAGCAAGTTGGGGGAGTTGGCCGGGCATTTGCTCGTTTGTTATGATCGACCGTTCCCGCAATAATCCGGGCTGCACGGCAGCCCGGGAACAACACGTCGCAGGAGACGAAATCATGAGTGCTTTCTCGGTTCATTCGGTTATACGTACCTTGGTTGCGGGTTTACTCGCGCTTTCACTCGGAGCCCTGTGGGGCTGTTCGGATCAGGGTGCGCCGCAGGGGAGTGGTGAAGAGGCCGCCCCTGCAGAGCAATCGGCAGATGCCGATGCCATGACGGAGGCGAGCCCGGTCGAAGATGCCGGTGCTGCGATGGCGGATATGGCCGGTAAGGAGCTGCCGATTCGCAAAATTCCCAACATCCCGCCCGCTGCAGAAGCCTATTATGCATCTGACAGCTACCACGTGATTGCACAGACTCAGGATCCCGACGCCCAGAAACCCGAAGGTGGCCGGGTAGGCGGTGCGCTGACTTATATTTTTACGGATACCGGCGAGGACATCGTCCGCATCAACGATCGGGGCCAGGATGCCTGTTCGTATTTTTTCCCGGATATGAAACGCATTGTCTGGACGTCCACCAGGGACAATATGGATATGCCGCTCGGCGACTGGTCCAACGAGAAGCTGTATCCGAAAGGGGCTGAGCTGTATATCTCGGACCTGGAAGGAAAGAATATCGTTCGGCTGACAGACAACGAATACTACGAAGCGGAAGTATCCGTTTCGCCCAACGGCGAGTGGATCGTTTTCGGCAGGCAGATCGACGGCAAGATGGATCTTTGGCGGATGCGCCCGGATGGAACGGATGAGCAGCAGATCACCTTTACCGATGAATGGCAGGAAGGCGCGCCGTTCTATCTTCCCGACAATGAAACCATCCTGACCCGGGCCTGGAAGCGCAGCACTTACGGCAAGGTATTTCCGACCCCCATGACGATATTTACGATCAAGCATGACGGTACGGACCGCACCCAGCGCACCTTCGACGAGGACATGAACTGGGCTCCCTATCCGGCGCCTGACGGCCGGCATTATGTGTTCGTGCGAATCGTTCCGCCGCGGAACTGGGAAGTATTTCTCGGTGACCTGGAGGGCGGCGCTCCGGTTCGTCTGACCTACAGCGATGGCTTCGACGGTTTGCCCTCCCTGTCTCCTGACGGCACCAAGATGTTGTTTGCCAGTGCCAGGGACGAAGGGTCGACCAAATCCTCTTTGACGACCTATGTCATGGATATGACTTCGTTCAATCTCGGTCCGGAGAACTACAAGGGCGTACCGGCGACGACGAAGCACTAAATTCTTGTACATGGTTACGTTCAGGAGACGAACTCAATGACTGCATCGTTCCGCCCGGCCGTTTCAGTGGTTTTTGCCGCCTCGCTGGTGTTTGCCGCTGCACCCGGCGAGGCAGGCAAACCGGAATTCGAGCAGCTTGACAGCCGGGAACTGCCGTCGTATCTCGTTCCAAATATTCCGGTTGCCGCAGAGGCTTACTGGGCACCCGATTCAAGGCATCTGATTGCCCAGACACACGACCCGGATGCCATTCCTTACAACCGTGGCGGCGAGGGTAACCTGACCTATATTTTCACTGACGACGGGGAAGAAATCTGGCGCGTCAATGACCGTGGCCAGGACGGTTGCTCGTATTTTTTTCCGGATCAAAAGCGTGTCGTATGGACCTCGGTTCGTGACAATATGGACATGCCGATCGGCGACTGGACAGACCCGGCGAATTACCCGCAGGGCGCCGAGTTATACAGTTCCGATCTTGACGGCGGAAATATCCAGCGGCTGACCGACAACGATGTCTACGAGGCGGAAGTTTCTGTCTCTCCCGACGGCGAGTGGATCGCTTTCGGTCGCCAGATCGACGGCAATATGGATATCTGGGTGATGCGGTCGGATGGTACCGACGAACGTCAGGTCACGAAAACTGCTGACTGGCACGAAGGCGCGCCGTTTTTCATGCAGGATAACGAGCACATTATTTTCCGGGCATGGCGGGATGAGGACTTCGGCGACGTCAAGCCAACGCCGATGACCATTTTTACCATCAGGAAAGACGGTACCAACTGGCGGCGCCATACGTTCGATCGTTCCATGAACTGGCACCCTCATCCGGCACCCGACGGCCGGCATTATGTCTATGTTAAGGCGATGGATCACAACTGGGAGATTTTCCTCGGCGATCTCGCCACGGGTGAACAAAAGCGCCTGACATTCAGTAACAAGCTGAATATCCTTGCCTCTGTTTCCCCGGACGGCAAAAAGATGAACTGGGGCAGGGCTACCGGCAGGGGATTCGGGGGGATACGAACGCGCATCATGGACGTGTCTTCGCTGGATATCGGCCCGGAGCATGCCGTGCCTTATGACCCCGCCTGGGGTGAGCCCATGTCAAGTGACTGAGTACTCCGGCCGGCCGGCCCGGCGCCGGCAACGGATCGGGTATCTTGGTTTTTTTGCCGTTTCGTTATGGCTGACAGTGGCTGCAGCAGACCCGATGGTTTTGCACCGGGGTACGGCAGCGACGCCCTGGTCTCTGGATCCGACCATGGCTGCCGGGACCATGGCCTCGCCCATTATCACCGACATGTATGTAGGCCTCATGGCCCGGGACGGCGAATCGCGCCCGGCACTGGCGGCTGCGACAGGCTGGACGGTCAGTGAAGACAGGAAAGTCTACACGTTCAAACTCAGGCCGGATTTGCGCTGGTCCGACGGGAAACCGATCGACGCCAGCGATTTTGTTTATTCCTATCGGCGCCTGGTCGATCCGAAAACCGCTTCTTTCATGGTCGGCCCCTATTTTATCTTTGAAAATGCGCGTGAAATCGTCAAAGGGGAAGCCGAACCGGAATCGCTTGGTGTTCGTGCACTCGACAGGTTGACGGTAGAGTTTAGACTGGTCCAGCCGACACCCTATTTCATCCAGCTGATCGGCAACATGCAGCTGGGGCTGGTGCCGCGCCACGTCATCGAGAAATATGGCCGGGGCTGGACGCGTCCCGGGCGCATGGTCTCCAGCGGTCCCTATGTGCTGGCCGAGCGGGTGCCCCAGTCCTACATCAAACTGGTCAAGAATCCTTATTTCTACGATGCGGATTCGGTGAAAATCGATGAGGTCTATTTTCACCCCACCCAGAATCTCGCTACTTCACTGCGGCGCTTCCGGGCAGGGGAACTGGATATCGTACTGAACTATCCATCCGACAAGCTGGATTGGATTCTCGAAAATATTCCGGAGATGCTGCATCGCGTTCCGGCGTTCGGTACCTACTTTCTGGTGATCAATACCACCAAGCCGCCGTTCGATGATTTGCGCGTGCGCCGGGCATTGAATATTTCGCTGGACCGCGAAGCGATTACCGACAAGCTGCTGCGCACCGGTGTGACACCGGCCTATGCGTGGACGCCCACAGTGTTCGATAACTACGACGGGATCACGCTGCCCGACCAGCTCATACCGTTCAGCGATCGCCAGGCGCTGGCGCGGAAACTGCTGCAGGAGGCCGGCTTCGGTGCGGATAATCCCCTGCGCATCGATCTGGCCTATGACACGCAGCAGCAGAATCGGAAAATCATGGTGGCGATTGCCGCCATGTGGCAGGCTGTAGGGGTAAAGGCCAATATAGCCAATATGGAATTCCGCATGTTGAATCGAAAAATCAACACCAAGGATTTCGATGTCATCCGCTGGTTTTACATGGGCTCGTTTGACGACGCTTATTCTTTCCTGCAAATCATGGACAGCGACAGCCCGAATAACTGGCCGGGTTTTTCCAGTCCGAAATACGATGACCTGCTGTACCGATCGAACCTGGCCACCGATCCTGACGAACGTCGACAGTTGCTTCAGCAGGCAGAAAGCGAGCTGATGTCCGGGTATCCTGTGATACCGATTTTCTACTATATCGGCAAACGGCTGATCTCCCCCGAGGTCAAAGGATGGGTGGATACGCCCAGGGGTTCACCCCCGACGCGTTATCTCTGGGTTGAGCGCGGCTAGACGTTGCCTGGTGTGCCGGGCATGAAACCAGGGCGCATAGGCGCGGATCGTTTCCGCAGACCGGCTATATCCGGGTTGGAACAATGAAACTGATCGAAACCTATCGAGGCGTGGTATACCCCGGCCAGCTGGACCATATGGGGCATATGAATGTGCAGTGGTATGTTGCCAAGTTCGATGAGGCTACATGGCATCTGACCGCCGCCGTCGGCATCACGACACAGTACATGCGTGAACACAACAGGGGTATGGCGGCAGTCGAGCAGATCACCCGCTACAGGCTGGAAGTCATGTCCGGCGATCTTCTGGTGGTGAAGTCCAGGGTGATCGAGACCAGCGACAAAACCATCAGGTTCCGGCATGAAATGTATAACGCAGAGTCCATGCAGGAGGTTGCAAACACCCAGATTGTGGGGGTTCACATAGACCGCAAGATACGCAAGTCCTGCCCTTTGCCGCAAAGTGTCATCGAAAAATGCGCGGAGTTATTCGATTTGTAGCGGCAGAAACTAGATCGCGGTCGAGTCCGCCTCTTTCATCCAGGCTTCTATTCCGCCAATGAGATTATAGACTTCGGTAAATCCCTTCAGGCGGTAGCGCTCCGCCACGGCCTGGCTGCTTTTCCCCGAGCGGCACTGAAAAACGAGCATGGAATCTTTCGGCAGATCTTCGATCGCTTTTGCTGCTTCGGCATCCAGATGCCGGGCCTGTTCGATAGAGCCGGCGGCATATGCCTGTTCACCGCGCGTGTCATAAAGGTGTACGGCTTCGCCGGCATCCAGTTTTTGCCTGAGCGCCTGGACTGAAATGTCCTTGACCGGCGGCGGCGCATTAGGGTTGTCGAACCGGAAACCCGTTCCGGTGAGCGTTTCGACGAGATCGATATGCAGACCATCCGCACGTGATGCCGCCCAGTTGTCGAGCATGATGTCGATATCGCCGACAGTCACCGTGATGGCGTCGGGGGCGGCGGGGGCGAGGCTCAGCTTGTGCTGCCAGGCCGCATCGATATCAAGATGCAATGCCAGTTCCGGTTGGTCCTGCAGCGCATGACGCATGGCTTCGGCCACGGACTCGGCAATGCTGATTGCAGGCGTGCCGGGTTCCGGAGTAGTCAGGCCGAATACCTCCGGAAGTTCTCCCGAGGCGGACATTTCCAGAATGATGTCATTGCCGCCGATGAGTTCGCCTTTGACGTACAGCTGCGGGATAGTCGGCCAGTTGGAATACACCTTGATGCCTTCGCGTATTTCCGGATGTTGCAGCACATCCACGGTGACAAAGTCCGGAACGAACCGGCTGAGTGTGGCGATGGTGCTTGCGGAGAAGCCGCATTGCGGCTGCTGCGGGTTTCCTTTCATGAACAGCACAACGTCGTTGGCATTCAAAAGGGCTTCGATGGTCTCCCGTGTGGAGGGATCAAGGTCCATAACGATTTCCTGGTCGGCGTGGGGTAAAAGTGCATCGAACCTATCGGCTTGCGGGCTGATTGTCAATATGGTTTCGAATCGCTACTATTCGGCGATGACCCGGCATCCCGTAACGACCGAGACCCAGTTGGCGGAACTGGCCCTGCACCTGGGCCGCACTGCCTATGGCGACTGTTTTTCCGGCGGCCTGACCCCGGCGCAATGGATGGCGCTGCGGTTTTTTGCGCGGGCCAACCGGTTTTCTCGCACGGTCTCGGCATTTGCCGAGTACCACGGCACGACCAAGGGTACGGCATCGCAGACGGTGAAGAGTCTTGTCGAGAAAGGTTATTTGAAGCGTACCCGGTCCGAGCACGACGGGCGCAGCAGTCTTTTCACGCTGACCGGCAGTTCCCGACGACAGATGAGTGAGGACCCCTTCGAGGCGATCGTGCGGGCGGCGCAGCAGCTGACGCCGGCACAACGTGAAGGAACCGCGGACGGGCTGCAGCGGATACTCGGCGAGCTTGCCCGGCAGCGCGGCAGCCAGCAGGTGGGGGTCTGTTCTTTATGCGGTCATCTGCGTTCGGAACAGGCCGGCAGTCGTTTTCAGTGCCGCTTGCTGAACGAGTCGCTGGAGTCCGATGAAACCGGGCAACTGTGTGTGCGGTTTCGTGCCGGTTTCTGATTCGCCGGTATCGATTGATTCAGTATCGATTGGTCAGTTCTGACTGGTCACGGACCATTCGCCGGATCCGGCACCGGCCTCACACCGAAAACGAAGATCCACAGCCGCAGGTGGTGGCGGCATTCGGGTTACGGATAATGAACCGTGCGCCTTCCAGGTCATCCTTGTAGTCGATATCCGCACCGGCGAGGTACTGAATGCTCATTGGGTCGACCAGCAGCGTGACGCCCTGGTTCTCGACAAATACATCGCCCTCGGTCAGTTCTTCATCGAAGGTGAAGCCGTACTGAAATCCGGAACAACCGCCCCCTGAAACGAACACCCGTAACTTCAGATTCGGGTTGTGTTCCTCAGCGATGAGTGCGCTGACCTTGGTGGCCGCTGCGTCGGTAAAATTGAGTGTTGGCGCTGTCATGGTATGGGTCTGATCCAAGCCTCTGTGCTGCAAGAGTGTTCCCGGCTATTGCCGGAATATAGTTAGGTATCGATACTATATTGTATGTGGGTCTGGCGTCGGATCCAAGTCATGTTTTCGGGTCCTGTCCGGTTGATCGCCACAAATCGCAAAAATCGTGATTGGCGAGGTAAAAGCCGGGGTAAAAGTAGTGTATATGTTTGTAATACCTGGAAAATATATGGGAACATGAGACAGGCATCTTTGCATTGCAGCAGTCAGGTACTCCGCCCATGAGCCCATCCGGATCGGATCCGCAAGCGGTACTGGCTGCCTATGGGCTGCAGTCGGCTGCGGTATCCCCGTTAGGCAAAGGGCTGATCAACAGGACATTCCTGGTGAGTGCGCCGGATGGCCGGTGCTTTGTACTGCAGCAGGTCAACGCCCTGTTCCCGCCGTCCATCAACGAAGACATCGATGTCGTCACGCGCCACATTGCAGCAAAGGGATTATCGACTCCCCGTTTGTTGCGCACCGGTGGCGGCGGTTTGCATGTCGATCGGGCCGGTGAAACCTGGCGGCTGCTGACCCGCATTGACGGTGTGGCTCACGAGGTGTTGCAAAATACCCGGCAGGCGGCCGCGGCCGGGGCCATGCTGGCCAGGTTCCATCATGCCGTTGCTGATCTGCAGCATGAGTTTCATGCACCCCGCCCGGGGGTCCACGATACCGCGAAGCATCTGGCCGCATTACGCGAGGCGCTTTCGGAACACAAGAATCATCCGCAGTTTGCCCGCATTGCCGGGCTCGGCGACGAGATCCTGGCTGCTGCCGAGCGGCTTCCGGAGCTCCCGGTCACCGCACCGCGCATCGTCCACGGGGATCCGAAAATTTCGAATTTTATTTTTGCGCCTGACAGCGATCAGGCAATCTGCCTGGTCGATCTCGATACGATCACGCGGATGCCGCTGTCGCTGGAGCTGGGCGATGCATTCCGGTCCTGGTGTAATCCGGCCGGTGAGGACGCCGAATCGGGGATGTTTTCGCCGGATATTTTTCGCGCAGCGGTGAACGGCTATCTCGATGTCGCGTCCGGCTGGATATTACCGCAGGAAGCCGGTGCGATTGTTGCGGCGATTCAGACCATTCTGATCGAGCTGGCCGCGAGATTCTGCGCCGATGCCCTGGATGAATCCTATTTCGGCTGGGATCCGGAGCGCTTTCCCACCCGCAGCGAACATAATCGCGTTCGTGCTGCCGGGCAGCTTGCCGTTGCACGGTCGCTGGCCGCGCAAAAACAGCAGGCTGAGGATATTGTCAGGCTGGCGACCGGAGAGGAGAATCTGTAGTAATCTAGAGGCAGATACATATCTATCCGATAGCAATGTTATGACTCCGGTTTCTCTCGATGACAAGTACAGCAAAACATCCGGCACGATATACCTGACAGGGATCCAGGCCCTGGTTCGCCTGCTGCTGGTGCAGCGGCAGCGTGATACGCAACAGGGGCTGAACACGGCCGGTTTTATTTCCGGCTATCGAGGTTCGCCGCTGGGGAATCTCGATCTGCAGTTGTGGGGCGCTCAAAAGTTCCTCGACGAGCAGGCGATTCATTTCCAGCCGGGTGTCAACGAAGACCTCGGTGCGACTGCCGTGTGGGGCAGCCAGCAGGTGAATCTTTTCCAGGGCGCCCGCTACGACGGTGTTTTTGGCATGTGGTACGGGAAGGGTCCCGGCGTCGATCGCAGCGGCGATGTTTTCAAACACGCCAATGCGGCCGGCAGCTCGCGCTATGGCGGTGTCCTGGCCATTGCCGGCGATGACCATGCCTGCAAATCGTCGACGCTGCCGCATCAAAGCGACTACGCGTTCATGGATGCGATGATTCCGGTGCTCAATCCCGCGGGTATTCAGGATTTGCTCGATTTTGGAATCATGGGCTGGGCCATGTCGCGATACAGCGGTTGCTGGACAGGGATTACCTGTGCGACGGAACTGCTGGATTCATCGGCGACGGTCGATGCGGATATCAGTCGTGTCGCCATAGGATCGGTCGAGGATTTCGAGATGCCGCCGGAGGGCCTGAATCTTCGCTGGCCGGATCATCCGGTCGAGCAGGAGATGCGCCTGCACCGGCTGAAGGTGTATGCAGCACTGGCATTTGCCCGCGCCAACCGCTTCGATCGCACCGTGATCGACAGTCCGAACCCGCGCCTGGGCATCGTGACCACCGGGAAGAGCTATCTCGATGTGCGCCAGGCGCTGGACGATCTGGGTATCGACGCTGACCTGGCCGCGGAGATCGGTTTGCGGGTCTACAAGGTAGGTATGAGCTGGCCACTGGAACGTCAGGGTGTCCGGGCATTTGCCGAGGGCCTCCAGGAGGTGCTGGTGGTCGAGGAAAAACGCGCCATCATCGAAAACCAGTTCAAAGAGCAGCTGTATAACTGGAATACCCGGGTGCGGCCGCGGGTTATCGGGAAATTCGATGAACAGGGCGAATGGTCCCTGCCTTCCACCGGCGAGCTGACTCCGGCGATGATCGCGCGCGTGATTGCCGCACGGATCGAAAAGTTTTTTACCAGCGAACAGATCAAACAGCGGCTGGCCTTCCTGGAACGCAAGGAAAATGCGCTGGCCAGGCCCAAGGCCATCGTGCCGCGGCTGCCGCATTTTTGTTCGGGTTGTCCCCATAATACGTCCACACGGGTGCCGGAGGGCAGCCGGGCCATGGCCGGCATCGGCTGTCACTATATGGCTACGTGGATGGGCAGGAATACCGCGACTTTCACGCAGATGGGTGGAGAGGGTGCGACCTGGATCGGGCAGGCGCCGTTCACGGAAACCCGGCATGTATTCCAGAACCTGGGGGACGGGACTTACTTTCATTCCGGTTTGCTGGCGATTCGTGCCGCACTGGGCGCCGGCGTCAATATCACCTACAAGCTGCTGTACAACGATGCCGTGGCAATGACCGGCGGTCAGCCGGTAGACGGCATGCTCAGCGTCGAGCAGATTACCCAGCAGCTGTGGGGGGAGGGTATCCGGCGCATCGCGATCGTCAGCGAGGAGCCCGGCAAGCGCATCCGCCAGGACGGTTTCGTAAAAGGCGTTACCTTTCATCACCGCCGGGAGATGGACCGGTTGCAGCGAGAGCTGCGCGAGCATCCGGGCGTTTCCGTACTGATCTATGACCAGGTTTGCGCTGCGGAAAAGCGCCGTCGCCGCAAGCGCGGCCTGATGGAGGACCCGGCAACCAGGGTATTCATCAACGAGCTGGTCTGCGAAGGATGCGGAGACTGCAACGCGATCTCCAACTGTTTGTCGGTCATTCCGATTGCGACAGAGTTCGGGCGCAAACGAACCATCAACCAGGGCGCCTGCAACAAGGACTTCACCTGTCTTGAAGGGTTCTGCCCCAGTTTTGTAACGGTCCATGGCGGACAGTTGCACAAACCGCCGGCCGTGAAGGTGGCTGCAGACGATCTGCCGGCACCGGCTTTGCCCCCGCTCGATCAGAACTACAGCATCCTGATTACCGGCATAGGCGGCACCGGCGTGGTGACGATTGGTGCGCTGCTGGGCATGGCTGCCAACCTGGAAGGGAAAAGTGTCGCGGTGCTGGATCAGACCGGGCTGGCCCAGAAGTTCGGTGCTGTCGTCAGTCATTTGCGTATCGGCAGGAACGACAGTGCCCTGTATGCAGCCCGCATTCCTGCAGGTGAGGCAAACCTGCTGCTGGCCTGCGATATCGTCGTCGGGTCCGGAGCCGAGGCGCTGGCGAAACTGACACGCAGCATCAGCAGGGCCGTGGTCAACACGCATCACGATATGCCGTCGACCGTCATCGGTGATCGTGACTACACTTTGCCCGGCTGTGCCATGCGCGATGCGATCTCGTCAGCCGTGATGGACGGACAGGCGCATTTCATCGAAGCGACGCGCCTGGCAACGGGGCTGATGGGCGGGTCCGTCACCACCAATATTTTCATGGTGGGATACGCCTGGCAGCAGGGGCTGATCCCCCTCGAGGAATCCTCCATTCTCACGGCCATCGAGATGAACGGTGTGGCCATAGAGCAGAACAAACAGGCGTTCCGGTGGGGCCGGCGTGCAGCAGTGGATATCAGGGAGGTCGAAGCCCATGTCGACAGCGGCGTCGAGTCCGGCGATGAACATCGGGATATTGCGAGCGACCTGGAATCGGTGATCGATCGGCGCCGGGAGTTCCTGACTGCATACCAGGACAAGGCCTATGCCCGGCGTTACGAATCGCTGGTGCGCCGGGTACAGCACGAGGAACAACAGCGGGTTGGCGATAGCGAGAGTCGGATGACCGAAGCGGTTGCGCGCAACTACTTCAGGTTACTCGCCTATAAAGACGAGTACGAGGTTGCCCGCCTGTTTACCCAGACCGGGTTTCTGGAAAGCCTGAAGAACCGGATAGACGGCGATTTCAAAGTTCACTTCCATTTGTCTCCGCCAGTGATCGCGCGTATCGACCCCAATACCGGTCGGCCGCGGAAATTTGCGTTTGGATCATGGATGACGATTCCGTTCAGGCTGCTGGCCCGTTTCAGGTTTTTGCGCGGTACGAGACTGGATCTGTTCGCCCTGCACCCGGAGCGCAGGAAAGAGCGGCAGCTGATCAATGATTATGAGCAGATGATTGCAACGGTTCTCGAGGGCCTGCGGTCAGACAACCACGATATTGCCGTGGAGATCGCATCCTTGCCTGACGGAATCCGGGGATACGGTCCGGTAAAAACTGCGGCAATCGAGAAAAGTGAGGAAGCCCGGCAGGAATTGATGAAGCGTTTCCGGGAAATTTCGACCATACGAGGGTCAGTTAAAGAGTCTGCGGCGAATCCGGCATAGAAAGGGCTTTTTTTTTCGACGCGACCTCTCTACGCTTTCCAGGCGATTCCACCGGTGCGCGGGTTTTTCTATCGGTCTGCGTCCGGTGACCGGGTCAAAGAGGACTGAGCCAGGAGGGATTTCCGACATGTTGAATGCTGCCGGGTTTCGTGTGCGGTTGTGCAGCGGTATCGCCGTTGTTCTGCCAATGGCTGTCCGCGTGCCGGCTTTTTCTCAGGAAGCGGCCGGCAGCCAGCCTCAGCTGGCAATTGAGCAGATCACTGTTACAGCGCGAAAAAAAGAAGAAAGCCTTCAGGATGTTCCCTTGTCCATCACGGCTTTCAGTGCCGAAGAAATTGACTCAGCCGGTATCACCAGCCTCGACGATGTCGCCGCTTTTACGCCGGGGCTGACTTTTTCGAATCTGCAGGGAGAGTTTCTCCCGGTTCCGGTCATTCGCGGCATCGCTCCGACGGCGGTATTCGGAGAAAACAACGCGGCGGTTTTCATCGACGGCGTATTTGTTTCCGGGCGCGAAGGGCTGAACGCCGGCCAGCTCGACCTCGAGCGAATCGAGGTGCTGAAAGGACCGCAGAGTACCAAATATGGCCGCAATGCATTTGCAGGAGCAATCAACTATGTGACAGCGAGGCCAACGGATGAGCTGCAAACCAAGGCTGAATTCATTCTCGGCAACTACGAAAAGAGATCGGCCCGGGTTGCCGTCAGTGGTCCGCTGGCCGCGCAAAAGCTTTCCGGACGGCTTGCAATCGGTTTCGATGACTGGGCGGGATCGTACAGTAACAACCTGTCCCCGCAGGACATTGGCGGCTACTCATTCAGAACCATGCAAAGCAGTTTGTGGTGGACGCCGAAGGAGAGCGTCGATGTTCAGTGGGTGCTCTACCTGTCAGACGACGAGATCGACCCGAGCCCGATGACAGCCGCAGCTGCCAACTGCGAGGACCGGGTGGATCTGCCTCCCGGGGAGGACAAGACGCGTTTCAGCCGGCCGCAGAATTTCTGCGGCACCATACCGGATCTTCCGGACAACATCCTCGGAGTTACCTCCGGCGCGGTCGGCGAACAGCGTAACCTGGTGCGCTCCAGCCTGCATGTTGACTGGGATATGGGTTTTGGAACCCTGGTGGCGTTGACCGGTTATTCGAAGACCAGGCAAAACGGTGTCGTCGATGGCCTGCCACAAGGTGCGGTGCCGTTTGTCTACTTTGCCGATACCATCGAGAACAGGACATTCCTCGCCGAGGAACTGGTCATCAGTCCCGGAGATGAGACCACCGAGGTCAGTCAGGAGCTTCGTTTCAACAGCACCACCGGCAGGGGTATCCGGTATGAAATGGGCCTGTATTTCTATGACGTGCGCAAGGTGAGCCGGGAGGCGGATGTCGTTGCCCGTCTTGCCAACAGTTCGCAACGCCTGCCGGCGGATTTTCTGGGTTTCCAGCCCGCCTATCCGGTTGTCGGGGATGCGATTTTTTTGCCGTGGTTTACCCAGACCGATGTAGACCGGTCTGTTCAGGCCCGCGATGACACGCGTTCGTGGTCGGTATTCGGCGGTGTGGAAATCGACATCGGAGAGCGGTGGATTTTCGACGCAGGACTGAGATTCGACGATACCGAGAAAGAACTCCGGGAGGCCGATGGCTCGAATGCGAAAGACAGCTGGGACTACTGGACCGGTCGCGCAGGGTTGAAATTCAACGTTACGGAAGACTGGATGATCTATACATCGGTTGCCAACGGCAAGAAATCAGGCGGCTTCGATTCGATCGAGGTCGATATATTCAATCCGAACGGTACCGTTGACAAGGATGTGATCCGGATTTTCAGTTTCGATGTCGAAAAAAACACCACCTATGAGCTCGGTGCCAAGGGATCTTTTCTGGACCGGAGAGGTACGATCGATTTCGCCGTATTCTATACTGACTGGACGGATATTCTGATTCCGCAGATTTTTTCCAGCGATCCGGAGACCGGGGAACGGTTCGACCAGCCCACCGGGATCAATACCACCGGTGGCGATGCGACAGTCGTGGGATTCGAAACCAGCCTGCGGTTTATATTGACCGAAAACTGGGATTTCTCCATGGGGCTTTCCTGGACGGATGCGGAATTTACCGATGCGGAATTTGCCAGCTTTTCCCGGTTTCCCAGTTTTTATGTGGACGCTGACGGGGACGGGCGCGGCGATGGCGCCGATCTGGCCGGCCACAAGCTGTTGCGACAGTCGCCGGTCCAGGGCAATTTTACGCTGAACTACCGGCGCCCTTTTTTCGGCGACTGGGACTGGTTTACGCGAACGGATGTGACCTATCAGGATGCGCAGTGGGTGGGCGTTCCGAACCAGGCGAAGGTTCCGGCCCATACTTATGTCAACCTGCGGACCGGGATCGATTCGGAACGCTACAGAATCGAACTGTGGGCAAAAAATCTGCTGGACGACGACAACCCGGTATCCGCGTTCAGGGATGTATTTTTCAACAATACGACCAATGGCGTGACCTCGAATCTCAGCGGCGATCTGTTTCCGTTCAAGATGTCGGTCCGGCAGCCAACCCGGCGTACCCTGGGAGTGACTGCCCGGATCAAATTCTAGCCGTCTTTATCGACGGCCAGCAGGCATGAACACATCCGTTCACGCTAGTGGCACTCGGTGCAGCTGGCAAGCTGCGCCGATTGTTCCAGCGGCGTGACCGCAGCGTGTGTGGGCCAGTCGCGGTTGTGGCACCGGCTGCAGTCGGTTTCGCGCTCCAGCACCAGTGCATGGGTTACTTTGAAATGCCAGTAACCGGGGCGATTTTGCCAGAGCAATGCTTCCAGTTGTTTCGGGGACATCACATCGTCTGTCCTGGAAGCAGTTTCACGATCGCGTGTCACCGGTGAGTGGCCGGACACCGAATCGGCGGCGGTTTTTCCTGCGACCCTGCCGGTCAGCACCGATGGGCCGAGAAACGTTCCGGATCCACCATAGCTGCCGTTGATCCCGGCAACGCCGGTGAGTTCTCCGGCCGCAAACAGACCGGGGACAGGCTGCCGGTTCCCATCCAGGACCCGGCCGGCTCGATCAATCAGTACGCCGCCCATGCTTTTCCGCGTCAATGGAAACAGCCGGATTGCATAGTACGGCGGTACGGATATCGATACCGGACTGGTGCCGTCACCCGGCTCGAAGCGGTTGAAATCGGTATCGTGATGTCTGGCGACCAGCTCATTGTAGCGGTCTACTGTTTCCTGCAGGGAACGGGGGGGCAGCCCTGTTGCGGTGGCCAGGCCGGGAATGCTTCTGGCGGTCTGCGTGATCCCGGGGGTATCCAGTATTTTCTGTCGAATGGCTTCCCTGGTGAAGCCGGGGGCATCGCGGATCATCAGTCTGCGTTGCCCTTTGCTGTCGAAAATCAGCCAGTGGGTTCCCGGTTGCCGGGATAATACCGCCCCATCCACTTCCTTGCCGGGGGCCGACTCATTGATAAAACGTTGTCCGGATGCGTTGACCCAGATGGCCGCAGGGTTACCGGCCACCAGCGCCGAGCGGCCTGTTCCGTCCCGTGGGTCGGGGACACCGTTAACGAAGCTTACCTGGTGGTCCATGCGGCTGAGCGCTGCCCCGGCACTGCGTGCCAGCGCGATGCCGTCGCCGTTTGCGAATTGTCCTGCACCCGTCAGCAGGCGCTCGGGTTGGGGCAGACCGGCCCGCCAGTTGTCCCTGACCATGGCAAGATTATTCTGAAACCCGCCGGTGGCGAGTATTACAGCCGGTGCCCGCAGCAACCGCATTTCACCGGTTCGGGTGTTTTTTATGCGGATGCCGGAGATCCTGCCCTGATCCGCGATGAGCGCCTGCACTTCCGAGTTTCTCAGGAATACGATGTTTTGCCGCTTCAGCACCTCGCGCATCATGGGTACGACTACGTTCACTGCAGTTCCGCCGGTAAAGTGAAAGCGCGGTACCGAAGCATCGGGTGTCGGTATGACGGTGCGAAATACCACACCCATGTCCGTGAGCCAGTCATATACCTGTGCAAGAGAGTTCTCCGTGTAAAAGCGGACCCAGCCGGGATCGCTGTCTTCGCCCCAGCGCATCAGATCCCGGTAGGCGATTTCGGGTGTATCGTGAATTCCCCTGGACTCCTGTAACGGGGTTCCGACCAGCGCCAGCCCGCCGGCCATGACAGCATGGCCGCCGCCGACGGAATTAATGTCGACCAGCAGTACCGAAGTGCCTGCGGCACTGGCCTCGAGCGCCGCGGAAAGGCCGGCAATCCCCGCTCCCGCGACGATCACGTCCGCATCGTTTTGCGGTACCTGGCTGGTGCAGCCCGAAATCGTCAGTATCAGGCAGGCATAGGCCGTCATGAATCGCCCGGCGTATTTCAATTGCACTGCTTGCCTCCATGTCGACTGTGCTGCGCGCCCGTTTCCGGCAGCTCTCCACATTCCACGATGCTGCCCTCCGGATCAGGTACCTGTGATTGCGCGCCGTGATTATCGCACGAGTCGCATTGTAGAGACCCCGTTTTACCGGCGCCTGGAGACGCCGGGACCGTGTTCGCGCGAGGCTTTTATACCATGGCAGGGGTGCTGATCTAGATCACCGGCAGCGGCGCAAATAGATGTACACTATGTGCAGGGAATCTTTGACCGGCACGGGGCTGATTGGCGTCGTTTGCCAGCCGGCCAGGGGTTATCCGGGCCCGTCCAGGGTATTCGGAATTTGACTGTTTTCGCAGAGGATAGCGATCTATGACGAGCAGAGTTCAAGACAAGGCACCCCCCCGCAGCGAGGAAATGCAGCAGTGGGTAGACGAGAATATCGCAGAACAGGTTACCCGTTACGAGGCCATCGTCAAGGAGATGGAAGAACTGGAGCCGGAACGTGTGCAGTGGTACAGGGAATTCCTGGAAACTGTTCAGACCAGCGGCTTCAATGTGAACGGTGACGTGAGGCGCAAAATTCCGGATGAGGAACTTCCGATAGAACCTGACAGGAAACACAAGGTTATTTTCTAACCTGCAGCAAGTTCCTGTAGCCGTGATCGCCTCCCGTTCAGGGCACGATCCCGCAACGATCAGCATGACCGACCAGAAACAGATTTGGCATAAAGGAGACAACCGGTGGCCCGTCCGCATATTGAACCATTTGTAGAACTGAACGAAGATTTCAAGAAATTCCAGGTATCAGGATTCCGGGGGAGTCATTACAAAACACTGTCTCTCGATCTGGCTACCGGCGCCTGTACGCTGAAAGTCCGTTTTGACGGCGGGTTCAGCCGAAAGCCGGGCCTGAGCTACTCCGACATGGAGCTGTTTGTGCTGACCGGCTCGATGAAAGTCGGCAAAGAGGTCTACAGGGAAGGACATTATTTGCACGTTCCGGCCGGCATGGCCATCAAGGCAATCGACGTGCCGGATGGCTGCGAAGCGCTGGTCATGTACAACGACAGCGAGCCGAGCTTTGAGGAATCCGATAAAAATCATCAGCTGGCGCTGAAGGAAGGCTATGTTTCCGTCAATGCCTATGCCGATATGCCGTGGGCGCCGGGCAACGTGGTACAGCCGTCGGTGGCATCAGGGTGCCTGCTCAAACTGCTCCGCTACGATCCGCTGAGCGAGGCAATGACTTTTCTGTACACCCTGTCGCCCGAGTTCGAGCAGAACAATATTTCCTATCACGACTGCGCCGAGGAGAGCTACCATATCTGGGGAACCTCCTGGATGCTGCAGTTCGGCGATCTGCCGACCGGCGGCTATTTCTGGCGTCCGCCCTATATCAACCACGGTTCGTTCCGGTGCAAGAAAGGGACCATTGCGTTCGGGCGAACGGATTCAAAGCTGCACAACTATTTCCATTTTAACCCCTGGTCCAATCCCGACGAGAACATGCTGAGGGCTGCTGCGCACCTGTATCGCCAGCGACCGCAGATGTTTCAGTGGGTGGCGACGGAAGGTCACAATCATCCCCATGGCCCGATGGATTTCGAGCACAAGGATTACCAGAGTGACCGGCATATTCTGGATATTCACGGGCATCACCATCATCATGACGACTGAAGCCTGGCGCGGCGCGTAGCCCCGGTCGTCCCCGCGTCTGGCGGGGCATGAGGTATTCGTTCTGTCCTGGTGATTAAACGAGGAGGGAAGCATCATGCTCCGGGTACTGAGTAGTACAGGTCCTTATCTGCGTTGTATAGCGCCGGTCCTGGTCGTTCTTGCGGCAGTGCTGGGCGGCCCGGGTTCCGCTTCGGCTCTCGCCGGGCAGCCGGATGTCAACAGCGACGATTATGTTCCGGTGGTATTCATTACCGGCTCGAATCGCGGCATAGGGCTGGAATTTACCCGGCAGTACGTGGCGCGGGGATGGCGCGTGATTGCAACGGCACGTCATCCGGAGTCGGCAGATGCGCTCAGGACGATCGCAGCCGATCACCCCGGCCTGGTCACAATCGAGCAACTCGACGTACAGGATTTTGCGGCCATCGATGCACTGGCCGAAAAGTATATCGATACGCCCATCGATATTCTGATCAACAACGCGGGCATTACAGGCGGTGCGAAAACACAAACGCCTGGCAGGATGGATTACGATGTTTTCGATCGCGTTTTTCGTGTCAACGTGATCGGCCCGCTGAAAATCTCCGAAGCGTTCATCGGCCATGTAGCCGCGAGCCGGGAAAAGAAAATAGTCACTGTCTCCAGCAGTCAGGGCTCCATCGGCATGGTGCGCAGGCCAAGGCTGTATTTCTACCGCAGCAGCAAAGCGGCCGTGAATATGGCGATGAAGAACCTGGCGCTGGATCTCAAGCCCATGGGCATCAGCGTTTCCATGGTAAATCCGGGGCCTACGGATACCGACATGATGGCCGGGCAGCCGAAAAAGTGGCTGCGCAAGACCGAAGTCGCCGTCAGCGATATGATGGGTATTATTGACCGGCAATCAACAGAGGCCACCGGAAAGTTCTGGAACTACGACGGCAAGGAATTGCCCTGGTAGAACATTGGGAATGGCTGTCTGCGCCAAAGCCGGAATGGCGGCCAGTTCCCGAGGACAGGGGCCGGGTACTCTTTCCGGCGGATGGCTCCCTTGCGGTCCGCTTTATTCCGCCTCCAAGAGTCCCCGCCCCCTGTCCTCTGGCATCGGTGGTTGGGTTCGCTCTTCCGACAGTCTGATCATGGCTCGGTCTTCGACTGCAGTGCGATGCCCGCGATCGCCGGGCCCCCCGTCAAAACCAGGCATTGTGTGTCCGGTGTCCCCTTTGGAGGGAATAAAGCGGACCGCAGGGAGCCATCCCGACAAAGGGGACAGCGGGCGCGCAATGCCGGGCGATTGGCACGTTATCCAGACCGTGATCTGCGCCAAAGCTGAAAAGGCGGCCAGTCCCCGAGGGCAGGGGCCGGGTACTCTTTCCGGCGGATGGCTCCCTTGCGGTCCGCTTTATTCCGCCTGCAAGAGTCCCCGCCCCCTGTCCTCTGACATTGGGGGGTGGGTTTGCCTTTTTGGACAGGATGATCGGGCACTGAGCAGGGTCAGGTCTCGACTTAGCGCGCTTTCCCCTGTCCTTTGGCGCCGGCCCGTGTTTGCCGGAACAGCAGTGTCGTAAAATCATCCGGTTTTGACGGCAAGCTGCCGGCACTGTTCATCATGCGGTGCTGAGCAAGCTGTGAAAGCGACTGGATGGCCTGATCGAGCGGCCCTTTCCGGATTATTTCAATAATCTCGTCCTGCATCAGGTTGTCGACGAGGCCGTCGCTGGCAAGGAGAAGCGTATCGTGCGGCGCCATCGGCAACTCCGAGCCGATCTCGATACGCATGTCGGCACTTCCCAGGACGTTGAAGATCAGGTTCAGTTCCGAATGGTTCAGCGCCTCCGATTCGTCGAGCAGCCCTGCCTCCATTGCGAAACCGACCGGTGAATGCGGCGTGGTTTGCAGCTTGGTGCGGCCGCGCTGGCCGCACAGCCAGATGACAGAATCGCCTACATGATAAGTTCTGACGTACCCGGGCCCGATTTCCGCCAATGCTATGGTAGTGGCTGCACCCACACCCAGGTCCAGCACCGCCCGGTTGGCCGCTTCCATGCCATCCATGATTACGGACCTGAGCTTCCGCGAATTCATGTCCATATTCTTCAAGGCGGAAGAGATGGTTTCCAGTGCCAGGCAGGAGGCACGTCGCGCGGCGGGCATACCGCCGACCCCGTCGGCAACGATCAGTACCAGGTGCCGGTCATCGACCGGAATGATGGCTGCCGCGTCCTCGTTCGGGCCGGATTTCTCCGCATTGCCTATCCACGCAGCCGCGACCGATCCGGGCAGTGTGTCGAACACATCGATATTGGATTCGGTATCGTCCGTATACAGCCGTGCCGACTGCAGCAGCCCGCGGTTCAAAGAGGCGTCGGCAGCCACGAACTATCTCGCCTTGATCCGGATCTTGTCGAAGGCGTTTTCCATCGCTACGGCGTTCCGGTAGCGCTCCTGGGGCCGTAATTCCATAGCCTTTCGCAGCCATGACAGGACCTTCGGGCGCAGCTTGGAACGTATTCTCGGGTAACCCGGGGGTGGCCATTCGTGGGGCCATTCCGGCAGCTGACCGCTGAACAGCTGGTAGATTACCAATCCCAGGGAAAAGACGTCGGATTGAAACATTGGCCGGCCCAATGCCTGCTCGGGCGCCAGGTAGCCGACGGTACCGGAACCCGATGCCTTGACGGTACGTACCGCCACTTTCGAAAAACCGAAATCCGAAATGCGCAACCGGTTGTCATCGAAGATAATAAAGTTCTCCGGCTTGACGTCGCAATGAATGATCTTGCGGCTGTGGGCATGTGCTACGGCAGCCAGTGCCTGGCGCGTAAAATCGAGTGCCAGCGCCGTCGACAGGCGGCGGCCCATGCGGTCGCCCAGCGTTTCCCTGCCCAGCGGCATGGCGATGACGAAGTAGTCGTCGATAAAGCAGGCATTCTGCACCGGCAGAACATTGGGATGTTCCATACGGACCGAGAGCCTGGCTTCGCGGCGAAACTCATCGAGATTCTCGTCATCCATGTACTCCGGATGGGGAATCTTGAGCGCTACCTTGACGCCGTGAATGGTATCGAATGCCTGGTAGACGGCCGCCCTTGGCCCGTTCGACAGGCGCCGTTCAATACGGTATTTGCCCAGGCTCTGGCGCGCCCTCAACAGTTTCCTTTGGCCCTGGCTCCCACGCGTCATGGTGCAGGTCCGGTCAGTAAAAGCGGCAGTTGATTCACGGTTATCCTTTATCTGGTTA
>JAJRXW010000023.1 GCA_024276095.1 Gammaproteobacteria bacterium
AACATGCTGGGAGAAGAAGGCGCCGGCTTTGAGACCATCAACGCGATCTATGACACCAACGGTGTCGGCACCGGCACCATGGCGGTGGGCGTGGCAAGAGCCGCCTACGAACTGGCGCTGGGCTATGCCAAAGAGCGGGAAATCTGGGGCCAGCCGATCGGCAAGTACCAGGCCATCGGTAATATGCTGGTCGATATGAAAGCCGACCTGGAAATGGCCCGACTGATGGTGCGCAGAATTGCCTGGCAGAGCGACAACGAATGCTCGGACGGCAAGCTGCCACCGAATATGGCCAAGGTCTACCCGGCCGAGATGGCTCGTCGGGTCACGGTCAACGCCATGCAGGTACTCGGCGGCTCAGGCTACATGAAGGACTACCCGGCAGAAAAATATGTCCGGGACGCCATGGTCCTGCCGATCATCAGCGGCGCCAATGAAGTCCTGAAATATTTTATGTCATCGAAACTGTAGGGCTGTTATTCATGAGCCTCGATGGTTTGTTTGCACCTGCTTCGATTGCCGTTTACGGCGCGTCGGCGACCGATTCGCGCAAGCTGGGCAATACCCTGCTGGCCAATGCCGCCAATGGAGCGGGCGAGGTGCTGGCAGTCCACCCATCGGCTGACCGGATCGACGGCATCCCTGCGGTTGCCAGTCTTGGCCGGCCGGTCGACCTGGCCCTGATTTCGGTGCCCGGGCACAGGGTCGAGGCGGCGGTTGGCGATGCCGCCGCAGCGGGGACAAAAACCGGAATTGTACTGTCGTCGGGTTTTGCCGAAACCGGCGCCGAGGGGCGCGCAATACAGGACCGCATCGCGGCTGCGGCACGTGCCACCGGCATGCGGCTGGCAGGCCCCAACTGCATGGGCGTGGTGAGTTACCTGGGCGATGGCCGGTGGCTGAACGGGTCGTATTTCTGGGCGGTACCGGAGATCGCGGGCGGATTGTCGTTCGTCAGCCAGTCGGGTGCATTTGGCGGCATGTTTTTCAGCCATATGCGCCGCAGCGGACTTGGCCTGTCCCGTTTTCTGAGCGTCGGTAACGCTGCCGACGTATCCGCCACCGATGCACTCGAATGGCTGGGTGAGGATCCGCAAACCACCGCAATCGGCATGTTCATCGAGGGTATCGATGACGGACGGCGTTTCGTCGAGGTGGCCCGCCGGGTCACGGCACGCAAACCGGTGGTCGTACTGAAGGCCGGAAAAATGGCGGCCGGGGCCAAAGCGGCTGCCAGCCACACCGGCAGCATGGCCGGCAGCCACACGGCGGTACAGGCGGGACTGCGCCGTGCCGGAGTGATCGAAGCAGGTGACACGGAAGCGTTTTTCGACGCCCTGGACGCTGCCGCTGTCGGACTCACACAGACCGCGGTGCGCAATATTGCCATTGTGACCATCTCGGGCGGCCCGTCCGTGCTGGCCGCCGATGCAGCCGAGCGCGCCGGGTTGATGCTGCCCGCACTGGGAAACGCGACCATTGAACAACTGCGTTCATTGACACCGTCGTTTTCCGCGCTGGGCAATCCCGTTGACCTGACCCCGCAATGCCCGGTCGACAGTTTCATCCCGGCCATCGAGGCCATCTACGCAGACAAATCGATCGATGCGGTCGTGGCGATCAACTGCGGACTGGATTTTCCCGAGTTCGGCACCGGTGTGGCCCGCGGTATCGCCCGCACCGGCAAGCCCACCACGGCATTCGTACTTGATGTACCGGCTGTGGAAGCCGAGCTGGCCGGCGCCGGGGTGCTGCGGTTCACTTCGCCGGAACGCGCCGTGGCTGCACTGGCGAAAGGAGCGGAGCATTGAAAGCGCTGACCGAATGGGACAGCAAACTCCGCCTGGGCGATGCGCTCCCGCGTCCCGCGGAGATCCTGGCGACATCACGCGCCCGGGCAGAGCAGTTCGCCGCAACGATAGACGGCCCGGTCATCGCCAAGGCATCCGGTGTCGCCCACAAGACCGAAGACGGTCTGGTACGATTCGGACTCGGACCGGCCGATATCGGCGAGGTATGGGACGATCTCGCTGCCGCCGGTGACGGAACCGTGCTGCTGGCCGAACAGATCGACGCCGAACTCGAACTCATCGTCGGCGGTTATCGCGATCCCGGCTTCGGCCCGCTGGTCACCATCGGCATCGGCGGAATCGCGGCGGAAATATTCGCCGATGTCGTGGCAATCCTCGCCCCTCCCGAGGAAGGTGAGGTCGCCGGGGCGGTGAAACGACTGGCGGGACACCGGCTGCTGGAGGGCATTCGCGGCGGCCCTGCCGTTGACCTCGGGGCACTGGAGCGCATTGTCGGGGCCATGGCGAAGCTGCTGTGTTCGGACCCGGGTGTCGCCGAGATCGACTGCAACCCGGTGATGGTATGCAACGGCGCACCCATTGTCGCCGATGCCCTGGTGGTACTGTACAACGATGAGTAGCCTGCAGCTCATGCATTTATAGAGGAACCGGAATCGGGTCATGTCGGACGTTCAAAACTACCTGTCACCTCATCGCCTGGACGATGCTGTCAAGGCCATGGCCGGCGGCGATACCACCGTTCTTTGCGGCGGCACGGACCTCAGCCCGCAAACGGATTCCGGCCTGCGGGAATATGCCGGTACGCTGATGAATATTCGCCGCATCGAGGGCCTGTCGGGAATCGACCTGATCGACGGGCAGATCCGGATCGGCGCGCTGGTAACCGTCACCGGCATCGGCAACAGTCAGCTGCTCGATGAACTCGCCCCGGTACTGGTTGAAGCGGCCGACCAGTTTGCCAGTGACCAGATTCGCAATGCCGCATCTCTTGGCGGCAACATCTGCAACGCTTCTCCCGCCGGCGACATGATCATTCCGCTGCTGGTGCTGGATGCCGTTGTCGAACTTTCCAGCTGGCGGCAGGGTACCGTACACACCCGGCAGGTATCCCTGGATGAATTTTTTACCGCGCCCGGAAAAACCGTCAGACAGGAGAACGAACTGCTGACGGCGGTAATTTTCGACCAGCCGGCGGAGAGTTTTGTCGCGCATTTCCGGAAATCCGGGCCGCGGCCGGCTCTTGAGATCGCCACGGTTTCGGTCGGCATCGGCGGCCGGCTGGAAAACGGCTCGTTAAGCGGCGTTCGCGTGGCGATGGGCGCAGTCGCGCCAACACCCTTGCGTGCCCGCAGTGTCGAGGCCACGCTGGAGGGCAAAACTCTGGACGCCGAGACCATCAGGGCCGCTGCCGTGGACGCCGGCGAACAGGCGACGCCGATTGACGATGTCCGCGCCAGTGCCTGGTATCGCCGTCATCTTGTTTGTGTATTTACTGAAGAAGTGCTTAACGATGTCCTTGAAAACTGAAATCAGTTTCCGGCTCAATGGCCGGGCGGTCTCGGTAACCATACCCGTGACCATGAAAACCCTGACCATGCTGCGCGAGGTACTCGGGATGACCGGCACCAAGTATGCATGCGGCGAAGGCGAATGCGGCGCCTGTACCATCAGGCTCGACGGCAGGACCGTGAACAGTTGCCTGATGTACGCGGTGGATTGTGACGGCCGGGAACTGGTCACCATCGAAGGCCTGAAAACCGAAAATGCCCTGCATCCGATGCAGCAGTCCTTTGTCGATCATGGCGCCATTCAATGCGGTTTTTGCATGCCCGGCATGATCATGCAGGCGGACTACCTGGCACAGAACAACCCTGAACTGAGCTGCGAAGACCTGCGCCGCGGGCTGGAAGGGAATGTCTGCCGGTGTACCGGCTATACAAAGGTGCTGGATGCCGTCACTGCCGTAGTCGAGGCCCGCAGGTGAGGCGCCGATCGTGAACCGGAAATCCAGCGACACCCCCATCGAGAAAACCACCCTGATCGGCAAGCGGGTCCGGAAACCGGATGCCCCGGACAAGGCGACCGGCAAAACCCGTTACATCAACGATATGGTTTTGCCGCAGATGCTGATCGGCAAAATCCTGCATGCCGGCCGGCCGCATGCGGAGATTGTCAGTATCGATGTATCGGCAGCAGAAAAGTTGCCGGGCGTTCACTGTGTGCTGACGGGCAAGGATGCCGAAGGCCTCAGGTTCGGTTTTGTACGCGACAACGTCGCACTGAAAAACAGGGTCCGCTGCGAGCACGATGAGATCGCAGCAGTTGCAGCGGAAACGGAAGAGATCGCCGACCGCGCCATGGCGCTGATAACTGTCGAGTACAGAGATCTGCCGGGTGTTTTTACCCCGGAAGACGGGCGCGAAAAAGACGCGCCGCAGATCCACGATGACTTTCCGGACAACAAGAGCCTTCATTTCGAATTCCGGCACGGGGACCTGGCAGCCGCCGAGGCGGCATCCGAAATTATTGTCGATAATGTGTTCAGGGTTCATCATGTCACCCACTGTTGCATGGGGACTTCCTGTGCCATCGCCGATTTCGACAGCAACGGCAAGCTGACCATCTGGTCGCAAACCCAGTACCCCTACAATTACAAGATGGACCTGGCGCCCGCGCTGGGCATGCATCCCGGCGACATCAGGGTCATGCAGCCTCCGGTCGGCGGAGCATTCGGTTCCAAGCTGGACGTCTATCCCTACGAACCCATCGCGGCACTGCTGGCAAAAAAGACCGGCCGCCCGGTGAAGGTGATGTTCTCCCGGGAAGAAGAGTTCAGAAGTTCACCCACCCGCCAGCCGGCCGTCATTCATATGCGCACCGGCTGTACCCGCAACGGTACGCTGACTTTCCGCAGTGCCGACGTACTGCTGGATAACGGTGCCTATACTTCCTGGGGGCCGACCATCCCGGTGGTGATGATGCGCACCACAACCGGGCATTACCGGGTTCCGGTCGTCCATTTCAACGCCCAGGCGATCTATACGAACAATCCCTACGCGGGTTCGTTCCGCGGTTATGGCAACGTCCAGACGACCTACGCCACGGCCCAGCAAATGGACATGCTGGCCGAACAACTGGACATGGACCCGATCGACTTCCATCTGAAAAACGCACAGCAATCCGGCGAGACCACGCCGCAACAGGCATTCCTGAGAGAATGTGCCCTGGATGAGTGCCTGCGCACGGCGGCGCAGGCTTCGGACTACAGCGCGAAGCACCGGCGTTATACGCTGGCCAGAGAACAGCAGGGCCGTTATAAAAAGGGCATCGGGCTGGCCTCCTCCATCCACAACGCCGGCGGCGCCAAGATTCACAAGTCCGACGGCTGCGGCACGATACTGAAAGTGGACGACTATGCCCGGGTGACCGTGATCACCGGCGCATCCGAGATCGGCCAGGGGATCGATGCGGTAATCAACCTGATCGTGGCCGAAGAACTTGGCATTCCTCTCGAGCATGTCACCATCGTCAATGACGATTCGGACATCGCGCCGTGGGATGTGGGTGTGCACGCCTCGCGAACCACCTTCATCGCCGGCAACGGCGCCCGGCGCGCAGCCGTAAAGGCCCGGCAGCAAATACTGAATGCTGCCGCGCGGATGACCGAAATTGCGGCACAGGACCTCGACCTGCGCGGCGGCTTTGTAGTCAGGGAAGACTGCGGCACGAAAGTCATCAAGCTGGAAAAACTGCTGCGCCGCATGCACTTCCAGCCGGAACCGGAACTGGTAATGGTCACCGACTATTATGAACCGAACAGCGAGCCGGAAGGCGCCGATCACCGCTCCGATCATTCCGCTGCCTACTCCCATGCGGTACATGTCGCCGAGATCACCGTGGACACACATACCGGCGAAATCAGGGTAGACAGGATCACCTCGGCGCAGGATGTCGGGCGGGTGATCAATCGCATGGGACTGGAAGGACAGATCGAGGGCGGCATCGCAATCGGCCTGGGCTATGCGCTCAGTGAAGAAATGCAGCTCGAGAAAGGCATGCTGAAAAATCCCTGCTTTCGGGATTACAAGGTTCTCACCGCACCGGAGATGCCTGAACTCGATCTGCACTTTATCGAAAGCAACTGTGCGGAAGGCCCTTACGGTGCCAAGGGAGCATCCGAGTTGCCGACTATTGTCATCGCCCCGGCGATTGCCAACGCGGTTTACAATGCCACCGGCATTCGGTTCTTCAACCCGCCGTTAACACCGGAAAAAGTCGCCCGGGCAATCTGGGACAGGCAGCAAACGGAGACCGGCCCGTCAGCCGATCGGTGACGGCCGGAAAAAACGATGAATATCGCACACTGGATCGAACACTGGGCTGTAGCGACACCTGAAAAAACCGCCATCTGTTTCGAAGGCCGGGCAATCAGCTATGCGGATTTCAACGAGCAGGTAAAATCCGGCGCGCGGATCCTGAAAAGCGGGCTGGGAATCGAACCGGGCGATCGCGTGGCCTATCTCGGCCAGAACCACCCGCAAATGCTCGCGCTGGTATTCGCCTGCGCACGCCTGGGTGCAATATTCGTTCCGCTCAACTGGCGACTTGCCCCGCAGGAGCATCTGCACATGCTCACAGACAGCGGCGCCGGGATAATTTTTGTCGATACGCTCTATCGTGAGCAGTGCACGGAGCTGAACAGGGCGCTTTCGGACTGCCGCTTTGTTGCCATGCCGGGCGACCCGGATCCGGACTGGCTGATTGCGGTCGATCCGCCGGTAAACTCCGAAGAGGACGATCACTATCCCGGCATCGACCTGGATTTCCCGCTGCTCATTATTTATACCTCGGGCACGACCGGCACACCGAAAGGCGCCGTATTAAAGCAGGAGGCAATACAGTACAACGCCTTCAACAGCGTCATCATGCACGACATGACCAGCGCAGACCGTATCCTCACCGTTTTGCCGCTGTTCCATGTCGGCGGGCTGAACAACCAGACCACGGCGGGGCTGTATTCCGGTGCGACCGTCATACTGCACCGGGTCTTCGATCCCGGGCTGGTGCTGGATTCGATTGTCCGCGAAAAATCTACGCTGACCATCATACTGCCGGCACATATGCCGCTGCTGCGGGCACTGCCGGACTGGGATCGATCGGACCTGTCCAGCCTGCGCTCGGTGCTGACCGGCTCAACCACCATTCCCGACGAAATGATTCGCTACTGGCATGACAGGGGGATTCCTCTCATCCAGGTCTACGGCGCCAGCGAAACCTGCCCCATCGCCATACACCAGACGATGGGCAATGCGTTTGCGACAGCCGGCTCGATCGGGTTTCCCGCCATGCACTGCGATATTCGTATTGTCGATGCGCAGGGAAAAGACTGCGCGGTAAACGAACCGGGCGAAATCCTGATCCGCGGAAAAAATGTCATGTCTCACTACTGGAACAACAGGGACGCCACCAGGGACAACCTCGTTGACGGCTGGTTCCACAGCGGCGATATCGGCCAGGTCGACGAAACAGGCTGCTATCGCTTCGTCGACCGCAAGAAGGATGTCATTATCTCCGGCAGTGAGAATATCTACCCGGCCGAGATAGAAAATGTGCTGATGGACCACCCCAATATCCTGGAGGTTGCGGTTGTCGGGCGTGAAGACCCCCGCTGGGGCGAGGTCCCGGTAGCGGTCATTGCCTGCCCGGCAGGCCATGAGCTGAAAAAGGACCGGGTACTCGACTGGCTGAACGGAAAACTGGGGAAATACAAGCATCCCCGGGATATACTGTTCGTCGACAGCCTGCCACGAAACGAAATGCGTAAAGTCGTCAAAAACGTTTTGCGTGACATGGTAAACCGCTGAGCATCTCTACCACCCGTTACCGGTCAAGCCGATGAAAATAAAATATTTCGCCTGGCTCAAGGAAAAAACCGGTTGCGAGGAAGAACAAATCGTACTGCCCGCTGAAGTCAAAACCGTCGGCATGCTGATCGACTGGCTGGCCACGCGCGGTAAAAAATACGAAGACGCGTTCGAGTTCATCGAAGTCAGCAAGGTGGCGGTCAACCAGGCGTATGCCCAGAACGACCAGCCCATCGATGACGACGATGAAGTCATCTTCTTTCCCCCGATTGCCGGGGGGTGACCGGAGACCGGGCATGCCGGTAGATATGCGCCGTCGATCCCCTGAACTCGATTTTCTTTTCGAACTTTGCGCCGACGGCCAGCGCGAGCCTGATCGAGCGTTCGTTTTCGGCATAAATAAGGCTGATCGGCGACAGCTCCGGAATATGCTCAGCCACCATGCGCTTGACTGCCCGAACCGCCTCGCTGGCATATCCTTTCCCCCAGTACGAACCCGACAGCGCCCACTTGATTTCCGGCTCCGGCCAGTCATGCGGATACCACAGTCCGACCGGCCCTGTGACCTTCCCCGTGGATTTTTCTTCAACGGCATAGGGGCCATAGCCACGCAGTTGCCAGTGCCCGATCATCCCGGCCATTGCCCGCCAGCTTTCGCCTTCGGTGAGGGTCCGGCCAATCGTGTAGCGGGTACATTCCGGATCGGAATACAGCCGGTGCAGATCGGACCAGTCGTCCTCCCTGAAAGTACGAAGAACCAGCCGTTGCGTTTCGATTTTCTCAGGAATCAGGTAATTCATGCTGCTTTGTCCTGACCATCAGGTAACCCGTTGCGGAAATCAGGGCCGCCACGACGACCCCGGTAGCCGTGGGCACCAGGGTGTTGTTGTAGAACAGCCCGACCACGTAGCCCAGCAGCGATGCGAATGCAATCTGCAAAAACCCGAACACGGACGAGGCTCTTCCGGCAGCTTTGGGCAGGGCCGAAATAGCGCCCATCTGGCCGATCGGCAGGCACAGCCCGCCCGCCATGAACACCAGGAAAACGGCCGCCAGCACGGGCGCAAGCCAGTAGACATCGAACAGGGCCAGGACCAGCAACATTCCGGCGGCCGTCAGGCCGACCAGCTGCCCCAGGGTCAGCACCTTCATGACGCCCCATCGATTGATCAGGCGGGAGCTGGCCGTTGCACCGCTGATGTAGCCCAGTACCACGCTCATGAACGTGTAGCCGAAATATTCCGGCGCAACGCCCAGCAATTCGATTACGATGAACGACGAGGTGGAAATGTAGCAGAACATGGCGGCATAGGTGGCGCCACCGCAAAGCGTGAAGCCGACAAACTCGCGCCGGCGCAAACATAAGGAGAACTGACTGAACAGGGTACTCAGTTTCAAAGCAGCATCGCCGACCGTCGTACAGGACTCCGGCAGGCGAATGACACCGGCCAGCGTGACGACACCCAGAATCAGCAGCAGTACAAAATGCGCCCGCCAGTCGAAAACATACAGCAGCCAGCTGCCGAACACCGGCGCAATGGCAGGCACGATTGCCATTGCACCGGCGATTGCCGCCATCACCCTGGCCGCATCCATGCGGTTGTAACTGTCCGAAACAATGGCGCGGGCCAGGACCGGCCCGCAGGCGCCGCCAAGACCCTGGATAAAACGGGCGATAATCAGTGTGTCGATGTCCGCGGCAACCGCGCAACCCAGCGTAGCGAGCAGGTAAATGGCCAGGCCGGCGTACAGCACAGGCTTGCGGCCATAGCGGTCGGAAATGCTGCCATAGACAAGCTGGCCGAAGGCAAAACCCAGCAGAAAAGCACTCAGCGTCAGCTGTCCCTGGCTGATATCCGCACCCAGGCTGTCGATCAGCTGCGGTATTGCCGGAAGATAGAGATCGGTGGAAACCGCCATCATGGCCGTCAGACCGATCAGGGTCATTCGCTGTAGCAAACGGTTCTCCTTCCGCCGGGCATTGCCTGCCGGGTATCCGCCGGCCGCAGATATGCAGACGATCCCGCCCGCAGATTACATCGTGGTGCCGGTGCCTGCCGTCAGATCTGCATTTCCGGCAGCCTGACCACCAGCCCGTCCAGTTCGTCCCGCACTTCGATCTGGCACCCGAGCCGGCTGTTGTCGCGGCGTTCCCAGACAGATTCCAGCATACCCTCTTCCAGCACGTCCGGTTCACCGGTTTTTGTTATCCACGCAGCATCGACATAGACGTGGCAGGTTGCACAGCTGCAGGTGCCGCCGCACTCGGCAACGATGCCGGGCACATCGTTATCCTGTGCCCCCTGCATGACCGAACTGCCGGCCACAACCTCCACTTCGTGGGCTGTTCCGTCGAACTCGATATAGGTGATGGTCGCCATTCGCTATCTGCCGCGTCATGTACCGGGCGTTCGCGGCTTGCCGGTGTCGGCAATATTCCCGGGTACGGCCCGGGCGACTGCATCGAGGCTGGCTGCAATGCTCAGGTCCGATGTATCGACGGTCGCATGCGCCTTGGCATAAAACGGCTCACGCTCGCTGAGAATCAGGCGCAGGTCCGACATGGCATCGTCATGATCGCGCATCGGCCGCAGGTCACCCTGTGCGACAACGCGCTCCATATATTTCTCGGGCCGGGCACGTAACCAGACAACGAAACAGGTAGTCAGCAACATATTCAGCAACCGCGGTTCGGCAACGATACTGCCGCCCGCTTCGATCACACACCGGTCATGCCGCTTGAGCGTCTCCACCAGGGCCTGCTCTTCCAGGCGCCGATAGCGGGCCTGGCCGGACAGCGAAAAAATTTCCGACACGCTCATCCCGGCCATCTCCTCGATGACCCCCACCAGGCGTACGAAGGGCAGCCCGCGCCGCTCGGCCAGCATGGAACCGATCGTGGATTTCCCCGCACCGCGCAGGCCGATCACCGCAATGCGATGTTGCGAGGCGGTCGGCAACGAAAACCGCTCATAAAGAATCTGCAGCGCAACTTTCTGATCTTCGGGCGTCAGTTCTCCCAACAGCTCCGCTACCAGTACCTGCTCGGCGGTCTGGTGGCCACGGGTGCGCAGCAACTCGGCAACCTCGATCTTCAGCGCCGCAGCGACCCGGTCCAGCAAGGCGATGGAAATATTGCCGCGGCCCTGCTCCAGCTGCGCCAGGTAACGCTCGGAAACCCCGGAATGCGCTGCCAGCATTTTACGGGTCATGCCCCGCAGCGCCCGCAGGTTGCGGACCTTCTCGCCGACCTGCGCCAATAGCCCCGGACTATCGGCACTGCTGTCAGCAGAACTGTCGGTAGTGCTGGTATCGGGATGTACGGCCATTGGCTATCTCAGGTGAATATCGCTGAATATTCGGTCTGCCGCGCATTGCTACCGCGCATTGCCAAGGGGCAGATCAATGTTATTATTGTGCATCTTCTATCACTATTTTGGCAAGTTGGTGCATTATTATGCATGCTGCCCACCATACGGCTAAGGTATCGACGCCGGCCCTGGAGTTTCGGACCAGCCCGGAGCAATACCGCCACTGGGAACTGACCATCGACGGACCGGTCGCCCGGCTGGTCATGAATGTCGACGAAAGCGGGGCGAAGTTCGAAGGCTACGAGCTGAAACTGAACTCCTATGACATCGGTGTCGACATCGAACTGTACGATGTCACCCAACGTCTGCGCTTCGAGCATCCCGGGGTCAGGGCCGTCATCGTAAGCTCGGGAAAAACCGGCATGTTCTGCGCGGGCGCCAATATCCGCATGCTCGGTCTGTCCACCCACTCGCACAAGGTCAATTTTTGCAAGTTCACCAACGAGACCCGCAACGCCCTCGAGGATGCCAGCCACAATTCCGGTCAGGTCTATCTCGCGGCACTGAATGGAACGGCGGCCGGGGGTGGTTACGAACTGGCCCTGGCGACGGAATACATCATGTTGATCGACGACGGCAATGCCGCCGTCTCGCTGCCGGAAGTGCCGCTGCTCGCCGTGCTGCCGGGCACCGGCGGACTGACCCGGGTCGTCGACAAGCGTAAAGTGCGCCGCGACCTGGCCGATGTGTTCTGCACCGTGGAAGAAGGCATCAAAGGTCAGCGCGCCGTGGACTGGCGGCTGGTGGATGAAATCGTTCCCAAGTCGAAATTCGACGCCCGGGTCAGCGAAAAAGCGCTGGAGCTGGCACAACGCTCCGATCGCCCCGGTGACGAAACCGGGATCGCATTGCCGCCGCTGGACAAACACGTCGATGAAAGCGCCATCCACTATCCCTTCGTTTCGGTCAGCATGGACCGCGATGGCCACAGCGCCACGTTGACCATCGACGGCCCGGATTGCGATGCGCCCGAAACCCTCATGGACATCAAGGCCCGGGGAGCGGAATTCTGGCCACTGGCGGTGCTGCGGGCGATCGACAATGCGCTTTTGCATCTGCGCTTCAACGAGCCGACGCTGGGCACGCTGATCATCAAGACCAACGGCAATGGCGAACGGGTCGCGGCCTATGATGCCCTGCTGTGGCAACATCACGATGACTGGCTGGTGCGCGAAATCATGCTGTTCGCGCGACGAACATGGAAACGCCTGGACGTGACGTCGCGTACCACCTTCGCATTCGTCGAGCCGGGCAGCTGCTTCACCGGGCTGCTGGCCGATCTGCTGTTCGCGGTCGATCGCAGCTATATGCTCGATGGCCGGCTCGAAGACAACCCGCAACCGGCACCGCGAATCTCGCTGACCGAAATGAATTTCGGTCCCTTGACCATGGGTAACGGCCTGACCCGGCTGGAGACAAGATTCCTGGGCGATGAAGCGGCACTGGAAAACGCCCGCAGCCTGATCGGCCGGCCGCTGGATGCGCCCGCTGCCCTGGACGCCGGCCTGGTGACCTTTGCCCCCGACGATATCGACTGGGAAGACGAGATCCGGCTGCTGCTCGAGGAACGCGCCAGTTTTTCTCCGGATGCGTTGACCGGAATGGAAGCCAACCTGCGTTTCGCCGGACCCGAGACCATGGAAACCAAGATTTTCGGCCGCCTGAGCGCATGGCAGAACTGGATTTTTCAACGCCCCAACGCCGTCGGCGAAGCAGGCGCCCTGAAGCTCTACGGCACCGGCCGCCGGGCAGAATACGACCGCAAGAGAGTTTGAGCATGACTGAAATCGATTACGATTCGCTGATTCCCAACAATGTGGACCTGGCCTCGGATACGCGGCTGAAACGCGCCCTGGAAGCCTGGTATCCGAAATACATCGACTGGTGGAAAGACATGGGCCCGGACGGCTTTCAGGATTTCGACGTCTACCTGCGCACGGCAGTAGGGGTGGACAAGGAAGGCTGGGCGAAATTCGGCTACGTCAAAATGCCGGAGTACCGCTGGGGCATACTGCTCGCTCCCAGGGAAGAGGGGCGCACCATCGGCTTCGGCAAGCACAAGGGTGAGCCCGTCTGGCAGGTGGTGCCCGGCGAATACCGCGCCATGCTGCGGCGACTGGTGGTGATTCAGGGCGATACCGAACCGGCCTCGGTAGAACAGCAACGCTTCCTGGGTAAAACCGCGCCGTCTCTTTACGATATGCGAAACGTGTTCCAGGTCAACGTGGAGGAAGGCCGCCACCTGTGGGCGATGGTTTACCTGTTGCAGAAATACTTCGGCCGCGATGGCCGGGAAGAGGCCGAGGCCCTGCTGCAGCGCCGTTCCGGAGACGAAGACAAGCCCAGGATTCTCGGCGCCTTCAACGAAGAAACACCGGACTGGCTGTCGTTTTTCATGTTCACGACCTTCACCGACCGGGACGGCAAGATGCAGCTGGAATCGCTGGCCCAGTCGGGTTTCGACCCACTGGCGCGAACCTGCCGTTTCATGCTCACCGAGGAAGGCCATCACATGTTCGTCGGCAGAACCGGCGTCGAACGCGTCATCCGGAAAACCTGCGAGATCATGAACGAGCACGGCATTACCGACCTGAACGACACGGATGCAGTGCGCAGGTTTGGCGTGATCGATTTACCGACGATTCAGAAAAAAATCAATTTTCACTATTCGGTCACACTCGACCTGTTCGGTGCAGAGATTTCAACGAATGCGGCCAATGCATTCAATGCCGGGCTGAAGGGACGCTTCGGCGAAACGCGC
>JAJRXW010000257.1 GCA_024276095.1 Gammaproteobacteria bacterium
CATCAGGATGGATACCACGACCACGACGATCATGAGCTCTACCAGCGTGAATCCCGTTTGATGCTTCATGGTCTCAGGCTCCTACTGTGTCTCGTCTTCCACCCAGAAGGTTCGTCCGCCACCGCGGCCGGTATCCGGGTCGAAGCATTCCGCGCCGACACAGATAATCGGTTCGCCGTTGGTATCGGCCGGGAAGAAGAATACCGGATCCGGTGCGATACGCCCTGCTTCAGCTCCGTATAACGGTCTTCCGGAAGCGGGGGTGTGGGATTGAGCGGATCGTCAGGCTTCTTGATGGGTGCGCCATTGGTGACCCTGATCGCGTAGACACGGTTCTGGCCGTTGGATGCCACGCAGGAATTCTGGTTACCGGCCGCAGCACCCGGAGGGCTGAATGAAGTGAAAAACACCGTGCCGTCGAAGGTAATCGAACTGGACAGGACTTTCTCGCCCGAAGCCTGCATGCCCAGACGCCAGCCGGCATCGGTGAAATTGAGCTCGGCTTCCGGAAGGAGCGTGATATCCACCAGGTCGGTTCTGATGACCGGTGTTCCGTAGTCTGCCGTCTTGATCGGTTGCAGCGGTACGAAATCCCGGATCGAAAAGAACTCGTCGTTGATCGTGGTATCCAGCGGGTGAGCGCGGTAGCCCGAACCGATATTGATCGAGAATACCAGCTTGTCCCCGATGGTCAGGGGTACTACTTCCGGCCGGTTGTAGAAACGACGGGTGTCGGCAGCAGGTGCACCGGCACCGATATCCGCGGCACCCAGCGATGCCAGCACGCCGCCGTCGACGAGATCGGTAGCGATGGCGCCGTTATTGATATCGAAGCGCCACACGCGGCCGCCCATATCGCCCACATACATGCGATCCGCGAGTTTATCCTGTCCAAGATTCAGGACGTTGACGGATGCCGGGATCGAGTTGACCATGTCAGGCAACACCAGGTCGTGACCAGGGGTGCTGCCGGCACTCCAGACCAGGCTGCCGTCCGTGATGTCAACCATGTAGATGGCGTTGCCGATGTTGTCGGTGCTGTAGCCGAGATTGTCCTGCGTCGTGTCGTAACCGCCACCGATGACCGCAACGGTTTTCTCGGTGCCGCCGACGTTGACTTTGGCGATCTGGGGTCTCGACCAGGTCTGGCCAAGCTCCGCATAACCCGGTGTCGTGCTGTCAATGACCCACTCGAGCACAGGGGTGGCACGATTGGTTACATTGAGCGCGAACAGCGCGTCGCCACCCCGGCGCATGCCGAACAGCAGAATGACTTCTTCTGCACCGGAGATGCCGGGAGCGTAATCGTTATTCTTGATGAAGACACGGAACTCTCCATCCAGCCCATACTGTTTGGCGGGAGAGGGGCCGTCGATGTACAGGTCATACAGCCGTCCCAGCAAGCGTTCGGGGATAAAGGCCCACAGTTCGGAGCCGTCGTCCGGGTCGATGGCATGGAGATAGCCGTCGTTGGTCGAAACGAAAACCGTTGCGTCCGGTGCGGCGGCCGTGCCACCGTAGATTACGGTAACCGGACGAACATGCAGCGGATCGCCCATGACAAAACGGGTATCAGTGGTATCGCCGTTGTCATTCTCGTCAAACAGATCGAGGCCACGCGCCCAGTTGATGACGTTGTCCCGCTCGATTGCCGGTGCGCCCAGCATGTTCGCGGTCAAGCCACCATTGCCGGTCACGACCAGGTTGTTCGCAGCCGTGAGATTGTTTCCGGAAATATTGGTGTAGACATTACGGGCTGTATACACGGGTTGCTCGTTGGCTGCGCCGCCCTCGGTAACCTGTTTGCCGTCCACGGCAGCCGACCAGAAACTGAAGGCGCTGTCGGCGAAAAAGCCGGTCAACGGATCGACAGCCGGTTGAGAATCCTGGCCGACCAGTACACCTCCGATCAGCTTGTATTTTTTCAGATTACCCGGCCAGTGAACGTTGGGCGCCGGCTGGAATACCGAGACGAACAGATCCTGAAGGTTCTGCGTCCGGTTGAAGGCGTTGACCGGTACCGATGGCGCGGTAAAGGTCGTAGCGTCCTCCAGGATGGACAGCACGATTTTTGTCAGCGCTGTCGACAGGCTTGCCGTGTCATCGGCCAGCAGGTATTCGCCGCCGCCGCGGGCGGCAGTCGATGCAAGGATCGGCAGGTCGATCGTAAAACCAACCGTGTAGGTGGTTACGCTCTGTGTGCCGCCGGCAGGACTCAGGTCACGGTTATACAAATAGGCCGCCATATCGTCGAGACAAACGCCGTTACCGTTACCGCCGTCACAGCTGCTCGAGCCTGTTGCTGCAGCGAATCCGGGCAGTCCTTCGATACTGGATTGTGCGCCGGTATCTCTTGTCGGCTCACCGTCCGTCAGCAGTACGATGTAGTTTTTCTGACAGGCAAACTCGATCGGCGACTGGTAGCTGTTGGATGATGTCGTGTTGCCGACGCGGGAACCGGCGACACTGATGACCGGGCCGACATCGCCATATTCTACATTTCGCCCGGCGAAATATTGTCCGGCTTCATAAAGCGTTTCGGATAACGGCGTCCAGGTGCTCGGGGTCAGTGCATTGACGGCTGCCTGTATCTGTCCCCTGGCCGTAGCGATATCTTCCATTGCATAGGAGATCGGGCCGCCGGACTGGAAGTTGAACTGTTGCAGGCCGACATTCACACCATTGAGGTTGGACAGCAGGTTTACCACCACGTCCTGGACAATCTGCAGCCGCGTTTGTGTGACCGAGCCGCCGGTGCGGTCCCAGTTCAGCCAGTTACCGTCAAAAATCGTGTAGTTGGTGCTCCATTGCGGTTCGTTGCTCAGGGCGACCGTCCACGGACCCGCGGATGAACTCGATGCAAAGACAGCGGCATCGCCCGCATTCTGGCCATGCACACCGCGATCGGCGCGGCACTCCATGGGCCTGTTTTTCCTGTTGCGATTGAGGTTTTCCCATCGGTTCCGGTTCTGGCGCCACCCCAGCATGCGGTCGTTGTACTGGCCAAGACCGGCAAGCGGAGCAACCGATGCATCGCAAAAGTTGGAGGTTTTCCAGATATACCGGTTGCTGCCGCAACCCGGCTTGTTGCCATTAGTGCTGAAGTAAAGCGCATCCGAGTCGTAACAGCCGGAGAACGTCTGGTTCGGGTCCCATGCCACCTGTGTGGTGACGTTGGCTCCCATACTGCCCGAGTTATCGACAATGAACAGTATATTGGGCTGCGCGCCCGTGACCAGCGGGTTGGCATCGGCAATGAAAAGCTCCGTGTCATCTGCTGTAGCCGGCGATACCGAGCCGTATACCGTAACCATTCCAACCAGCACCCAAAGTGCCTGTCTGCTTCCTGCATTCATTTTCATTTCCTCCGTCTGGGTGCCCGGTTAGCCGGTCGTAGTGACAACGATCCGCGTGACTACCAGGCTTTCCGGCAGATAGAATACGGTGACCATGTTTTCCTGCTTCTCGCCGAGCAGCGATGTCGCTCGCAGAAATTCATTCAGATCCATGCTCTGCCCCCCGAGATGGTAGGTCGTTTTGTTGTCGACACGTACTGTCCGGGTTTCGCAGTCATCACATTCCTTGATCGTCATCTGATCGGTGCTGAATGACGGCAAACGCAACTGGGTCAGGTCGAGTTCGAAGGCATCTTCGAGCAATTCAAGTGCGCCGAATGCCGTGCCGCTCCATGCCAGCGCGATGGCCGCTGCTGCTACAAATGGTTTTCTTAAATTCATGGTCCTATCTCCTGGCAGGGGCAGCCCCGCCTGCAAAATTACAAATCAGCGGCTACAGTCCGGCGCATCCGTCGGGATCGCCAACGATCCAGAACCCCTGCCGGTGAACCGTTCTTGCCTGCCGGGATGAAGTGCCTATCGATGAATTAATCCAGACGTACTGGCAGAAATCCGTGCCGTACTCATCGGTAAATCCCGCGTTGCCGGCCCAGGTGACCTGGGTCTGATAAGCGCCGCCCAGATCCGGAACATTGATTTGCGCGGTTTGCGGCAGATCTGCATCGGGAATCGGGAATATCTGGCCGGCATTAATCTGCTGAAAGACGACGGCATTACCGGTCTCTGCAAGTTGAAAGGCGTTCTCGGCATACTGGTTGTTGCCGGCCATCGTGACTTCCAGGCGCGATGTGCTCATCGTCGATATCGCCAGTATCGTCAGGACCAGTAAAAGGACCAGCCCGACTATCAGGGCTGCACCCTGCTGTGATTTTTTATAATGCAGCATAGCGTTCATGACTAGTTTCTCAGAAAAATTGTTTTGGTTACCTGAAGGCGGCGAAAGCCGGCCGGGAACAGGGTGGCCGGGCCCGGGGCGCCGCCCGGAACAATTTGCGGGAGCGCGGCATCCAGCGGTGTATAGGGACCGACATCGGTGTAGTCGAATTCCTCGGTTTGGGCACGGACCAGCATCCAGATCCGGACGGCCATTATCGTGGAGGCCGCGACGATCGGATTGCTCGGGTCGACATAACGGTCGACGCTGCCCGAGCCGTCGGTATCGAGGCCAAGCTGTATCTGCATGTTCTCAACGCCCGGGATCACTTCCTGATCGTTCATCACGCCATTGACCAGTGTCTTGCGCCGCAGAGAAGGTGTGGCGAAGCGTGCTGCCGGGTTGGGGTTATTGGAGCTGTTGTCCACATAGTAGATATTGACGACCAGGTCGTGAGTCTGCGATGTCGGGCCGAAACCCGCGGGCACGACGCCGTTATTGAACAACTGGCCTTCCGAGAGATCTGCCTGCAGCTGAATCTGGCCCGCGTTCAGGGGCATGGTCCGGCTGCTGGCATGGCGGGTGATGAGGATATCCGAATTCGGCCGGGCGACGGTATTCGGTGCGCAGGGAATGGCGGCCAGGTTATAGACATTGTCAACCACCTGGATGCTCTGGGTCAGGTTCAGCGCCCAGTTGCTGATATCGGCGCCCCCGCAGAAAACGGCGACACCGGCAGGATTGAGAATTCGCGTAGCGTTGTTGTTGCGCCCCCAGAAACGAACCAGGCGGATGTCCGGTTCTATGGTATCCATGGCAAAACGGACATCTTCCTGGACCCGGGACAAATTATCGGCAGTCCGGTAATTCGTTTTGCTTTGCATGTAGACAGTCACTGCACCCAGGATCAGGAACATGCCGATGACCATCGATACCATCAGCTCGATCAGGGTCATGCCCCGCTCGGGCGCATACAGCTCCGGATTTTTGTGCAGGAACGTATTCATAATTGCATCGTCAGAACATAGCTGGAATTCACGGCCTGGCCGGTTTCCGGCCAGTTGACGGTAATCGTAAAAGTCGTTGTCGGAATGCCTCCCGGTGTGGGGCCGACAACGACCGTGGCATTCGATCCTGCCGGCAGGCGATTATTCATATCCTGTGTCCACCACCACCAGTCGTCCTGTGCGAGTTGAGCGGGGGTGCATGGACCCGGCCCATTGACGCACTGGTTGTTGGCGCCCGGGCCGGCACCGGCATAGAGATTGGCCGGTGCGGCCGGATTGATCGGCGCCGGTGGATTGGCGCGGATACGATCCGCCATATCCGCCGCGAGTGTGACGGCAGTGGTTCGGTAAATAGAAGTCTTGTTGGCGCGCAGCCCCTCTACATAGAGTCCGGCAATGCCGAGCATGCCCACTGACAGCACAACCAGTGAGACCAGTGCTTCGACAAGCGTGAAACCGCGTTGCTTTGTTCCGGCAAGATGTCTGTTGGCAAGATGTCTGTTCGATCGCATCGTGAAAAACGTCCTAGCAGCCTGGCAGCGGGTTTGCGCCGCCCTGAATGGTGTTTTGATCCCGGAAGATACGCGGGCGCCCGGTGGGTGAAATCTGTACCCAGCGTCCGGCAGCTATGCCACCGCCGGTATCCACGTTACCCCGGTCATCACACAGTTGAATATCGGTGATCAGCGGCACCCCTCCCATCAGGGTAGCGAGGCTGCCGTTGGCATTAAACGAAATCATCCGAGCGCCAAGCGTATGGTCGAAAAGGATGTTGGCGGGTAAGGCGTCATGAACCATGAATACGGTATCCGCTCCGTCAACGACGCCGTTGGGAATACAGGGCCCGGCACCTGCAACGGCGGTGCAGTCGACGAAGCCGATCCAGCCGATCTCCAGTTCTCCGGCGGCGGCACAGGTGGCGCCGTCGGCGCTCGGGCAAATAGTGGTGACCTGGTTACGCTTGATGGCTTCGGTGCGGGCCGCGTGCATCGCGGTCACCATGTCGTTGGCAACCGCAGCCATCCGGCTGTTGGCCATGAACTGGTTGAACGAGGGGACGCCCACCGCCAGCACGATGCCCACGACCAGGAGGGTTGCTATCATCTCGATGAGGCTGAAGCCATTTACAGGTCTGTTGTTCATGGAGCCGCATGCTGCCCGCTGACCGGGGTGGCTGCAAATATTTCCGACGAGCGGATATTCGGCGCTGATGAGCGGCTATTCCCCCGTTAAAACAGTAGCTTATCGCGCGCATTTCAACGGTTTATTATGTGAATTTCGGCTCGAAACCCGGGGTCTTCCGGTGAAACTGACGATGACCGCCCGGGCTTTTTCGTCGCCCCGGCGGTCACAGAAAACCAGCGTGCCGTTGGTGGAACGTTTCCTGAACGGGCGGAAAACGAAGGCGCGCCGGTTGGCCCGGATGGTGCCGTCGGTAAAAGGACCGTTGACCCGCAGAATGGCCTCCCCGTCGTCGACCTGTGGCGGATCGTCCTTGTCGGTATTGACGAACACGATCCAGCCGTCGCTCCACCGGCGGTCATGAGCACATTGCCTGCCGTCGGTGCTTTTACATAATGCAATATCCCGAACACTGGTCTGCGCGGCCTGCCGGGCCAGATGGATGTTGTGAACGAAACTGTTCACGGAACTGGTCATTCTGGCGTTCAGTACCAGGTCTTGCAGTGCGGGAGCGCCCACCGCGAGCAGCGTCCCGACAACCAGCAGGCTCACGACCAATTCAACCAGTGTGAATCCTTTCATCCCTTCCGCTCCCGATGAAATGACCTGGAAGGATAGGGCAGTGCGATCATCGTCGACGAACCGGGAATCAGGGCTGATTGTGCAGATTCCGGCTTTTTTTCATTACAATGGCGATTCTGTGGATTTTCCGGGGATTAGTATGGACGTCAGTCAACGGGTCGAGGCCCGGTTGCGGGCAGCGAATGTCAAGCCAACCCGGCAGCGCATCGAAATCGGTGCGGTCTTGCTGGCAGGGCCCTGCCATCTGTCGGCAGACCAGATATCCGCCAGGCTGCGGGAGTCGGGCAGCAGTGTATCCAAGGCCACCGTCTACAACACGCTGAAACTGTTTTCCCGCAGCGGGATTATTCGTGCCGTGGCGCTGGATCCCAGCCGGCTGGTTTACGATTCCACTATCGAGCCGCATCACCATTTTTTTAACGCCGATACCGGGGAATTGACCGATATCGATCCCGCCGAGTTCGATATCGGCAGCTTGCCGGAGTTGCCCGCCGGGACCCGTGCCGAAAGCATTGAACTGATTGTTCGATTGCGCAACAAGTAGGGAGCGAAGGCCAGGTATTATTGAGTTGCCGCGCGAGGCCGTCTGCGGACGGGGGCCGGTGACCCTTGCAGGCGGAATAAAGCGGACCGCAGGGAGCCATCCGCCTGCAAGGGTCACCGGCCCCCGTCCGCAGGCGACCTCGCGCGGCAACTCAATAATACCGGTCAACATTTCGCGCGGATGGCAGTATACTGCGGCGCCTGATATCTGATATGCCGGAATAGCTCAGTCGGTAGAGCGCTTCACTCGTAATGAAGAGGTCTGAGGTTCGATTCCTCATTCCGGCATCACACCAAAATTACACGACTCGGACAAGCTTGCTGCCCCCTTGATGAATACCGGCGGTTCTCCCGCTTATGTAGCATGACGCTTGTGCGGTCCCGCCAGAGTTTGTGCATTGCCTGAAGGAATTGGCGTTCCGGGTGTCGCGTTTGTTTACACATTGCTGGACCCGGAATGACAATATGCTTCCATGTCATTGAATAACCTCGTTTAAATATATTGGCATAGTTTTTGCAATTTCTTTGCTATCTGGCAAAGGATCTATGCCATATAAAAACAAGGAGAATGAAATGCGCATGAGCAGCAAGTTATCCGGAATGTTTGCCGTACTTGTTATCTACGGTCTGAACATCGCGTCTGTGCACGCAATACCGATTTCCGGTACCACTTCCGGTATTTTTTCGAACCCGGCCGGACCCGGCGGAATGGTGGTTTCGGGTGTCGGAACGAGTTCTTTTACCTGGGGCAGCGGCTTCGATGGCAGTCCGCCCAGTAGCCTGGATTTTTCCGGGACATCTTTTGCCACGAATACGGGCACTTTCTTCGATATTGGTGAAATCAGCTACTTCAACGGAACGATCGCCCTTGACTCGGAGGCAAGCTCGGTCGATTTTGATGTGACGCTCAATTTCACGACACCCGGGGGGATCAGCGAAACGTTTACCTATCTGCTGTCTCTGGTCAATACGCCCAATACATCTGACGCAGTTGCCAGTGCAGATATCGTTCAATTCCCTGGCGCTCTGCCGACGGCAAGTTTCACGGCAAACGGGACTACCTATTCCCTGGGGCTCGAGGTAGGGGTTGTATCAGGCAGTGGTTTCAGCAGCCAGACCACATTCTCGGTACTGGAAGGTTCATCTGCCACGGCCACATTGCGGGGTATTGTTACCTCCCAGGGTGTACCCCAGGCGCTTCCCGAACCTTCCACAATTGCTTTGATCGGTCTCGGCCTGCTTGGCATGAGCCTGGTTCGGAAACGAGTTAAAGTCAAAGCATAATCGGCGACGGTTATGCTGCAGACCGCTTGTGCGGTGCTGCTCTTTTGAAAAGGAATCTTACCCGGCTTCAGGCCGGGTTTTTCTTGCCTGCCGATTCGTGGTCCTGCTGGGTGTGTCCCCGGTTTGCAGCCGCGAAAATGCGCAACCGCGGCCGGGTTAGGTCAAGCGTCGGACAATGCCTTGCTGGCCCGGTAAATGTCTTCGTATTCAGCCGGCCGCTTGCCAAACCGCGGGCGAATCCAGAAATACTGGGCCGGGTCTTCGAGGATTTTGGCTTCGATCAGCCGGTTGACCCGCAGCATGTCTTTTTTCGGGTCGTCACCCGGGAAGTTGTCCAGCGCCGGCAGAAACTGTAACCGGTAGCGCCCGCTGGTCCTGGTGCGAATGGGCAGGAAAGGCACAACGACCGCACCGCTCATCCGGGTGATATCGATGAGCCCGGTATGGGTGAGTGCGGGCTCGCCGAAAAAAGGCACCATCACGCTGCGCTTGGATTCACGCACCATCTGATCCGAAGCGAACCAGACAATGGCATTGGCGCGCAGTGCCCTGATCAAACCGCGCAGGTCTTCCCTGCGAATCAGGCTTTCGGCGTAACGCCCCCGGCCTCGCTTGATGACCTCATCGGCCAGCAGGTTTCTTTTATTGCGCCGATAGTAGCCGTGAATCGGCAGGCCGCACAGGGCCAGCATGATGGAGGTCAGTTCCATGCAGGTAAAATGCCCGGTCAGCAGCACAACACCCTTGCCGCGTTCGTGGGCCTCGATGAGGTTCTCCAGTCCGACCACCTCCATGCGTTTGCGAATCCGCCGCGGGCTGGCCCACCATCCGTATCCCATCTCCATAAACGCCATGCCGACACATTTGAAATGACGCCGTACCAGTTCCTTCTGTTCGGCAGGGCTCAGGTCCGGGAAACAGGTCTCGATATTCCGCGTGGCGGTATGGCGGTATTTTTTGGCGAGCCGGTATGTCAGCCTGCCCAGGCCCCGCCCCAGCCACAGCTGAAACCGGAACGGCAGGAATACCAGTCCCCTGCCGATGCCGATGCCCAGCCAGGTTGACCAGAACCTCGGGCCCAGAAACTCGCTGTAACGATGTTCTTCCATTGTTCGCCTTTCCACGCAGTCGATGCGCCACTATTATTGACCAATTTACCTGGCGCATCATAGGAATCTGATTGCGACGGGTGGTTTTTTTCATATCGATGCCAAAACGATGCAGCGACAGCGCGTTGTTGAGTGAACAGACCCATGAACGACGATCTGAAGCCGGCCGTCAGGAAAATGCTCGATGAGCACCATACGTTGACGCTGGCGACCAGCCGTGACGGGCAGCCGTGGGCGGCCAGCGTGTTTTTTGCCAGCGATGCCGATCTGAACCTGTTTTTCGTGTCCGATCACCAGACCCGGCACGCGCAGGACATGCTCGCCAACAACAGGGTAATGGCCACCGTGAACGTGGACTGCAAACGATGGCACGATGTCCGGGGGCTGCAGATTCGCGGCCGCGGTTTTCGGGTTCCCGAGGAAGAGCGCGCCGCCGCGCTGCGCGTTTATCTCGCCAGGTTCGCGGATATCAGGGCGATATTCGATGCCGCGTCCCGTTACGACAAATGGGCCGATGAATGGATGATTGCCAGGCGACTGCGTGAAACGGCTTTTTTTCGCATCGTTCCGGACTGGGTGCGAATCATCGACAACAGCCGGGGTTTCGGGTTCAGCCAGGAATTCGAACTGTAAAAAAAGCCCGTGGCAGGGGGACCACGGGCTTCGAAAACGCCTGGTTCAGCCAGGCGGCCTGTAAACAGGCTAGTTTTCTCCGGGGGACTGGATCTGAACGCCAATCACATGCGCTATCACGGTGTTGGTGGCCTGGTCGTAACCTCCGCTGGCATACATGCCGCGCATGGTATTGGCGCCATCGAGAAGCCGCGACAGGGTTTCGGTGAACCGCTCGAAGTTCCTGAATACCTGGACGCGATGTCCCTGCTTGATGGCAAACCGCATTGGTCGTGCCTGGGCGGGAACGATCAGCGGCGAGGCCGGCAGGTCGAACAGGTTGAGAATGACACCGCCCAGAACGATGTGGTGGCGTTCGCCGATGGCCGGATTGTCCAGGTCCAGCAACAGGCCGTCGGGGCCGATACTCAGGAAAGGCGTCGCAGTACCGGCACTTCCCCAGCCGATGCCGAGCTTGGCACGCACATCGCTCAGATTGACGACCGTACGTCCTTCGAAATCCTCCGGTGCGGCGCCGAAGGGACGGACGAATCCGAACACTCTCGCAGCCGTTCCCGGCCGGATGGTATCCAGGGTCAGGTTACCGGTAGCGATCTCGTAGTTGCTCGGGTCGGCATCCTGGTCCGGTGTCATGCCGGTCCCGGCGAAGTTGAATATGCTGATCCGGCGTCGATCGATGGCCTGCAGGTCCATGCTCAGGTAACCGGTTGAAAAGTCATTTACCGTGCCGGTCACGCGAGTGGTCAACAGCCGGACCAGGCCTGCCGTGGCATCCATCTCCAGGACCGGAATGGCAGGATCGGAAGTGACCTCGCCAAAGACCTGGATTCTCTGGCCAACGGAGATGGCGCCGATATCGAGAGCGTCATCCGGGTAGCCGGCTTTTTTCACCCGCGTGTCATCACCGATCAGCACCTCGATGGTATCGTTGAAGACAATGCTGCCCGATCTGCGCACAATGGTGGCACCACGTATGGTCAGCAGGTTTCCGTTACGGGCAACGGCATTACCCTTGGCAGCATCGAAACCGGAACCCGGTACGCTGTCGCCGGCACGAACGGTGGCGGCAAGAAAATAACGCTCGGCAACCGTGAGGGTACCGAAGGCAACCGTCGGCGTACCGGCGCCGGCAGTATCCAGCACGCGGAGCCCTTCGATGCCCCGATAAGCAGTCCCGTCGATCTCGAATTCCGTCGAGTCATCGACATGCACTGTGATCCGGCCAAAGTCTCCATCCGGCCGGTGCCAGGGGCGAATATTAATGGTGTAGGTCAGGGCATCCAGGTCGACAGCCGCCAGCGGTCCTCGCAGCCGAATGTCTTTTTCATCGACCGGATCGATATCGGCCACCAGGAACGGCATGGCTGTCACCAGCGGCGGCGATTGAGCGGTATCGACCTCATGCGATGCCGCCAGGTCGAAATCGACACTGAGCAGGCCCGGTCTTCCCGGCGCCACGACCAGGTGATCCTGGTCCTCCAGCTCGATCTTCAGCTCATAGGTAGTAATCGGCAGGCCATCCGCATCCACCACCGTGGCCGGAACAGCCGCGCCGTTCACCTCGACCTGGATATCCGCATCGGTGTAGTCCAGTGTGATCGTCCCGCGCACATAGCTTCCATTCGGTACCTGGGCGGCGGTAAAAAACTCCGTCAGGTCAATGTACTGGGTGAAGTCCAGCGTCGCGGCATTCGGCAGCGTCTCGACCACCTCACCGTTGGCTTTCTCCAGGGTCAGTGACACGATATCCACGGAATAGCGGATAAAGTCTCCCTCGGCATCGGTGAAGGTCACATAGACGGTGCCCTCGGGGTCGGGGTTCAGTGCATCGACGCCGCTGCTGCCACCGCCGCTACAGGCAGTCAGCAGCCAGGCGAATACGCCCGACATCAACAGTAACAACAACGGCTTCAGCCATCCGTTGCGGTGGTTCATCGGCATTCTCTGGCTATTCATCACATTCTCCCTTGGTTTGCGCGGGTTTCAGATGCCACAACGGGTGGGGCGGGAAATGGTTGACGCCGGAACCGGGATTTAGCTTGAATATTGTTCGAGGGCCGCTCGATCTGTGGCAATGCCGGGCTATAGGCACGTTATCCAGATAGTGATCTGTGCCAAAGCGGAAAAGGCGGCCAGTCCCCGAGGCCAGGGGCCGGGTACCCTTTCCGGCGGATGGCTCCCTTGCGGTCCGCTTTATTCCGCCTGCAAGAGCCCCCGCCCCCTGTCCTCTGACATCGGTGGTTGGGTTCGCTCTTCCGACAGTCTGATCATGGCTCGGTCTTCAACTGCAGCACCATGCCCACGATCGCCGGACTCCCCGTCAAAACCAGGCATTGTGTGGCCGGTGTCCCCTTTGGAGGGAATAAAGCGGACCGCAGGGAGCCATCCCGACAAAGGGGACAGCGGGCGCGCAATGCCGGACGATTGGCACGATTGTCCAGACACGATCTGCGCCAAAGCCAAAAAGGCGGCCATTCCCCCGAGGCCAGCGGGTAAATTATCGTTCTCAGACAGGTTCTTAGCTTGTATTCTTGTAAATACATGCCAGAATGTGGCTGCTTGTACGTGTAATGTAAGGTATTTATTCTTTTCACGTGAACTATTCATCAACCTTGACCAGCTTGCAGCGAACCTTGGACGGGGGCCGCACGCATGGCGGACTGGATGTCGTTTACACGAAACTCGCTGTCGATCTCCAGAACCTGGACCCGGAAACGGCTGACATCAGCCTGAAGGGCTGCCTCGACGAGATTCGCGATCACACCGGCTGCGATGCGGTGTGTGTGGCACTGGCGGATGAATCCGGGGAATCCATAGAGCGTGTGCTGGCCGCCCGGGCACCGTTTTCCCTGTGCAATCCCGAAGTCATGGCAGGGGCGCAATTCGATGATTTTCCGTGGCTCGACCGCGGGTTGAAGCATCTCAAGTTGCTCGGTATCCGCGATACCTCGGCGCCGCGTCGCGGTCAGGAACAGGATGCCCTGCAGTTGGCCAAACTCAAGATCGCGGGACTGTTGCTGATCGGTTTCGATGTGCACGAACGTCGCACCGGGTTTATGGGCCTTTTCTACGGTCAGCCGCAGGCGATCTGGAGTGCCGATCATCAATTGCTGCTGAAGCTGCTGGGCTCCAGCCTGGCGTCAGGACTGCAACGGCTGGACGCGACCGACCAGCTGCGCAAGACGGCAGAACGCGATGCCCTGATGATCTGCACGGCCAACGATGGCACCTGGGATTTCGATGCCATCAACAATCACCTGGAGTTCTCGCCGCGCTGGAAGGCCATCATGGGCTACTCCGATGAGGACCTGGCGCGATCGCCGCCCGACTGGCG